>JASDSW010000001.1:0-7370 GCA_041441555.1 Aeromonadaceae bacterium
TCCCTGTCTGTCAACTTACCTTTCCCCACGCTTGCGCGAAGAACCTTTTTTTATCGCGGAACATCAGGCGGTCAGTACATCGCCGTACCAGATATCAAACAGGTTGGAGTGTTTGATATTTTCCATGCCCTTTTGCTTGAGCCATTCGCAGCAGGCCTTGATGTCCTCGTCGCTGCACTTGCCGATCTTCTGGGTGCAGACCAAACCTTCCCATCCCAGATGACCGTTACCGGCGAACGCCAGTTGACGCGCTTCAATCACCTCGAGGATCAGGGCATCGATCAGCCGATCGATCTGCTCTTCTGCCGTGCCCGCCGGGAAATTCCAGCTTAATTCGAAACCTAGTTCCTGAAACTCGTCGATACGTAACTTCTTGCGCAGACGGCGGCTACGTTGTGCCATGTTGAAATCTCCTGGAGTGAATAATCAGCTAATACGTTGGAACACCAGATCCCAGACACCGTGGCCCAACCGGTGGCCGCGGCGCTCAAACTTGGTCAGAGGGCGACTGTCCGGACGAGGGACATAATCGCCAAATTCGGATGTGTTGCTAAAGCCCGGGGCGACTCGCATCACCTCCAGCATGTGCTCCGCATAGTTCTGCCAATCGGTGGCCATATGGAAGAGACCGCCCAATTTCAGGCGCGGTCGCAGCATTTCCACGAATGCCGGCTGCACAATCCGCCGTTTGTGGTGACGGGATTTATGCCAAGGATCCGGAAAGAAGAGCTGCAGAGTGTCGATGCTCTGCTCTGGAATCATCTGCTCCAGCACCTCGACGGCATCGTGGCAGAACAGGCGCAGATTAGTCACCCCGGCTTCCGCCGCGGACGATAGGCAGGCGCCGACGCCGGGGCGGTGTACCTCGATGCCGATGAAGTTCTTCTCCGGCGCCGCCTGGGCCATCTCCACCAGCGAAGCTCCCATGCCAAAGCCGATCTCCAGTACCACGGGCGCCTTCCGGCCAAACAGCTCGGTCAGATCCAGCATCTCCCCCGTAAACTCGACGCCCATGACCGGCCACAACTCGGTGAGTGCGCGCTCCTGTCCCTTGGTCAGGCGCCCTTCCCGGCGAACAAAACTGCGGATACGGCGCATCAGTTGGCCTGCTTCGGTCATCTCAGGCTGGTTATTTTCGGTCATCGACATGTCTCAGGATCAAATGGGGAGAGCGAATTATCCAAAGATAGGTCGCCGGTGCAAGCCCGTAACGACCTCCACAACAAATAAAGTGAACAAAAAGCAGGCAAACCACCCCATCAACCACCATAGCCGCACGTTGACCATGGTTTACACCCGCAGGGATCCTGTGGTGCAATCGCGGTCCAAGCCTCTGACTTGACCCGATAGCCACTTGCCTGGCGCTGCCACCGAGAAACCACCCGTGCCGCTGACACCACCTAGCCCCGACTCCTTTACCCAGACCTTACTGCGATGGCAGGCAAGCCACGGTCGTCACGATCTGCCCTGGCAACAGACACCTACCCCTTACCGGGTACTGGTCTCCGAAGTGATGCTGCAACAGACCCAAGTCGCGACTGTGATTCCCTATTTTGAGCGCTGGATGCAAGCCTTCCCCACTCTGGAAGCACTGGCTCAGGCACCAGAGGATCGGGTGATGGCCTTATGGCAAGGACTGGGCTACTACTCGCGAGCCCGCAATCTGCAAAAAGCGGCTCGTTACCTGGTCGATGTCTGCCACGGCCAATTTCCGCGCTCGCTGGCGAAGCTGCAGCAGATCCCCGGGGTCGGCCGTTACACGGCCGGCGCCATCGCCGCGTTTGCCCATGATGAATTTGGCCCCATCGTCGATGGCAACGTGAAGCGCCTGTTCTGTCGCCTGTTTGGCATCGAAGGGCAACTCAGCAGCAGCGCGGTGACCAACGCCCTGTGGAAACTCGCCGAGCGCTACACCCCCCAGCATGACAATCGCGCGTTTGCCCAGGGGTTGCTCGATATGGGAGCCACCCTCTGCACCCCTAAAAATCCCGCTTGTGAGCGCTGTCCGTTTGCCCCGCAATGCGTGGCCAAACAGAGTGATCGCATCGCCTGGCTGCCGACGCCCAAGCCGAAAAAAACCGTGCCCACCCGAGAGGGGCTCTTCGCCTGGCAGGAACAGGATGGCCAGCTATTGCTGGAAAAACGCCCGCCCGAGGGGATTTGGGGCGGACTCTGGTGTCTGCCCGAGCTGGACCGTCCGGCCTGCCCGGCCGATGCCACCTTGAAGGGGGAGTTCACCCACACCTTCAGCCACTACAAGTTACAGGCCGAAGTCTGGCAGCTCAGTTGCCTGGAGCCCCAGGCAAGCTATCAGGCCTGGTTCACCCCGGAGCAGCTCCAAACCATCGGCTTACCGACCCCGATCCGCAAATTTATCAAGCATCAGTAGTCTCCCATCCCTCTGGAGGCCCGACTTCAGCGATGAGTCGGGATGCGCAAAAGCTGGAGGCTCTCCGCCTTACCGAGCGTCAGCAGCACTCAAGCAGTGCCATGGGGCGCATTCCCGCAAAAAAAGAACCTCTGGGCGCGCCAGGACGCACAGAGGTTCGGATACGGCCCGCCATCCGATGGAGACGATTGATGGCGGCTAATCGCAGTTAACCGACGGCCGCCTCACTCTTCCCGGCCAGCTTGCGGATCTCCTTGTCGAGGAAGTAGATCCCCTTGCCCTCCAGACCAATCACCGAAATCTTGTCGAGGATCCCCTTGAACAGCCGCTCCTCCTCATGTTGCTCGCTTACATACCATTGCAGGAACTGGAAGGTACTGAAGTCCTCTTCGGCCAAGGCCGCCGCCACCAGTTTGTTGATGGAGCGGGTGATCATCAGCTCATGCTCATAGATCAGGCGAAACACCTCGGCTAACGAGTCATAGGTAGCGGGTGGCGCCGCCACGGCAGCCAGTTGCGCCTGGGCCCCCGTTTCACAGACGTAATCAAACAGCTTGTACATGTGTTGCAGCTCTTCGAGCGCATGCTCCCGCAAAAACGCGGCACACCCCGTATAGCCCTGATGATCGCACCAGGCGCTCATCTGCATGTAGAGATTGGATGAGTACTGCTCCAGATTGATCTGCTGGTTCAGACGTTCAACGCTCGCGGTGGTCAACATGATTCCAGACTCCAGTCGGTGAATGATCACTTTGACAATGATTCATTCACCGGCAATAGACAAGTTCGCCAGAGACATCGCCGCCACCAAGCCAGTGGCATGGAGCCAAGGCGCCGACTCTGGTATAACCTTGAACGACCGGCCACTGCGAGGCGTTTGTCACGCTGCAGCCAGTGCCGACTGGCCCCCAATTGCAACCCCAAGAGGTCTTCATGAGCCGTACCGTATTTTGCCAACGACTGAAAAAAGAAGCCCCCGGCATGCCTTTCCAACTGATACCCGGCGAGCTTGGCAAACGCATCTTCGATCACATCAGTCAGGAGGCCTGGAGTGAGTGGCAGAAGAAGCAGACCATGCTGATCAACGAGAAGAAGCTGAACATGATGAACAGTGACCACCGCGCCCAGCTGCAGGCGGAGATGGTGAAATACCTGTTCGAAGATGGCGACGTGCAGATTGAGGGCTATGTCCCCCCATCGCAAGGCTAACTCGGATTGCTGTTTGACGCCTGTCGCCGTCAGTGGCAGTAAGAGGGCGGCTTATCGGCCGCCCCCTGGTGATTCAACAGCAAACCTCTAGTGTTCCCCGCCCCCGCCGCCGGCATGGAATGGCGGTTTGGCCAGCCAGATGAAACCAATCATCAGGATAAACAGCCCCGCCGCCCCATAAAAAATCTCGTTGCTCCCCATCACAAAGGCTTGCCGGGTGATCTCGCGAGTCAGATAACCGGCCCCTTGCGCCTCGCTCATCCCGGCCTGCTGCAGGCTGTGCAACGCCTGCTGACTCAGCGGATTGTAAGGGTTGATGGCGGCCGTCAGCGTCTCATGATGCACAGCTTCCCGCCGCTCCCAGAGCGTGTTGATGATAGATGCCCCAATCGAGCCGGAGAGGGTACGCAAAAAGTTGGAGAGGCTCGAGGCGCTGGCCAACTGGTGCGGTTTCAGCCCGGAGAAGGAGATGGTGGTCAGCGGCATGAAGAAGCAGGCCACCGCCAGCCCTTGCAAAAACTGGGGCCAAACCACGGCCGCGATATCCATCTGCACGGTGAAGAAGCTCCGAGCATAGAAACAGGCGGCGTAAACCAGAAAACTGAAGGTCACCAACAGACGCATATCCAGACGCTGGGCATTTTTGCCGATGATGGGCGACAGGATCACCGGCAGGATGCCGACCGAGGCCGCCGCCAGGCCGGCCCAGGTCGCGGTGTAGCCAAGTTGGGTCTGCAACAGCTGCGGCAACAACACTATGGTGCCGAAATAGAGCATGTACGCCAGGCTGATGCAGCCGACACCGATGGCAAAGTTGCGATGCTTGAACAGCGAGAGATCGATGATCGGGTGCTTATCCCCCAGCTCCCAGACGATCAGAAAGGCGAGTCCCACCACTGCCACGATGGCCAGCACGACCACCTCGCTGGAGGCGAACCAGTCCAGCTCCTTGCCGCGATCCAGCATCAGTTGCAAGGCCCCAACGCCCAACACCAGCAAGGACAAGCCTACCAGGTCGATGGGATTACGCTGAGTTGCCGTCTCCCGCCCCCGCAACATGCGCGTGCAGAGGAAAAACACCACCACACCGAGCGGCACGTTGATGAAGAAGATCCAGCCCCAGTGATAGTTGTCGCTGATCCAGCCGCCGAGGATCGGGCCAAAGATCGGCGCCACGATCACCGTCATCGACCAGAGCGAGAGCGCCATGCCCCGCTTCTTCGGCGGGTAGCTGCTCAGCAACAGGCTCTGCGACAGTGGGATCATCGGGCCGGCCACCAGCCCCTGCAGCACCCGAAACAGGATCAGCAGCTCCAGGCTCTGGGCCATGCCGCAGAGCCAAGAGGCCATCACGAACAGGGCAGTCGACCAGAGAAACAGCTTCACCTCGCCGAATCGCTTGGCTAACCAACCCGTCAGCGGTAGCGAGATGGCATTGGCGACCCCGAATGAGGTAATGACCCAGGTTCCCTGTGAGCTGGAAGCCCCCAGATTACCGGCAATGGTCGGGATCGCGACGTTGGCGATCGTCGTATCCAGCACCTGCATGAAGGTGGCCATGGAGAGCGCCAGGGTCAGCAGAGCCAGGGCGATCCCCTCCAGAGGCCGAGGCGGCGTCATCACTTGCGACATGACCACCCCCTCAATCGGCCTGGCTGTTTTCGGCGATGATCCGGGCCACCCGCTCGTCCGCCCCCCGCAGATCGACATTCAAGGATTGGGTGGTGGCCAGAGCCGCCTTCGGCTTGGCCGCCGTCAGCAAGGGGCCATCGCTGGTGCTGACATCCACGGTGACCAGCATCGACAAGCCGAGGCGTAACGGATGCTGTTGCAGCTCGTCGGCCCGCAGCTTGATTCGCACCGGCAAGCGCTGCACCACCTTCAGCCAGTTGCCGGTGGCATTTTGCGCCGGCAGCAGGGAGAAAACCCCGCCGGTACCGGCCGCCAGCCCTTCCACCTCACCGTGGTAGGTGATCTTATCCCCGTAGAGATCGGCCTGCAGCTCAACCGGTTGGCCAATTCGGAACTTTTCTAGTTGAACCTCCTTGAAGTTGGCATCGACCCATAGCTGATCCAGTGGCACCACTGCCATCAAGGGGGTACCAACGGCGACATGGCTGCCAACCTGGACCGAACGCTTGGCAATGACGCCGTTGACCGGGCTGTGAATGGTCATCCGTTGCAGATCGAGCCAGGCCTGGCGCACCAGCTCGGCGGCGTGACGAACCTCTGGTTGCTCCGCCAGCGGCGTGTTCTGCAATTTGGCATACAGGGCCTTGCGTTGCTGAATGGCCACCTGCAGAGCCGCCCGAGCGGCGATCACACTTTGCCTAGCGTGCAGGACCTCTTCCTTACCCACCGCATTGGTCATTCCCAGAACCTCGCGGCGATGCTGGTCACCAGAAACCCGATCCAGCTCCGCCTGACGCAGCGCGATCGAGGCATCGAACTGTTTGAGCTCGGCCATCTGCTGCTGCACCTGACGCAACGTCTGCGCCAACTGGGTCTCGGCGCGCAGCAGGGCCAGCTTGGCATCCGTCGGATCCATCTCGACCAACGGCATACCCGCCTTCACCAATTGGGTATCCTCAACATGCAGGGTGATGACGTTGCCGGCGACCTGCGGCATCACGGGAACCACATTCCCGGCGACATAGGCATCATCCGTCGTTTCACTGCCATACAGCACCTTGAACCACCAGATCCCGGCGCCCAGCGCGACAACCACAAAAAACAGGCTCAACAGCAGCAAGTTCTTCTTCCGGGAGGAAATCTCTGCACTCATACAATCTCCGTTTCTCATCTCGCCCCGGTACTCGTCTACCGGTAGCAAGCCTTAGTCACATTGGTGATAATTTCATTGGTTACTATTTGGATAAAACAATCCGCGAATCAGCAGGCAGCCACAGCCGTCCATCGCGAACCGTTACCCGCAGGCTCTATTCCGGCATCACCTCTAGAACCTTGCGCAACAAACGCATGAACTGCTCACGCTCCTCGCTGCTAAAAGGCTGCCAGATCTCGCGAAGCCGGTTGCGCTGCCGAGGCAGCATATCGGTGAGAAACGCCTGACCTTGCTCGGTCAGCATCAACCGATGGCAACGCCGATCTTCGGCCACCCCCTGTCGACAGACCCAGCCGCGGGTCTCCAGCTCATCGGCGATGCGAGTGCCACTGGTGCGCGACGCCCCCAGCATCAGGCTCAGTTCTGAGGGCTGGATCCCCTCCTCCGCCGTCAGCAGCACGATCAGGGCGTGAAATAGGGTTTCACTCAACCCCTCCTCCGCCAACGAACGGGTCTTGGTTTCTGCGAACCTGTGTTGAGCCGCGTTCAGCAGACGCCCCAACAACAGCTCCTCAGCGGGAGTGCCGGGCCTGAGCGCCTCACAGCGCTCGATCATCTTTTCAATGGGTAACTTGCAACCGCTCATGATGCATCTCTATGTTGCAACTGATAACGGAGGAAATGATACCACCAGAAATCATTTAGCACACCGGGAGGTAAAAATTCGGTTGGACGGAAGAGAAGCGGGGGATGTCAGCCGCGGGTTCTGGTGGCGGAACCCGCTAAAAAAACAGCAAGATCACGATCTAAAGCCACATCGCCCCTAAATCCTGCGCAAGCTTTCAGCAATCGGCCGGTCACACCACATTATTGGGGAAAAGGGTGTTGACTTGGTAGGGGCGAATCGGTTTAATAGCGCCCCGTCGCCCAGATAGCTCAGTTGGTAGAGCAGCGGATTGAAAATCCGCGTGTCCGTGGTTCGATTCC
>JASDSW010000002.1:0-38393 GCA_041441555.1 Aeromonadaceae bacterium
GATCCTGACCGCCGCCCACGGTATCAAAAAATCCCTCAAAGGAAGGGTGACCCTGGAGCTGGCCTATGCCCACTCGGATATTCAGGCCCAGCTCGAGCGCCTCATTCATCGCGGCTTTGTCACCGAAACCGGCCACCAACGCTTGCCGGATCTGCTGCGTTACCTGCGCGCCATCGAGCGGCGCATGGAGAAGATCCCCACCGATCCGAACCGCGATCGCCTCTACATGCTCAAGGTGCAGTCGGTGGAGCAGGAGTATCAGCAGCTGATCAACAAGTTGCCCAAGGGGCAGCCGGTGCCGGCAGAGGTGGGTGATATCCGCTGGATGCTCGAAGAGCTGCGCGTCAGCTTCTTCGCCCAGAACCTCGGCACCCCGTACCCCATCTCGGATAAGCGGGTGTTGCAAGCCATTCATGGCGTGAAGATCTAACTCAAGATGGCTCCATTCCGGTGGGAATGGGGCCGCTTCAGAAACTGGCGCCCAGACTCATGAGGTGGCGCCACTCCTTGCTGTTGCTCGGCGTGTAGCTCTTGCCACCCCATTCCAGCCAGAGATCATCCCATTCCAACTCGCTGCGCCACGACAGATTGAGGTTGTCATTCAGGTAATAGCGCAGGCCTACCGAGGCCTCGACATTTTGATTGAGTGTCACGTAGGGAGAGGGCTGGTCCAGATACTTGGTGTAGGTGCCATCAGAGAATAGCTCGCTGCTGCCGTTCCACAGCGGTTGCCGGTAGTCCCAACCGAAGGATGCAAACGGATAGGAGACGGTCTGCGAGTCGAAAACTCGCGACAGGCTGCTCTCCTGGTGCCAATAGGCGCGGCTCAAACCTCCCTGCAGCACGGTTTCCAGACGCCGCCGCTTGTCATTCCAGAAGCGGTAGCCGGGGCCGGTCCCGTAGTCGATGCTCAGATAGGCACTGGAGAGCATGTCGTACTGGTAGTAAACGGAGCTGCGCCAGAACCACTGGGCATCAATGAAATAGTCGGCCATCGGCTTGAGCCGGTACTTGTGGGTCTCGGTGGCGCCATCGACCGTATCGTAGAGATACTTGCCCTCCAGCGTGTAACGCCAGTCCTGATCGGCCAGCTCCGCTTCACCGGAAAAGTCCACGTTATCCGTGACTTTGTCGTTGCGTTTGAGCTTGAGGGCCAGATCGCCGCGCCCAGCCCAATACCAGTGGTTGTCGGGTGGATTGGCTGTCGCACTCTCAGAGGCGGCGTTGCCTTGCTTGGTTTTTTGGGGCGCGGGCTTATCTAGTCGCCAGCGTTTGACCGCTGTGCGCTCGACGGTCAAGGGGGCGCCATAGGGCAGGGCGATGCGGATCTGCATCTCGTCCATGGCGATCACCTGGCCGCTGAGACGATCGCCATTGCTCATCCAGAGCACATCGGCCTGTAATGGGGCACAGAGTAAGCCCAGCAGCAGGATCCCAGCTCGCACCATCTCACTCCTTCTTGGGGGAAGCGCCATCCTACCTCAGTTGACGAGAGCCGACATCCTCCTCAACGGTTTTCGCTCGCGTGGGTCGCATCGCCCGCCTTTAGCAAGCTGCGCAGTATCTGCTCCGATTGCTCGAGGGTGCCGTCGTTGACGCGACGCGCCCAGAAGGCATAGAGCCACTCCTCGAGTGACATATTGGTCTCCGCTGAAGGAGTCGAAGAAAAACAGCCCGGATCGTGCTCGAAGCCGGCCTGCTGGAACGGATTTTTGGTCCAGTCGACCTCATCCTTGAATCCGTGGTGGTTGGGCTCCGGATACTGTTTCACGGCGGCCTGCAGCTTGGCTTGCCAATCCGGCACTTTTCGGGCCTTCTCCAGATAGCTGAGCAGGGCCTGGATCGACGGCTTGAAATAGGCCAACTTCGGGTATTTGGGCAATGGGTCGCCCAAGCGGGCGAGGGTATAGAAGGCCTGCTCGCGGCTGACTCCCAGTGCGGCTAAGTGCCCTTTGATCGCCAGATAGGGCTCAAATTGCTGGCTGATCTGCTGGCATTGATCGAGTTTGCTATCGGATTTGAGATCCCCCAGCAGCGTCTGATAGAGGTGGCGGTAGGCCGTGCCGTTAAATGCGGTCAGGTCGGGGTCTATGGGCGTGGTCGTCTGGTAGCTGCCGGTAGATTCATCGACGAGGTAGCGTTTGACCTCCGGGAATTCGATGGAAAATATGCCGTTGCGACTCTGCATGCTATCGAAGAAGAGACCCTGTTCAATGGCGCCTTCCTTGATCAGGGCTCCATAGGTATAACCACAAGCGGAATTTTGCTGCGTATAGGGAACGCGGTACTCCTCATCGGAGTGGAAAAACTGCACCTTCCCGCCATCCGTCTTAAAAAATGCCAGCGAAAAAGCGCTGTAGCTGGTGCAGCGCCCGCTGTTTTCGGAGTCGACCTCGGCCATGGCTTGATAGTAGCGACCATCTGCCAGCAGATAACTGCGCAAGGCAATACTCTCGGTGGTGAAATTATTCGCCACTCCCCCGCCAAAGCTTACCGAAGCACTCAATAAATGGTCTTTATCTAGTGTGTTGGCGTAGAAACTGGTCTGTTTAACTTGAGTTTCGGGCTCTTCATACTCATCAGGCACCATTTCCGCGTGACTGAGGATGGCGTCGACGCCAGGCAAACCGACGCGGCTTTTGGTGACGGTTTTATCAAAGGGGGTGATGGAGATCAGGATCCCTTTTTCCAGGTGAGCGATGGCATCGTCCAGATAGCGCTGGATGCATTTTTTCTCGCGAGCCGCCTCGTCCTCTGGATACTGCTCTTGGCCGGCAGATTGATCAAACAACCAATCCTGGGTAAACCAATCAATGCGTTGTGGATTTTTTTGACAATCCCGCTCGCGATTAATAATCCAGTTGCGCTGCATCTGCCGGGCAATGCTTTTCTTATCGGCGGGCAGCTGGTTGAAGAATTTCCAATAGAGATGGTTGAGTCGCACGTCCAGGCGGGCGAGCTCACTGGAGTGGCAGATCTGCTTTTCCACCGACGTGCTGGCTTTTTGGCAATCATAGGAGGCTTGAATGGCGGCGTTGGCGGGTGAAGCGGCAAGCGCGAGTAGCAGCAGACCTGCTGCCAATAGCGTGTGGCGATAGGTAGTCACATCCCTGTTCCTGTTCAAGAGTCAATGGCGGTAGCGGCCCGAAAATCCCTGCTCCGGGCCCTGCGTGGGGTTTCATTGGACACTCCATGAATGAAGGAGTCAATCAAGCCTTACAGTTCGTCTGGCGAGTTGTACTCGGCGACCACGTCGATGATCCCCTCGAACAACACCTCTTGGTCATTGACCTCGATGCCGTCGCTGCCGGTCCAGTATTCAAAGGCGCGGGCCCGGATGTCATTGTGGCGGTAGGTGTCGGCCAGCAGGTGACGCTGATCGGCGATGTACAAGGAGCCGGTCAGGTTCAGTTTCAACAGCTTCTGATTGCCGGGGTTGAGGGTGCTCCACCAGAACTCGACCGCCTCCTGGGTACAGACCCAGATGCAGGTCTTGCGGGAGGGCAGGTGGGGGAAGTAGTTGCTGCGCACCTCTTCAAAGATCTCTTCGCGGATGAAGAGCGACTGGCTCTTGGTGGCCTCGCGGGCGGCCTTGAGCAGGCTCAAGGCCTCCAGGCGCTGGTAGTCGATGCTGCTGGCAAAAAACTTGTCCAGGGCTTGGCCGAAGGGCAGATCCTCGATGCCATCATCGTAATAGAGGCCATGTTCATTGAAGTGGTCGTAAAACAGGTTGTTGCGTTTTTGCACCCAGTTGATGCGGCGACCGACCTGCCACATCGGCGTGTATTGGCCGAGGCGGTGAATGTGAAAATACTCGGCGTTCTTAACTTCCATACACGCACAGAATTCCTTGTGATGAGCGGCTTGAGGGCTCAAACGGACGTCAAAACTGCAATACCGGGGATATTGGAGTCGGGCAATGGGCAGCACGGCCATCAAGTGACGCAAGGATACGGGATTGCGAGTTTCTTTCACACGACGGCGATCAAGAAAGCGCATTCAGCCTTGCGGATGTGGCGCGAGCAGACTTTGGGCGGGAGGACTCCGGGTTTGACCCGGCATTGGCACCATGGTACGGTCGCCGCTTCGTTTGTTGCGGAGCCTTCTCTTGACCGTTGCCGGTTTGCCCAAATGGTTGTTGGCTGCATGGATCATGCTGCTGGCGCTGATGTCATCAGATTTCCATGCTGAGGCGGCTGCGCATTCGCAACTTTTATCGGGTGCCGCATGGAGCGAGCCGCTGGCTGATGGCTCGCCCGTTTCGGAGATGGCGTCGCACCGCGTCGCCTCGCCCTCGCAGCCCCGGCAGCTCGATCTCCTTCTGGGGCATGCCGCCCTGGTCGTGGCTCAGGCCTCCCAGTCATTGCGTGCCGAGCCGGCCCACCGTGGTCGCGGCTCCGAGATGGCGGCGCCCTACCTGCTGCTGCACGAGTGGTCGATGGAGTGGGTGCTGTTGCTGCTCTGTGGGTTGGGGCTCTTCCTGGCGCTGCTTTACCCCAAACAATCCTTCCTTGCGCAGTTCAGCCGGTTCACGGCGGCACTGTGGAACCGAAAACACCTGCAATACCGCTTTACACACACAGCCGCCTGACTCTTCTGCCTTCGCAGGAGAGGCTAGTGTGCGCGCGTGACTCTTGATGACCGCTGATTAGGCGGCCTCGCTCTGTGCATTCCTCTCTCCAGTTTGTTGATGGCGCGTCGAACCGGCGAAATAGGCCGTGCGCGCCATGCCTTCTGTTTACAAACGGATCTGAGTCATGACGCTTAAAAAACCAAGCTCCAAGGGGCTCAATCGCATGAGCAAATGGCAGTACGCCTTGCTGTTGCTGATGTTCTTCACCTTCAGTTTTTACTCCCTGCCCACCTTCTTTGGCGAACAACCGGCGTTGGGGTTGCACGGCGCCCGGACCTGGACGGCGGCGGATCGCCAGTTGCTGGCCAGTCAGGATGTGGCGCCGCAAAAAGTTGTCACCACCGCTCGGCAGGTACAGCTGGTGTTTGCCAATCAGGAGCAGCAACAGCGGGCCCGTCAGCTGTTGATGCAGCAGGGGCGCGATGCCTCGGCCATCACCCTGGAATTTCACGCCAATGCGCCGAGCTGGCTGCTGCAGCTGGGAGCGGCGCCCATCAAGCTGGGGCTGGATCTGCGCGGGGGCTCGCAGCTGCTCATCGGTGTGGACAGCAACTTCATCCTCGAGGCGCAGACCCGCAACCTGATGGATAGCCTGCGCACCGAGTTTCGCGAAGCCAAACTCCGAGGGGCCACCATCAGCCGAATAGCAGCCGGTGAGTTGGCGATCGGTCTGCCGCCCGGCCAGGAGCCGGATGGCTGGATGACGATCATCCGTCAGTACAGCGGCGGTCAACCGCAGGCCTGGCAGCTGCAGCGTTCGGGGAACGAAGTACGCCTGAAGCTGACTCAGGATGAGCGCAATCTGCTCATCAACAATGGGGTGACCCAGAACCTGACCATCCTTAAGAAGCGGATCAACGAGCTGGGGATCACCGAAGCCTCGGTGCAACGCCAGGGGCAGGCCGGGATCCGCATCGAACTGCCGGGAGTGCACAATCCCAAGCAGGCCAAGGAGGTCATTGGGGCCACGGCCTCGTTGGCCTTTCATGCGGTGCGGCCGGGAGAGGGCGGATCCGGGCTGCAGTTGCCGGATCGGCAGGGGGATCCGGTGCCCATGGCACGAAAACCTGTCCTTAGCGGTGAACATATCGTCGATGCGCGAGCCGCCATCGGCGAGATGGGCCAGCTGGAGGTGAGCATAGTGCTCGATCGTCTCGGTGGTGCCACCATGAGCCAGTTCAGCCGTGGCCATGTCGGCCAGTCGATGGCGACCGTCTTCACCGAATACCAGAGCGGGCCGGGCAACACGCTGCGCGCCCAGAGCGAGGTGATCAACGTCGCCACCATCCAGACGGCACTCGGAAATCAGTTCCGCATCACCGGGCTGGACTCTCTGCCCCAGGCTCAGGAGCTGGCGATGCTGCTGCGCGCCGGGGCCCTGACCGCACCCTTGCTGATCCTGGAAGAGCGCTCCATCGGCCCGACGCTCGGTCTGCAGAATATCGAGGCGGGTTTCACGGCGCTGGCGTTCGGCATGGCGGGCATGATGCTGTTCATGCTGCTGTGGTATCGCAAGTTTGGCTGGGTGGCCATCGTGGGGCTACTGGCCAACTTGCTGATGCAGGTCGGTTTGCTGGCGCTGCTGCCCGGCGCCGTGTTGACCCTGCCGGGGATCGCGGGTCTGGTGCTGACTGTGGGGATGGCGGTGGATACCAACGTGCTAATTTTCGAGCGGATCCACGACCGCCTGCGTGAAGGGGGGAGTCTGGCCAATGCCATCGACTTTGGCTATCGCTCGGCGTTTCGCACCATCTTCGATGCCAACATCACCACCCTGATCAGTGCCGTGGTGCTCTATGCCATTGGCTCCGGGCCGCTGCAGGGCTTCTCCATCACCCTGATCCTGGGTCTGCTCTCGAGCATGATCACCGGCATCTGGGGGACGCGCGCCATCATCAACCCCATCTGGGGCCAATGTTCTCGTAAGCTGTTGAGGGTATAACCATGCTAAATCGACTGATGCAAATTGGATTGACCCGTTGGCGCTACCTGGGGCTGTGTCTCTCACTGCTGCTGAGCCTGGCCTGCTTCTGGATCCTGTTGAGCAAGGGGTTGCACCTGGGGCTCGATTTTACCGGTGGGGTCTTGCTGGAGTTGAAGATCCAGACGTTGCAGAGTGCGGCCGAGCTCAATGCCCGTCTGTCCCCTGCGCTGGCGGCCATTCTCGAGGTGCAGCCGGCGGGAGCGCCCGGCGAGTGGCTGATCAAGCTGCCGACACAGGAGTTGATCACTCCTGCCGCCGAGCTGGCGCAACGTCTGTCGAGCGAGCTGGGCGTTGTGGTGGAGTTGACCCGGACCACCATCGTCGGGCCTCAGGTTGGTGATGAGCTGTTCGAGCAGGGAATGTTGGCGCTGCTGGCCGCCTCGGTGGCCATTGCCGCCTACCTGGCTCTGCGCTTCGAGTGGCGGCAAGCCATCGGGGTTCTGCTCTCCGTGCTGCACGATGCGGTGATGGCGCTGGGGATGCTCTCGTTGCTGCAGATCGAGTTTGATCTCAACATCATCGCCGGTTTGATGGCGGTGATCGGCTACTCGCTCAACGACAGCATCGTCATCTCGGACCGATTGCGCGATCTGCTGCAGGCCCGGGTCGAGCCTGACATCTATGCCTGCTCGGATCGGGCCATCAAGGCAACCTTCAGCCGGACCCTGATCACCTCGGGGACCACCCTGTTCACCGTCGGCGCCTTGCTGCTGTTCGGTGGCGAAGCGCTCTACGGTTTCTCGCTGACGCTGTTCATCGGCATTCTGGTGGGGACTCTCTCCTCCATCACCATTGCCTCGACGGTGCAGGAGCTCTTGGGTCTGTCGGTCAGCGCCTACGACCAGGAGGAAGTGCTGGCGGATGCGTAGTGGAGGCGTAGTTAACGGCGTCCTAGGGCGCCGTCAACCTGATGCTCAACGACCGTAATAGGCGGTGAAGCGGGTGCTGGCCAGCTCGTTGGCGTGGATCATGAAGCCGACCAGCGCCGGCATGCTGCTGGCAGGCAGATCGAGCCTTGCCACCTTGAGGGCGTGCAGGGTGAACTGGTAGCGATGGGGGTTGTCACCCACCGGCGGACAGGCACCACCAAAGCCGGGCTGACCAAAATCGGTCTGGCTTTGTATCGCCCCGGCAGGCAATCCCTGGCCCGCTGCGGTGATCTGCGCCGGCAGACCTTGAGCCTCAGCCGGAATGTTGAACACCACCCAGTGCCACCAACCGCTGCCGGTGGGCGCGTCGGGGTCATAGACGGTCAGGGCATAGCTCTTGGTGCCTGCCGGGGCTCCGTTCCACTGCAGGGTCGGGGATTGGTTTTGCCCGCTGCAGCCAAAACCGTTGTAGACCTGGTTGGCGGTCAGCGTCGTGCCATCGGCGATCTGTGGGCTGCTCAATGTGAAATCTGACTCGGCCGCGAGACTGCAAAACGGCAGGCTCATCAGCAACAGCGCGGCGTTGGGTGTCAACTTATGCATCGAAACTCTCCTTGATGATGAATGCCCCGTTAGTATCGCGCCGGCGGTCGCGACTGACTGTCCGCAAACGGTCAGCGACTATCCGCAAACGGTCAGCTCAAGGGGTCAAGGGGGTGTCTCAGCCCGTCGCCTCTTCATCACTCAGACCCCGGCTGTGGCGCAGGGCACTCGGACTCATGCCGAAGCGCTGGCGAAAGTTCTGACTAAAGCGCGACGGTGAGGCGAAGCCGCAATCCAGGGCGATGGCGAGTAACGGGGTGCTCTCGGTCATGACTCGATTGAAGGCGCAGGCCAGACGAAGTTCACTCAGTAGGGTTGAAAACGAGCTCTGCTCCTGACGCAAGCCGCGGCGCAGCGACGATTCACTGAGCCCCAGCTTGGCGGCCAGCTCGGCGACCTGCCAGGGGTGGGCCAAGTCCAGTTGCAGCAGGGCGCGACAACGTTGACTCAGGGTGAGCGGCTGCAGGTTGAACAGCGGCGCGCCGAGCCCTCGACTGGCCAGCGTCAGCAAGATGCCTTGCCAGCCGTGTTCGGCGCGCGCCTCGGCCAGCGGGTCGGTGCTGCCTTGCAGGGCAATCAGGCTCAGCAACTGCGATTCCAGCTCGGCAAAGCAGGCAAAATCGGGCGTCAGCTGCCACTGGCTCGGCAGTTGCGGGCCATAGTGCGCCAAGAAGCGTTCGGTCCAGAGTCGAGGCGGGCTAAAGACTTCGGCCTGATAATAGCCGTGAGCATTGGGCAGATTCTCCATCAAGCGGGTTTCCCCCGCCGACATGCCCAGGCACTGGCCCGCCGGGCAGTTGAGCGAGCTCCCTTCGCCATGCAGTCGTTTGGTCCCCTCGCGGATCCAGAACAGTGCCGGCGCATACAGCGGCACCCGATGCAGCCGTTGCGCACTCTGTGCGCTGAAACGCCAATGAACCGAGAATGCCGTCATCCGCAGCCCTTAGCGAACGCTCTGGCCGCGGGCATGGGCGGCCGCCCGGGCGAACAGCTCGGTATCGGGACGGATGCCGGTATAGAGCACGAACTGCTCGACGGCCTGCAGGGCGAAGACCTCTTCGCCGGTGATCAGCCGCTTGTGCTGTTCGCGCGAAACCCGGGTGAGCGGCGTCCCCTCGGAGGCGGCGACCACCTCAAAGATGACGTCGGCGGCGGCGATCTGCTCCGGCGTGTAGGCCAGCTCGTCGGCCTCGGGGTCGCCTGGCATGCCGATGGGGGTGGCATTGAGCAGCAGTTGGGCGTGGACATCGCGGATATCTGCAGCCCACGCAAAGCCATAGAGCTCGGCCAGTTGACGGCCGGTCTGCTCATTGCGCGCGATGATGGTGCCGTGGCGGAACCCGGCATCGCGCAACGCACTGGCCACCGCCTTGGCCATGCCGCCGCTACCGCGCAGGGCAAAGGAGAGATCCGGGGAAACCTGATAGTCGGCCAGCAGTTGGGCGATGGCGATGTAGTCGGTGTTGTAGGCCTTGAGATGGCCGTCAGTATTGACGATGGTGTTGATGGAGTCGATGGCCTGGGCGGAAGGGTCCAGCTCGTCGACCAAGGGGATGCAGGCCTCCTTGAAGGGCATCGAGATGGCGCATCCGCGGATGTTGAGTGCCCGCACGCCGGCAATGGCGCCGACAATATCCTGGGTGCGGAAGGCCTTGTAGAGATAATCCAGCCCCAACTCTTCGTACAGGAAGTTGTGAAAGCGGGTGCCAAAGTTGCCGGGCCGGGCGGCCAGCGACATGCACATGACGGTCTCTTTGTTGATCAAGGGGCGCATGAAAGACTCCGGTTCTGAACGCATGAAGCCTTGACGGTATCAGCCGGTGGCGCTCATTGCCAGTGGCGGGGCCATTGCTCGACATCAGCGTAATGAGACGACGACAGCCATTTTTGTTTCATGGCTAACAGCCAGCGGGCGCGGTTATCCCTATGCTGTGCCCTTTTTGCATGAAGCACATTCAGTTTGCAGGAGGCTGTTATGAAAAATACGTTCGATCATCCACTCCCGAATGCCCAGGGCTACTTTGGGGAGTTTGGTGGCAGTTTTGTGCCATCCGAGCTGCAGGTCATCATCGATGAGATCACCGAGGCCTATCACGCCATTCGTCAGGATCCGGCGTTTCTGGCGGAGCTGACCCGTTTGTATCAGCATTTTGTCGGCCGCCCGAGCCCGATTTTTCATGCCCAGAGCCTCTCAGCGCGCTACGGGGCCCCCATCTATCTCAAGCGTGAAGATCTCAACCACACCGGGGCTCACAAGATCAACCACTGCCTGGGTGAAGCGCTGCTGGCCAAGAAGATGGGCAAGAAGAAGGTGATTGCCGAGACCGGCGCCGGTCAGCATGGGGTGGCGCTGGCCACCGCCGCGGCCCTGGTAGGCCTCGAGTGTGACATCTACATGGGCGAGGTGGATATTGCCAAGGAGCATCCGAACGTGGTGCGGATGCGCATTCTCGGTGCCAACGTGATACCGGTGACCCACGGCCGCAAGACCCTTAAAGAGGCGGTCGACGGCGCCTTTGAAGCCTATCTGGCCGATCCGGTAACCCAGCTGTATGCCATCGGCTCCGTAGTCGGGCCCCATCCGTTCCCGATGATGGTGCGGGATTTTCAATCGATCATCGGCAACGAGGCGCGGGTGCAGTTCCAACAGATGACCGGCAAGCTGCCGGACAACCTGGTGGCCTGCGTCGGTGGCGGCTCCAACGCCATGGGGTTGTTCAGTGCCTTTTTGAACGATGCCAGCGTCAAGATCCACGGGGTCGAGCCGGCTGGTCGGGGGGTGGATATTCCGGGGGAACATGCCGCCAGCCTGAGCAAGGGGGAGCCCGGCATCATGCACGGCTTCAAGTCCTACATGCTCAAGGACGAACAGGGCGAGCCGCAGGAGGTCTACTCGGTGGCCAGCGGTCTGGATTATCCGGCTGTCGGCCCGCAGCACAGCTATCTCAAGGAGACGGGTCGCGTGCAGTACGGGGTGATTGATGACAAGGAGGCCATCGATGCCTTCTTCACGCTCTCGCGCAGTGAAGGGATCATCCCGGCCATCGAGTCCTCCCACGCCGTGGCCTATGCCATCAAGCTGGCTCAGCAGGGCGAGAAGGGCAGCATCCTCGTCAACCTCTCCGGGCGCGGTGACAAGGATATCGACTTCGTGATCAAAAACTACGGTGCTCAATATGGCGTCGGCTCCCTGATCTAAGGGGGCCGTGAGTGGGTGTCCGGGACCGTTCCGGTGACAAGGGGAGCTTCGGCTCCCTTTTCTGTTTGGGGCGGGCGGCGAGCCGAGGACCATAGACAGGATCCGACTATTTTGCTAATAGGTCTCTATCGTCGTCACTGGGAGTGGCCAATGACCCTGCAGTCCCGAGTCGGGTTCAGACTTCTGTTGCTCGTCGCTGCCCTGGGGGCTTATCCCGCCCTCGCCGGGGAGCCCAGCTGTGGCATCGCCCTTGGCTTTCCTCCCTACCAATACCGCGATGGTTCCCAGGAAGTTGGCTTCGATGCCGATGTGGCTCGCCTGGTGATGGCGCGGCTGGGTCGCCAGTGCCGGTTTGTGCAGGCACCCTGGGATCAAATTCTCAACCGGCTGCGTTATGGCAGGCTCGATCTGGTGGTGGGCATGGAGATCAACGCGCAGCGGGAAAAATACTTCGATTTCACCACCCCTTATATGGCGCGGCAGAGTGTCGTCTTCGTCAATGCGCAGGGCTCCAAGGTGCAGCGTATCGATGCGTTGTTCGGCCAGTTCATCGCCGGCGATCGCTCCAGTCGCATCGAGCAAATGTGGCTAGAGCAGGGCATCCGCACGCGCTTTCGCCTTCGGGAGTTGGAGAGCAAGTCGGCGGCGATGGCGCTTTTGAAGAGTGGTCAGGTGCAGGCCGCCATCATGCCGCTGGAGGTGGGTCTCTACCTGGCTCGCGAGCAGGGTCTCGAGGTTCGGACTCTCGCCGAGCCACGGGCCGAGACGCCGGTGGCCATTGCCGTGAAAAAGGGCAACGCGGAACTGCGCCAGTCGCTCGATGAGGCCGTCCGGGCGCTCATCGCCAGCGGCGAGATCGCCGTTCTCTACCAACGCTGGTTCGGTGTGCCGCTGGTGGGGCGTGAGTTATCGTCGCCGCAGCGACGATAACCAGGCCTCAGCGGGGATGGGTTGCGGAGCTGCCCTCGGTTTGCTGGCGAATGTCCTGGCAGTCCAAACCGCCCATGGCAAAATCCCGGCAGATCTGGGGCCGCCACTCGTAGATGGTGCAGCGCAGGGTGTTGCGATCGAGGGCGATGCACCAGCCGTCGTCCCCCTGGGCCATGAAGGCCAGGCCGCTCTCATCCTCCCGGACATAGCGCTCTGGCACCAGAGGGTCGCCCAGCACCAGCACCGGCATCCGGCAGCAGCAGGCGGCGCAGTGATGGCACTGAATGGCCGCATCATGATCGAGCAGCTCGATGGGGATCGGCTGTTTGTTGGGACTTTGCATCACGCCTCGCTATCACGCCTCACTAGAGGAGGCGAATTCTCTGGAGCCAGCCGGCGAGCCGACTGGCGCACAATCTCAGGGGGGCTACCTCAGGGGGCTACGATACGCCGTTTGCCGCGGCTTGGGGCGTTTTTCTCCTCGCCTATTCACTTCGTATGGCCGCTAGTGGGCATCCCGCAGCGCCTGACACAGGCGCGCGACGCCCAGCCGGATCTCATCCAGATTGTTGGTGGCAAAATTGAGCCGCAGCGCTGCTCTGGGCCGGGTTTCATCGGCCGGATAGAAACACTCGCCGCGGGCGAACAGAACTCCCCGTTGCCAGGCCAGAGGGATCAGTGGCTCGAGATCATAGCCCTCCGGCAGTTGCAGCCAGATGAAGAGTCCTCCCTCGGGACTGTCGAGTCGGCAGCCGGCCGGGAGCTGCTGGTGCAGCAGTTCGATCATCAGATCCCGTTGCTGGCGGTAGCGCCGGCAGATCCGCTTGAGCTGCTTTTCGTAGCGCCCGACGGTGACGAAGGCATCCAGAGTGCGCTGGATCAGGCTCGAACAGGTGAAGTGATGCAGGTGCATGCGGGTGGCCAGCGCCTGATAAGTCTCGCCATCGGCCTGCAGATAGCCGATGCGCATGCCCGGCATCAGGATCTTGGAGAAGGTACCCACATAGATCACCGGCGCCGTGGGGCTCAGCGCTCGCAAGGCCGGAAGGGCCGAGCCGGAGTAGCGCAGATCGCCGACGAAGTCATCCTCCAGCAGGGGGATCTGGTACTGTTCGGCAAGGGCCACCAGTTGCTGGCGCCGCCGCAGGCTCATGGTCCGGCCGGTCGGATTCTGAAAGTTCGGAATGGTGTAGATGAGGCTGGGACGTCGCTGTGCCAGCTGCTCAGCCAGGCGGTCGACCTGCATCCCCTCGTCATCGCCGGGGATTGCCAGGATCTGCGCGCCTTGGGCGGCAAACAGCGCCAGCGCCTCGGCGTAGGTGGGGGATTCGACCACAACGGTGTCGCCGGGGCGCACATAGTGCTGCGTGATGAGCGAGATGGCCTGTTGTGAGCCCGAGGTGATCAGCAACTGCTCGGCTCGGCAGGCGATGCCCTGCTGGCTCAGGATCCGCGCTATGGTGTCGCGCAGCGGGTAGTAACCGCAGTAGTCGCCATAGCCGCAGGCCTCTTCACCATGCCGCTGCAGCACCGATTGCATGATTTTGCGAAATTCATCGAGAGGAAACAGTCGGTGATCGCCGATGCCCGAGGCAAAGTCGATGACCCCCGCCGGCAGCGGCTCGTCGGGATGACCATCCAGCCGGGAAGGCTGGGTGGTGAAGCGATGCCAGGGGAGTGATGAGCCCGGACTGAGCGCCGGTGCCAGCTGTTTGGCCTGGTTGCACACATAGGTTCCGCTACCGTGGCGTTGCCGGATCAGTCCCTTGCTGGTCAATTCGGCATAGGCATTCTCGATGGTGAGACGGCTGACCTGCAGCGAGGCGGCCAGGGTGCGGGTTGCGGGTAATTTGGACTCGGCCGGCAGTACGCCATCCAGGATGGCGCGCCGCAGGAACTCTTCGATCTGCAGGTAGAGCGGAATGGGTTGCGAGCGATCCAGCGGAATGCGCATACCGGGCCTCGGACTGTGGTTGGCACGACGAAAAAGAGGCCTGCACTATGAAGCAGCGCCTCCCACCAGGCAAGAGTGGCCTGCCCAATATTGGGGCAAAGTGGCTCTCACCCGAGGATCCCGCCATCGGTAATATGCGCTCTGCGAAGGCCGTGCGACGACGCTGGTCGTTCGGTACAACTGACATGTGGTAGAGAGGTCGTTATGGGGTTGGTGCAAAGTGGCGTTGAACATCCTGGGGTGGGGGCTGGGGCAGTCGGGACCCTGTGGCTGAGCTTGCAGGGATATCCGGCCGCCATCATGAGCTCTTTGCTCTTGGCCTTTACCGGGATCCTGATGCGGATCCTGAGCGCTGATTATGGCATGCCCTCGCTGGTACTCGCCTTCTGGCGGGCCGCCCTGGTGGTGGTGGTGTTAGTGCCTATCCTCCTGTGCTGGCGCCCGCACTGGCTGCGCCTGAGTCGGCAGCAGTGCCTCTACTACGGCGGTTATGGCCTGTTGCTGGCCGTCTTCAATGCGCTGTGGACTCTCTCGGTGGCTCTCAATGGGGCGGCCGTGGCCACCATCCTGGTCTACAGCTCGGTCATCTTCACCCTGCTGTGCGGTTGGTGCCTCTATGGTGAACGGCTGCGGCCGGTGGAAGGGGGGCTGATCCTGCTCTCCTTGTGGGGATGTCTGCAGGTCTGCGGCGGCCGAGATCTGCTGGCGCAAGCACTGAATTGGCACGGCCTGCTGCTTGGCCTGCTCTCGGGCCTTGGCTATGGCCTCTATACCCTCGCTGGGCGGATCGCCACCCGGCGACACTATCCGGTCTGGAATACCATCCTCTATGTGTTTGCCTTCTCCGCCCTCGATCAGTGGCTGTTCAATCAGCTAGTGCTAATCAGTCTGCCGGAAATGTCGTCGCTGCCATCGGGTTCGCTCTGGAGGCTGCTGCAAGGTTCGGCTGGCGATCTGTGGTATCTGAGCGTTCAGTCCCCACACCCGGGCTGGCAGGGCTGGGCGCTGCTCTGGCTGCTGGCCGCCGGACCGACGCTGCTGGGCTTTGGCTTGTATAACCAGAGCCTCAAGCGCCTGCCGATGGGGGTGGTCAACCTGATCGTCTCGTTGGAGCTGGTGTTTACCGCCGTCATCGCCTATGGCTGGCTCGGCGAGCAGTTGACGCCCGCCCAGTGGGGCGGGGCGCTGCTGGTGCTGGTGGCCATTCTGGCGCTGCAACAGTATGGTCGCCGACGCCCCAGATCGATGGCGGCGTCAGTGGATGCGTCGGTGAGGGGAGCGACGCCGTGAGGCCTGCAGGAGCCCGGCCATTGGGTCTGGAGCGCCATTAGGCTATGATGGCGGCTCTTGAGCGGCGATTGCCCGCTTCATGCTCCGAACCTGGCTCAACCCCAATCCCAACCACAGGCACCGAACAAGGATACCGACCGTGCAACAATCAAATCGTCAATGGCATGCCCCCTATCTCTGCTTCTTCTCGCGGGAGTTTTACCTCGCGGTCGCTCGGCAGTGGCAAGGCAGTGGCTTGGGTTATCTGTTTTTGCTGCTGGCCGTGGTCACCATTCCATTGACCTTCCAGGTGGCCGGAGTGTTGGATCAAGTCCGCAACGTCTATATGCAGCATGTGATCGATGAGTTGCCGCCCATGTCGATCGAACAGGGTATCCTCAGCGCCGACGTCGAGCAGCCCTATGTGATCCGTCTGCCGGAGATGGATGAGCCCTTCCTGGTGATTGACACCCGCGACCGCCCGGCCGGAGCCGATGAGTTCCAGGCCCCCGTGGTTCTGCTGGCCGATCGGATGATCGTCGATAACCAGGGGAAGGTAGATAGCATTCCATTTGAGAAGATCCCGCACCTCACCCTCGACAAGGCCCAGTTGCAGAGCGCGGCCGATACCCTCATGCGTTACGTGAAACCGCTGGCCTATGTGCCGCTGCTGCTCAGCGAATTCGTCTACCGGGCGCTGCAAGCCGTCATCTACGCGGTCGGCGGGCTGGTGTTTGCCGCCTGGCTGAAGGTGCGTCTGCCCTATGGCACCCTGCTGCGCTTAAGTTGTGTGGCGCTGACTCCCAGCATTCTCGTCGGGTTGTTGTTCAGCGCCCTGGGGCTGCAATTTTCCGGACTCGGCGTGCTGCTGTTTGTGCTGACGCAGGGCTATCTGTTCTTTGCCGTGCAGAGTGTGGCTCTGCTGCAGGACAAACCGACTGCCGACGACATTCTGGAGGTGTGACGTCAAGAGCGTCAGTTTCGGACGCATCCTGTCGCCATAATCGCGTCTTAAGTCGATGGCGGTGTTGAGTTTTTTGATCTGCGATCGGGTCAATTTGGTGCACAGGCGTATGATGTGCCCTCGGTCACGAATGTCAGTGACAGCTATTGCTATTTGCCCGAGGGCTTCATGCACAACCTATCGCAACGTCATCTGCTCAAAATTTGCAGCGCCTTTCGCGACGCCTGCTTTGTCGAACCCTACTCCAGCGCCCGGCTGTTCAAGGATCTGATTGCGGGCCTCACGGTCGGTATCATCGCCATTCCGCTGGCTATGGCGCTGGCGATTGCCAGTGGCGTGCCGCCACAATATGGCCTCTACACCGCGATCATTGCCGGCATCGCCATCGCCGTGACCGGCGGCTCCCGCTATAGCGTCTCAGGACCGACCGCGGCCTTCGTGGTCATCCTCTATCCAGTATCTCAGCAGTTTGGCGTCGCCGGCCTGCTGGTGGCCACCCTGTTCTGCGGGGTGATGCTCACCCTGATGGCCGTGGGGCGGTTGGGGCGGCTGATCGGTTACATACCACTGCAGGTGACCCTCGGCTTTACCATGGGGATCGGCATCGTGATCGCCACCCTGCAGCTCAAAGACTTCTTCGGTCTGACGGTTGCCGAGATGCCGGAGAAGTATCACCAGAAGGTGGTGGCCCTGTGGCATGCCCTGCCGACCCTGCAGTGGGGCGACACCCTGGTCGGTGTCGTGACCCTGGCGGTTCTGATCCTGTGGCCCAAGCTGCGCCTGCGGGTGCCGGGCCATCTGCCGGCGGTGCTGCTGGGGATGCTGGTGGCCTGGCTCGTCGGCTTTGCCGATCAGGAGGTGGCGACCATCGGCAGCCGTTTTAGCTATCTGCTGCCCAACGGGGCACAGGGCCACGGCATTCCGCCGTTTGCCCCGACCTTCGTGCTGCCCTGGGATCTGCCGGGGCCCCAGGGGCAGCCGCTGAGCTGGGATCTCATCACCATCGAGAAGCTGCTCATCGCCGCCTTCTCGATGGCGATGCTCGGCGCCATCGAATCCTTGCTGTGTGCCGTGGTGCTTGATGGCATGACCGGCAAGAAACACCACTCCAACGGCGAACTGCTGGGGCAGGGGATCGGCAACATCCTGGCTCCCTTCTTCGGCGGTATCACGGCCACGGCGGCCATCGCCCGCTCGGCGGCCAACGTGCGGGCTGGGGCGACCTCCCCCGTCGCCGCTGTGATCCATGCCCTGGTGGTACTTCTGGCCATCCTGCTGCTGGCGCCCTGGCTCTCCTGGCTGCCGCTTTCGGCGATGGCGGCGTTGCTGCTGATGGTGGCCTGGAACATGAGCGAGGCCCACAAGGTGGTTGAGCTGTGCCGCAAGGCACCGTTGACCGATGTGTTGGTGATGATGGCCTGCATCGCCCTGACCGTGCTGTTTGACATGGTGGTCGCCATCACCTTCGGCATCGTGCTGGCCTCCTTGCTGTTCATGCGCGAGATGTCCAAGATGACCCTGCTCTCAGATCTGTCGGTGCATAAGCGCTGGATGCATCAGGTGCCGGAGGGGTGGGCCGCCTACAAGGTGACCGGGCCGCTGTTCTTTGCCGCCGCCGACCACGTCTTTGCCGAGCTGATGAGCCGTTGTCAGGGGAAGCGGGGAGTGGTCTTGATGCTCGACGGGGTTTCGATCCTCGATGCCGGTGGTCTCACCGGCTTCCAGCACTTCTGTGAGGATCTGCAGCGGGCCGGAATCGCCCTGCTGGTGGCCGAGGTGCAGTTCCAGCCCCTCAAGACCCTGGCACGCGCCAATTTCCAGCCGGTTCCTGGCGCTCTGGAGTTCACCCCGTCCCTGGAAGAGGCGCTGGACCGCGCCAAGGGGATGGCCGTCGCGGGCTAAAAATCAGCCCTCCCTCCAGCGAGACATCGAAAGCCGCCTACCCAGGCGGCTTCTTTTTTGGGCGCGGTGGCGGGGTCTCCTGTAAAAAAGCCTGTTGCCAGGCAACAGGCCAAACGCAGAGCCGACCGCTGTGGTGGGGAACCTCCATAGGACCGGCTCTTCGGAACTGCCAACAGACGCGCTCGGCCGGGGCGAAGCGCAGGCTGACTACTCTGCACTCTCCTCATCTTCCGGCGCATCGGCCGGTTGTTCGCCCTGCGGCGGTTTGGGCATGTCATTGGGTCGACAGGCCAGCGCGCCGCCGGTTTTGCTCTCCGGAGTCGGCGCACAGATGCCATCGATGGCATTGCCGTTGGGTGTGGTGATGGTGCAGGCATCGTTTTCGATGAGGTTGGCACAGGCGGTGTAGGCCTCCTTCGGTGGCTTGGGCGGATGCTCAGGCTTGCCGGCCGCCTGGGCACCCCACGAGAGTCCAAGCAGGACGAGCAATGCCGAAGTGGAACGCAGGGTACGACTGGATTGGTTCATGATGACCTCATGCAACAGGATGACTTCTCCTGCTGAGCTTAACGGCGGGTGGGGACTACGAAAGCGGATTTGCCTGTTTTTACCTTTGTTTACGCGGAGTGTCGAAGATTTACATCCCGAGTGCGTGCCGGTGGGCGGATGAGGGAAACGGCGAGGGGCGTGGCATGGAAGAAGACCGGCCAGGGGCCGGCCTTCTAGGCGTCAGACTTTGAACTGGCCGACCAGCAACTGCTGCTGATGGCTGAGCTGCTCGAGATCATCAAACATCGCCGAGGAGGATTCGGCCGATTGCGTCACCAACTCGCTGGTCTTGCGGATGCTGTTGATATTTTGGCTGATCTCGCCGCTGACCTTGCCTTGCTCCTTGATGGCAATCTCGATCTGATTGCTCATCTCCTGGATGGTGGCGATGGCGTGGGTGATGGCTTCGAGCGTCACCACAGCCTGCGAGGAGCGCTGTTGGGTCAGATGGGCCTGCTCGTGGCTGGCGAGAATGGCGCTGACCACCTGGCTGGTACCCGATTGCAGAGCGGCGATCACCTGACGGATCTCCACCACCGAATCTTGCGTGCGCCGCGCCAGGTTGCGCACCTCGTCGGCGACCACCGCAAAGCCGCGGCCCTGTTCGCCGGCGCGGGCGGCCTCGATGGCGGCGTTGAGCGCCAGCAGGTTGGTCTGCTCGGCAATGGCGGTGATCACCTCGAGGATCTGGCTGATGTTATCGCTGTTGCGGGCCAGCTCTTCGACTCTGGGCTTGGCTGAGCTGATCTGCTGCATCAACTCGCTCATGGCCTGGCTGGTCTCCTCGACCACTGCCTTGCCTTGCTGAGCCGAGAGCTCGGCGCTGTCCGCGGCGGCGACCACCCGATTGGCACTTTGTGCCACCTCGCTGGAGGTCTGATGCATCTCTTCACAGGCCGAGGCGACCAGATCGATCTCGTTGAATTGCGCCTGCAGCGCCTCGCGGCTGCTGCTGGAGAGGCGGCCGGCTTCCACCGTATGGTGGCGGCTCTGGTGGACGGCGGTGACTATGTCGCGCACCGTGCCGTGGATCTTGTCGAGGAAGGCGTTGAACCAGTTGGCCAGGGCGCCGAGCTCATCCCCCCGTTGCAGGCTGAGGCGTTGCGTCAGGTCGCCTTCCCCCTGGGCGATGTCGCGCAACCGCTCGGCAACATGACGCAGTGGGGTCGAGATCTGGCGGGCCACGAACCAGAAGATCAGCAGCCCCAGCCCACCGATGACCAGCGCCGAGACCAGCAGTTGCAAGGAGGTGGTGGTCAGCTTGGTGGCCAGGTGATCCGCCAGCTGGTTGGCATGTTGCAGCACCGGAGCGGCGGGCATGGTCAGGATCAGTGCCCAACTGTGCTGACTGCCCTGCAGCCGGATCGGCATCAGGACGCGGAGCTTGTCGTCCTGCCACTGGGTCTGGCGTTGGCCCTGTTGACGAAGCGCCTGCAGTGCCTGCTGCATCTCTTGCGCTTGGGCCGACAGACGGCTCCCGACCTGGACTCCGGGCTGGGTTGAGCCGGCGACTATGCCGTTCTGGCTGAGCAGCAGCACCTCGCCAGCCCCGCCAAACATCTGCTGATCCATCTCGACGACCAGCTTCTGCAATTGAGCCAACTCGATATCCAGCCCGGCGATGCCCTTGAGCTCCTTGCCCTCGAGGATGGGGTAGGTCACCGAGGTGATGAGGCGGTTTGCGCCATCGCGGCGTGGATCCAGCAGGCAGCTTTGCTGGGTGCGCTGACTGCACTGCCACCATTCGGTAGCCGCGATGCCGTTGGCATCCGTGTTTTTGGCGGCGAGGGCTTGCTCGGCAAAGGTGGCTAACTGTAGTTCGCCCTTGGCGTTGCGCTGCCACGAGAAGGCGACCCGGCCACTGTCGTTGGCGCCCAGATTGGTGGAGCCGACGTAGTTGGCATCCTCGGCATCGAGGGCATCCGGCCGGTAGACCACGTAGCCGGCGAGCACATGGTCGGCATGTTCGACCGCCGAACGCATGGTCTGGTTGATGGCGCCGCGCAGAACCTCACTGCTCAGCAGATTGTCTTCGGCAAACGACTTCTGGAACTGCAGGGCCTGTACCACCATCTGACTGCGGATCACTGCATCGTTGAGGTAGTTGACGACCCGGGAGGATTGGGTTTCCGCCTGCTGAGCCAGATTCAATTCGGCATTGCTCTTGAGCTCGTCGCTGGTTTGGCGGATGACCATCTGGTTGGTGTGCGTCGCGCCGTAAATGGCAATCCCGGTTAGGGCGGCGGTTGAGAGCAGCAGGCAGGCCCCTGCCAACAGAGAGATCTTCCATTGTATGGAGATTTTACGCATAAATATTCCCTATAAGCGTCATCCTATAGCGGTTGATAATATCTGAGGTCGCTCACGTTTTGGTAGGGGGATGATGATATTTATTCGTATAACCTATTGAGAAATATTATTTAAATTTATCGGATTGCACCAAATTGGGATCATTGGCCCAGCTTGGTGTAACCTTCTGGCACAGAATAAGATGCGAGTCAGCCGAAGGGGCAGATGAACGGCCCCCAACCGCCATTTTTCGCGCATGGGCTTCAATTTTGTGAGCGGCCTCACGGGCTGCGGCGCTGAAAAGCATACCAGGATTGCAGTTGTGTCCCCGGGACGGGAAAACACAGCGGTGATTCCAGTTGCCATGGGTCTCATGGCCAGAGAGAGATATGGATACGATCAAGAAACCTTTGCAGGTCTGGGTTCATCTGAGTGCCGACTTGACGCGCAACCTTCTGCAGTTGCCCGCCACTCCTGAACAATTTCAATCCCTTCAACAAAAGCTGCGCCGTGCGCGCATGGCTGGCGTCGACGGCGTCATCGTGCCGGTCAGCTGGCGTCACGTTGCCCCCTTCATGCCAGAGCAGGTGCTGGATGCTGCCTCCTGGCGTCCCTATCAGCAACTCTTCTCCCTGATCCGCAGCGAGGGGCTGCAGATCATCCCGGACCTTGGCTTCGTGGCGCGCGGCATGAGCAGTGTGCGCTATCTGAGCCTGTTGCCCGACTGGTTGTGGGGGCGCCTGCAGCAGGATCTGCCGGCCCAGATGTCATTCGACAGCCTCAAGTACCTCGATCAGCATGGGCGCGATAGCATCACCGCCACTTCGCTGTGGGCCTCGGCGGTCACCATGCCCTATTTCCGCCAGTTTATGCAGGGATTTACCCGCCACCTGGCGGAGTTCGCCCCGGCTGTTCAGCACATCCAACTGGGGATCGGCCCGGAGGGGGAGTGTCGTTATCCCTTCCTGGGGCACTATGCCGAAGAGGGGCTATCGGCCTACTTCCCCTGCTACAGCCAGCAGGCGCTGCGGTTGTTGGCCAAGGCCATGCTCGCACAATATGGCGACCTGCCGGCCTGGCAACAGGCCTGGCAACAACCGACGCTGGATCTGAGCCAACCCGAGGTGCTCAAGCAGGTGGTGGTGGACATCACGCAGCGCTTGATGACGCCGCAAAGCGGCAGTGCCGAGCGGGATTTCTGCCGTTGGTATCACGAGAGCCTGATGGATTACGGCCGGGAGCTGCTTCAATTGGCCAGCCAGGTCTTCGACGCGCAGTGGGGACACTGCACGCTGGGCGTGCGGCTGCCGGGACGACTGCCGGCGTTGTTGCACGGCGATACCGAGCTGGCAGAGGTCATTGCCGGGTTTATTGCCGAGCCGCACTCGGTGCTCAGCCGCAGCGAGAGCTTTGCGCTGACGCTGGCCAAGTTGCTGCCGGAATCTCTGCGGGCTCGCTGCCGTCTGTTGCTGACCGGGGCGGGGGTGCGCCACGGCGAGAGTGAACCGCGCCTGAATGGGAATTGGCTGGCAGCGGCCAAACAGCTGGGGATTGCGGTGCTGGCGGAAAATAGCCAGCGCTTGAGCCTGGATGATCACCCGCAGTGGGACCACCTGATCGGCTCGGTGCTGAATCATGGCAGCTATGGCGGTTGGGTGATCCGGGATCTGGACGTGCTGCTGACTCCCGGTGTCGGTGAGACCCGATTACGGCAGTTGACCCGGTTGCGGCATGGCCAGGGGCAGGTGGCTCGCCTCAGCCACAAGGCGTTTCGGGTCATGGGGCCACTCCACCTGAAGGTGGCCAACCAGCGCCAGTTGCTCTCGGAGGCCGAATGGCAGAAGTTCGCCGACGAGGTGCGCCAGTTGCGACGCATGGGGGTGACCGCCATCTCGACGGATCTCTGGTGGGGACTGATCGAGGGGCGGCAGGCCGGTCAGTTTGACTGGAGCTACTACGATCGCGTGGTGGCGCTGCTGGCGCAGCACGACATGCAGTGGGTGCCGATCCTCTCGTTCCACCAGGCTGGGGGTAACGTCAACGACGACTTCATGCAGACCATCCCGCTCTGGTTGTGGGGCAAGTTGCTGGAAGCCAATCCGGAGCTGGCCTCGGTGCGCGATCTGCAGTACGTCAGTGAAACCGGCGATGCCTCGATGGAGTATGTGTCGTTGTGGGCCGATGGCTACGTGATGCCCTATTACCAGCGTTTCATCGCGGCGTTCCGCGATCACTATGCCCCCAGGGCCGGGATGATTGCCGAGATCAACGTCAGTTTAGGGCCGGCCGGTGAGCTGCGTTATCCCAGCTACAATGCTCACGACTGGGGGAACTACCCGAACCGCGGCACCCTGCAGTGCTACAGCCCGCTGGCCGAACAGGACTGGCGCAACTATCTGAAGTCCCGCTTCAGCACCATTCAGGCATTGAACTATGCCTTTGGCACCCGGCATGCCCAGTTTGAGGCGATCCCCATGCCGGTGGCCGATCACCTGTTTGAAAACAAGGAGTATGTCTACTCGGCCTGGGCTCGGGAATTCCTGAGCTGGTATCACGGCGCCTTGGTGGCCCACGGTCGCCGGGTGCTGGAGATGGCGTTGGCACTGTTTGATGATGGCCTCTGGCGCTCGATCCCCATTGGCATCAAGGTTCCGGGCATCCACTGGGAGATCAGCGATCCCCAGGCTCCGCGGGTGGCCGAGATCACCGCCGGTCTCATCAAGCCTCATCCGACCCTGGGGCCCCACAACCAGCGGGAGTACGTGCAGTTGCTCGAGCAGTTGGTACCCGCGGAGCAGCGGACTCGGGTGGCGTTGCACTTCACCTGCCTGGAGATGATCAACAAGGACTACGAAGGCTATTCCCGGGCCGCCGATCTGGTCGGTTGGTTTGCCGATGCGGCCCACGAGTTGGGCATCGCCCTGATGGGGGAAAATGCCCTGGCCGGGGAGTTGTATGGGGAGCAGGGCTGGAAGCAGATCGCCTCGGCACTGCATCGAACCCCCGGCTTCGGCGGTATCACCTTCTTGCGGATGCAAAACTTCTTCGATGAGGACAAGACACCACGCGAGCGACTGCAGTGGCTCATCAACCAGTTCCAATAGGGCTCTTTCCTTCAGTCAAACGGTCGCGCTGCGGCCGTTTTTTTTTGAACGTTCGCGGGCTATCCCTGCTGAAGGATTGTTCTGAATCGCGGATATTCTGTTAAATAAAAAGCCTGCCAATGAAGCGAGCAGCGAAGAGGCGTGAGATGGGTCTGACGGCTCCCGCTTTTTGAATATCAGTGGAGGGAAGGAGGGGCCCATCTACCCCTCCTGGTTTTCGCGCAGCGGCAAATTCTGCGGCTAGATAGGCTGATAGTGAAATTGCTGGACGCCATACGCGGCGAGTAGGGCTTGGCTGGCCGCCAGGTGCGAGATCTGGCCCTGCTGGCTTTCAACCAGTGCGGCCGCCTGGATATCCTCCGGCGCATAACCGGCCATGCGCAGCATGATCAGTGCCGATTGCAGCGGCGGCAGGCTTGGATTGAAGGCGGCGTTTTCCGCGTAGCGGCCGCAAAAGAGGCTGCCGTCCTGGGTTTGCAGGGCGACGCCGGCGTAACTTTGGCTGTAGGGGGCATAGCTTTGCGTGGCGGCCTCGGCCGCTGCCTGCAACAGGCGATCGGTCAGCTGATGTGGCATTTCATGACGCTGGGGCTGCAACAGACCGTCCAATACGCCGAGATCGCGCGGACCAAATGCGGCGGGTAACAGCTGGGGCAATGAATGTTCGCTGCTGGGCAGGTAGATGCGCAGCGTCTGTGCCGAACTGGTCTCATTCATGAACTGGCGGCAGTGTCCACAGGGGGAGGCGTTGATGGTGATCCCCAGCAGTTCGGTCTCATCGTGGAGCCAGGCATGGTTGATGGCGCACTGCTCGGCATGGATGGTCTGGTTCAGACTCTGGCGGGCAAACTCCATGTTGGCGCCGAGGTAAAAATTACCGGATCCCCCCCAGACGATGGCGCCGACGTGAAACTGAGAAATGGCGGCATAGGAAAAGGCGGCCGCCACGGGGAGCAGGGCCAGAGTCAGCTGCGGGAGCGTCAGACCGCTAACTTGTTGTAATCGCTGCATCAATTCGGCGGGAAGTACGGCCAGCGAGTGTTGTGGATACCAGGTGAGCAGTTCAGAGCGTAAGGCCGGTGGCAGTTGGTCGATGGCGTGGGCAAGGGCTGATTGCATAGGGCGACTCCTGATCAAACGGCCCCCATTGTAGGAAGTGGTCCCCCGCGATTTTTGCAACCGGGCGCACACTTCCTCACATGACCAAAAGGCAAACGTTTCTCGGTGTCGAGGTCGTGCCGTGGCTCACACTATCCCAGCAGCCAGTGATATAGGGCAAACAGGATTGGCGCCAGCATGGCGGTCAGAAGACCGCAGGCGACCAACGCCAAGGAGGCAAAAGCCCCCTGGCTGGTGCCGCGTTCTGCCGCCGCAGCCGTGCCAACGGCGTGGGAGCAAGCCCCCATGGCCAGCCCTTGGGCCTGGGGATCGGTTACGCCGAACAGCTTGAGCAGGGGAAAGCCGATGACGGCGCCGAGGATGCCGACCAGAACGACGATGGCGGCGGCGATGGCGGCTATGCCCCCCAAGCTGGTACTGACGCTCATGGCCAGTGGTGTGGTAATGGAGCGAGTAGCGATGGAGCTGACGATCTCCGGTGGTACCGGCAGCAGACTGCAGGTGATCAGGGTGAGAAGCACACTGATCAGCACCGAGAGGGAACAACAGATCAGGATGGGTTTGAGTCGGGCCTTGATTTGGCTGGCCTGCTGATAGAGCGGAATGGCCAGCGCCACCACAGCCGGCTCGAGCAGCAGATGAATGGGATGGGCACCGGCCTGGTAATCGCTCAACGAGAGCCCGAAGTAACCGATCAGTCCCATCAGCAACAGCATGGGGATCAGGACCGGGTTGATGAAGGGCAGCGGTAGACGGCGGTAGAGCTGACGAGTCAGCCAATAGAGGGTGAGCGTCAGGGGAATAGCCAGATAGAAGATCATCGATTCATCCTTTGATAGAGGCGACCTACAACCAGCAGGATCAACGCGATCCCGGCCAAGACGTTCAGTAAGATCACGCCGAGCGAGGCCATGACGGTATCCAGATAGGAGAGTAGGCCGACCGCCACCGGAATGAAGAGCAGTGCCATGTGGCGCAATAGCAAGGAGGCTGACGGCTCGATCCAATGCAGACGCACCAGCTGGAAGTTCAGGAGCAAAAAGAGGATCAACATTCCCAAGATGCTGCCTGGGAACGCGAAGGGTAACAGGCTGGAGAGCCATTTCCCGATCAGCAGACAGGCCAGAATGATCAAAAAACTGCTCAGGTAGTGAGCCATTCGTTGCAAAATTTGGCGTTTGGACATCGACGGTGAAACCTAAAATCTCGAATTAATCACACTTTACCACGTTATGGGCGATTCGGCAGCGCAGGTCTGTTTTTTCTAAATGCGAGCAGGCTTGATGCGAAAACGTAGCTGTCAGCAACAGGCGGTTGGCGTACTCTTAGGGCGATGGGCGGATGGCAAAACGCTAGAATGAGCAAGGGCGAGTCATTGTATCGGCTCGCCCTTACTGTTTACCGCTGCCCTTGAGGCAGTGTGTTGCATGGTACATGAATCAACTCTACTTACCATCGTTCGACCGCCGGTGTGGCGATCGCTTGCCGCTACCTACTGAAGAACACCAAAGCTAAGTAGCAATTTAACTATAGTTCAGCTTTTCCCCTGTAAAGTGACAGCTTGAAAAATTTTTTTAACTGAAATCGGTTGGAGGAAATTGGATGACTCACTTGAACACACCCAACGCTTGGTTTCAGGCGCTGACTGCTTACCAACCGGCGGATGGGGTATTAGCAACTCCGTCCCGTCAGGAGAGTCAAATTCGGGTTCGCCTGGACAACATTGGCAGCCAGGCGCTGAAGATGGACGAGTGGTTGTTGTTTGATGGCCAAGCGGCCGATCCCCAGGCCCGCATCTATGGCGAAGGTTTTCAGATGCTAGCGCAGACGGCGGGGGTGTGGAGTCAGCCCCAGGCCATCGGCCGCTGCCCGGATGCCAGCGTCTACCGCATCACCCCGGATCCGGATTATCACACGGTCCACAACCTGCTGCTCTACCGGGTTGGTGAGCAGTGGATCCTGTTGGGTTTCGCCAGCTGCCAACGCTTTGGCGGCGAGTTCCGGCTCTACCCCGATGGACGTCTGCAGATCCTGATGCGCAGCGAAGGGCTGCTCTTGCCTGCGGGAGCGTACTGGCTCAGTGAGGCTCTGGTCGTGCTGACCGGAGCCGACAAGCAAGCCCTGCTGGCCGAATTTGCCGCGCAATTGGCCGCCCTGCATCCCCCGTTACCGAGTCAACCTCGGGTAACGGGGTGGTGCTCCTGGTATCACTATTATGCCGAGGTCACGGGCGCCGATATCTCGGAAAACCTGCAGCAGATGCAGGCGCGGATCCCGGGTCTGCAATTTGTACAGATCGATGATGGCTATCAGGCGGCGATGGGCGATTGGCTCTCCTCCTCAGCTCGTTTTGCCCACGGGCTCAGGCCGCTACTGAGTGAGATCTCGGCGGCGGGTCGAGAAGCGGCCCTCTGGGTGGCCCCCTTCATCGCCGAAAAAGAGTCGGAAATATTCCGTCAACATCCAGACTGGTTTGTTCAAGATGAGCAGGGGGAGCCGCTGCCCGCCGAACGGGTCACCTATGGTGGCTGGCGCTGTACTCCCTGGTTCATGTTGGACGGTACCCATCCGGCCGTGCAGCAGCATCTGCGCCAGTTATTTGCCCATCTGCGGCACGAGTTGGGGATCCGTTACTTCAAACTGGATGCCAACTTCTGGGGCGCTGTTCACGGTGGCCGTTTCCACGATCGCCAAGCCTCCCGCATCGAGGCCTACCGCCGCGGGATGCAGGCGATCGGGCAGGGGGTCGGCGAGGGGGCTTTCCTGCTGGGCTGTAATGCGCCAATCTGGCCCTCTCTGGGGCTGGTTCATGGCATGCGGGTGGCGGATGATGTGGAGCGCAGCGGCCATCGTATCCGCCAGATCGCCCGGGAGATCTTTTCGCGGGCCTGGCAGGCGGATCGTCTATGGCAACTGGATCCCGACTGCCTGTGTCTGCTGAATATTCCAGGCCAAATTGCGAGTGCCGAGGAGTACAGCTTCCATGCGGCTGTGCTGGCCGCTTGTGGCGGCATGTTGCTATTAGGGGATCGGCTGGCCGATCTGGGAGTGTCGGAACAGCGGATCGTGGCCGGGTTGCAACAGTTGGCGGCGGCCCATGCCCCAGCTGCTCGCTTTGTCGGGGATGATTATCAGTGTGGCGTGATCCCCTGGAACAATGGGCAACTGTGTTGTTGCTTCAATTGGCAACCTGAGTCCATCACTCTGACGTTACCCGAGGGAAGTCGAGATTTTTGGCGTGATGAGCCGCTATCGGCGGGTGACTATTCGCTGGCCGGGTATGGCGGCTTGGTGTACTGGCATCCGCTCGCCGACTGAGATGGCGGGCGCCAGGATAAAAAAAGGCCTGCGATTGCAGGCCTTTTTCGTCAACGTTCAATCGAGAGCATCAGTCGTTGCTCAGCGCCTCGTTGTGCACTCCCATGACGGCACGACCGGACGGATCGGCCATCAGCTTGAACTGTTCATCCCACTCCAGCGCCTTCGGCGTTGAGCAGGCTACAGACTTGCCGTAGGGCACACACAGAGCCGCAGATTCCAGCGGGAAGTGCTCTTCGAAGATGGCGCGATAGAAGTAGGCTTCCTTGGTCAACGGGGTGTTGATCGGGAAACGGAACGCCGCGGCCTCAAACAGCTGGTCGCTCACTTCCTTCTCGACATGAGCCTTCAGGCTGTCGATCCAGGAGTAACCGACGCCATCGGAGAACTGCTCCTTCTGCCGCCATGCCACTTCCTTCGGCAGATAATGCTCGAAGGCTTCGCGCAACAGATGCTTTTCAATCTTGCCGTTGCCGCACATCTTGTCCTTGGGATTGACGCGCATCGCAACGTCCATGAACTCCTTGTCCAGGAACGGAACTCGCCCCTCGACGCCCCAGGCCGCCATCGACTTGTTGGCACGCAGGCAGTCATACATGTGCAGTTGCGAGAGCTTACGGACGGTCTCCTCGTGGAATTCCTTGGCATCGGGTGCCTTGTGGAAGTAGAGATAACCACCAAACAGCTCATCGGAGCCTTCCCCGGAGAGCACCATCTTGATGCCCATGGCCTTGATGAAGCGGGCCATCAGGTACATGGGGGTCGAGGCGCGGACCGTGGTGACGTCGTAAGTTTCCAGGTGGTAAATCACATCACGCAGGGCATCGAGACCCTCTTGCACCGTGAAGGTGATCTCGTGATGGATGGTTCCCAGGTGGTCGGCCACCTTTTGGGCGGCAGCCAGATCCGGTGAACCCTTGAGACCCACGGCAAAGGAGTGCAACTGAGGCCACCAGGCTTCAGACTTGCCATCGTCCTCGACGCGACGGGCCGCATACTGCTTGGTCACCGCGGAGATGATGGAGGAGTCCAGACCGCCCGAGAGCAGCACGCCGTAAGGCACGTCACACATCAGCTGGCGCTTAACGGCATCTTCCAGCGCATCGCGCAGAGCTAGCTTGTCAGTGACATTGTCCTTGACGTTGTCGTACTCCATCCAGTCGCGTTGGTAGTAGCGAGTCAGTTCACCATCCTTGCTCCACAGGTAGTGTCCAGGAGGGAACTCCTGCACGCTCTTGCAGACCGGGGTCAGAGCCTTCATCTCGGAGGCAACATAGAAGTTACCGCGTTCGTCATAGCCCATGTAGAGGGGGATGATCCCCATATGGTCACGACCGATCAGGTAGGCATCTTCGACCGCATCATAGAGGATGAAGGCAAAAATACCGTTGATCTCATCGAGAAAGGCGGCACCCTTCTCCTTGTACTTGGCCAGAATGACTTCACAGTCAGAGCCGGTCTGGAATTGGAAATCGACGGTCAGCGCCTTCTCCAGCTCCTTGTGATTATAAATTTCGCCATTGACGGCCAGGACGTGGGTTCGTTCAGGGTTATAGAGCGGTTGCGCACCATTACCCGGATCCACGATGGACAGCCGTTCGTGAACCAGGATGGCCTTGTCGGTGCTGTAGATACCCGACCAATCAGGGCCGCGGTGGCGCAGACGCTTGGACATTTCCAGCGCGGTCTTGCGCAAGGCAACCGCGTCAGACTTGATGTCCAGAATACCAAAGATAGAACACATGCTTCCTTTATCCTCGAATAGTAGGGCCCCACGTTGGCCCACTTGTCCTTTTCATTCCTCACCCGCCAATCTGCCAGAGGGCGCCGACCCTCTGCAAGCAGAAATGTCAGTTTCGGGGGATTCCGTGCCAAGAATGGTGCAACTGCGTGGAAAATAACCGTTTAGATGAGATCGATATCGGCCACGGATTCAAAAATGTGGTTGGGACGAAAGGGGACCTTGTCGATGTCGCTCATCCGACTGACCCCGGAAAGCACCAGGACGGTCTCCAGGCCAGCCTGAAATCCGGCCAGGATATCGGTGCGCAGATTGTCACCGATGATGAGGGTCTGCTCCGAGTGGGCCTGCATCTTGTTGAGTGCGGCGCGGATGATCCAGGCGCTGGGTTTTCCCACATAAAAGGGTTGCTTGCCGGTCATCCGCTCGATGGGGGCACACAGAGCGCCGCAGGCCGGATACATGTGGGGACCGTGAGTATCGGGATTGGTGGCGATGAAGCGGGCTCCCTGATCGACAAACTGCGCAGCCTGCTGAATCATGTTCCAGTTATAGTTGCGTGTCTCACCGATGACGACAAAATCCGGATCGATGTCAGTGATACTAAAGCCTGCCATGTAGAGCTCGTGGGTCAGGGCGCCTTCGCCGACCACATAGACCTTGCGCCCCTCCTGGCGGGTCAAAAATGCCGCTGTGGCCATCGCCGAGGTATAAAAGCAGCTTTCGGGTACATTGACACCAGCCGCCTGGAATCTGTGCTGCAGGTCCTTGGCTGTTTGTCCTGGATAGTTGGTAACAAACAGCAGCGGGGTTTCTTGCTCGATCAGACGGTGAACAAAGCCATCGGCACCGGGAATGAGCTGATTGTTATGCAAAATGACGCCATCAATGTCACAGATCACACTTTTTCGTTTATTGCTCAAGCCGTTCTCCTTGGGCGCTCGCCCTGAATGCTTCGGTTGTATCTGGATAGCTGCGGTTTTGCAAGCGAGACTCCTACTTCCAGCTCAGATGAGGTGTGTTTGGCATAAAACGCTAGAAAAGCCGGGCTAAAACCGCGCGATGTCGCGGTTTTTAGCCCGATCTCTGAGTAAAATGGCCTCTTTGGTACCATTTTCAAGTCGTAGGAGCATCACGCCATGAACCGCTTTGTCGCTGGCCTCCCCAAGGTGGAGTTACACCTGCATATTGAGGGTACCTTGGAGCCTGAACTCTTGTTCACCCTGGCCAAACGCAATGGGGTTTCGTTGCCATATCCCGATGTCGAGAGCCTGCGCGCCGCCTATGAGTTCAACAATCTGCAATCCTTCTTGGATCTTTACTACCAAGGGGCTGCTGTCCTGCAGACCCAGCAGGATTTTTTCGATCTCACCTGGGCCTATCTGCAGCACTGCCACGCCGAGAATGTGGTCCATACCGAGATCTTCTTCGATCCTCAAACCCACACGGCGCGTGGCATTGCGTTCGCGACCGTGATCAACGGCATCCAGGCAGCGCTGGAGCAGGGCAGTCGGCAGTTGGGGATCAGCAGCCGTTTGATCTTAAGTTTCTTGCGTCATTTGAGCGAAGAGGATGCATTTGCCACCTTGGAGCAGGCTTTGCCCTATAAGCGCTGGATCCACGGCATTGGTTTGGACTCCTCTGAGCTGGGCAATCCGCCAGAAAAATTTGCCCGCGTTTTTGCGCGCGCCCGGAGTGAAGGCTGGCGCCTGGTGGCGCACGCCGGGGAAGAGGGGCCTGCCAGCTATGTCTGGGATGCTCTTGATCTGCTGCGAGTCGATCGTATTGATCACGGTGTGCGGGCCAGCGAAGACCGTTTGCTGATGGCTCGGCTGGCGGCTGAACGGACTCCCCTGACGGTTTGCCCTCTGTCGAATGTACGGCTGCGGGTGTTCGAGCAGATGGCGGACCACAACATTCTTACCCTGCTGGATCAGGGACTGTGTGTCACGGTCAATTCCGATGACCCCGCCTATTTTGGTGGTTATGTCGGCGCCAACTATCAGGCCCTGGTCGATGAGTTACAGGCGTCCAAGGAGCAATTGCGTCAATTGGCGCTCAATGCCGTCGAGGCCTGCTGGCTGGATGAGCCGCGCAAGAAGCTGCTGGCCCAGCGTATTTTGGAGTACGTGTAAACTGCCTTGGCAATTCCGGCGCGGTGGGTGATCTCGCGGGCGCTTTTCTTTATGATGTCGCGGTTTTTGGTTTTCAGATGAGTGACCCCATGTCGACGTCCCAAGATCCGGTATTTGACACCCGCTTTCGCGCCGCACTTTTGCACCCCCGGCACTGGTTGACCTGGCTGAGTCTGGCGTTATTGCTGGGGTTGGCTTGGTTCCCGGTGCGGTTGCGAGATCGATTGGCGCGCAGTTTTTCTTCTTTGCTGATCCGTTTCTCTAAGCGGCAATGTGATGTCGCTCGAACCAATTTTGAGATCTGCTTTCCTGAATTGGATGAAGCCGCACAGGAGTCGCTACTCAAACAGTGCATTGAAATTGGATTACAAACGTTTTTTGCGTTTGCTGAGGCCACCAGTCTACCCAAGTCCCGCTTCATGCGGCGTTTCAAGTTGCAAGGGTGGGAGCATGTCGAGCAGGCGCTGGCCACCGGCAAGCCCATCATCTTCATGATCCCGCACTCTTGGGCCATCGATCTGGCGGGTCTGTACATGACCGCGTTGGGACTCCCCATGTGCACCATGATGCACAGCGCCAAAAATCAGGTCTATGACTGGTTCATCAACCGCCAGCGGGCCAGCTTCGGCGGTAAGGTCTATGAGCGCGGTGTCGGCATCAAGCCGGCCATCAAATCGATGCGCGCCGGATTCCACTTCTTTTATCTGCCCGATCAGGATCACGGGGCCGAGCAGAGCCTGTTTGTGCCATTTTTTGGCCAGTTGAAGGCGACCCTGCCGGCGCTGCCCAAGTTGGTCAAGCTGGCGGACGCCATCGTCGTGCCGATGTTTAGCGCCTACGATCCTGATGCTGCCTGTTATGAGTTGATCTACCGCCCGCCGCTTACGCCGTATCCCACGGCGGATCTCACCGCCGATACCCGGCAGATGAATGCGGAAATCGAGGCGCTGCTCGACTCAAGACGCGAGCAATATATGTGGTTCTTGAAATATTTCCGTTCCCGTCCGGCGGGTGACCCGACCCGGGTCTATCGTCGCCGCTAGTTGATTCCAGCCCGCAGAAGGATATGAGGGTGCTCCATCAGGAACTGGCCGACGCGGCCACACGCAAATTGGCCGAGGCGCTGCTGGCCCAGGAGCAGGTGCAGGCGCGCAAGCGTTGGGCCCTGCTGCAACTAAGCCTTTGGCAGGAGCGGGGGCTGGTGCAACCTCTGGTGGCGGCCGGGCAGTATGGGCTGACGCCCAGTGGCCGGCGCCAGCTTTGCCATGCGCTGCTCGAGCAACAACTGCTGGCAACTCCCGATGTTGAACAGCATATTCAGCAGCTGGCTCTGGAGCTCCCGGCCCAGGCCCACCGGCAGGTGCTGGCGGCGCTGCTGCATGGTTCGCGCCGTCATTCCTGGACGGAGGGCGAGCTGACGGCTCTGGCGGCAGAGGGAACCCTCGCCACCCAGGATGGACTATTGCGCATCCGCAGCCAGCTTCCTTTCACTCTCTTCTTTGCGCAAGGCGGCCTGCTGGATGCCAAGAGCGCCCTGACCCTGCTTGGCGAGTTGGTGGTGCCGGAGGCGGCGCTGGCACAGCTGCACAAGGTGCTGTGGACCGAGTCTCCCGCCTCCCAGGTGATTACGGTGGCCAGCCGAGCCGCCTTCGTCTCCATGCCGTTGCAACCCGGCCAGCTTTTGTTGCTGAGCCCGCCGGAACATCCGCAGCTGGCGGCTCGCTTCTTGTCGGCGTTGACGCCCAACTTCGTTTGGGGGCATCTGGGCGATCTGCATCCCCAGGCCCTGACCCAACAGCAACGACTCGCCACCCTGCTGGGGCGACCGCTGCGCCTGCTGCTCCCTGAGTGTTTGCCGCAATTGGCAAGCCGTTATGGACAGCCGCTGCCACCTGCGACGCACTGGTCTGCGGCCGAGCTGACGGCCGATCTGCAGTTGGCTCTGGCTCCCTTGCTGGCCGCACAATGCTGGCTGGAGCAGGAGGCGCTGGCGCTGTTTGTTCGGGATCAGCTTTCTGCCACCTAGTCGGGCAAACTGTTGGAAAACCATTTTTTAGCATTCGGCAGAGTGATATAACTGGCGCATGCCCCGACGGGTCTCGCCAGGGCTTCCGGCGCGCGCAAGTCAGCTGCCATCGACCACCAATCAAGGACAGGGATTAACATGTTTGAAAAGGTAACCGCCGCACCTGCGGATCCAATTCTGGGTCTGACCGAAGAATTTCGTAACGATACCCGCAGCCACAAGATCAACCTTGGGGTCGGGATTTACAAGAACGATGCCGGCGATACGCCGATCCTCTCGTGTGTGAAGAAAGCGGAAAAGATCCTGCTCGACAGTGAAAAGACCAAGAATTATCTGACCATTGAAGGGAATGCCGAATATGGCCAGTTGGTGCAGCAACTGCTGTTTGGCGCGGATAGCGAGATTGTCACCAGCAAGCGGGCGCGTACCGCTCAGGCACCGGGTGGTACCGGCTCGCTGCGCATCGGTGCCGAGTTCCTGGCCCGTCAGCAACTCAGCCGCAAGGTTTGGATCTCCAATCCGACCTGGGTGAACCACTTCCAGGTGTTCGGGGCTGCCGGCATGGAGACCGCCGAATATACCTACTACAACCCGGCGACTCGAGGTTTGAACTTTGAGGGCATGCTGGCATCCCTGGAGCAGGCCAAGGCTGGCGATGTGGTGCTGCTGCACGGTTGCTGCCATAACCCGACTGGCATCGATCCGACCCTCGAGCAGTGGGAGACCCTCGCCAAGTTCTGTGCCGAACGCCAATTGCTGCCCTTCTTCGATTTCGCCTATCAAGGGTTTGCCCGGGGGGTCGACGAAGATGCCGCCGGCCTGCGCCTGTTCGCGCGTTACAACCAGGAACTGCTGGTTGCCAGCTCCTTCTCCAAAAACTTTGGTCTGTACAATGAGCGGGTGGGGGCCATCACCCTGGTGACCGCTTCGGCGGAGGTGGCCAACGTGGCATTTAGCCAGGTGAAGGCAACCATCCGAGCCAACTACTCCAATCCGCCAGCTCATGGTGCCGCCGTGGTGACGACCGTACTCAAGGATGCTGCACTCAAGAGCGAATGGCTGGCCGAGGTGCAAGCCATGCGCGATCGGATTTGGCAGATGCGCGAAACCTTCGTGGCTAAACTCAAGGAGCAGGGGGTGGCGCAGGACTTCAGCTTCATGACGGAACAAAACGGCATGTTCTCGTTCTCCGGACTCAACAAGGAGCAGGTGGCTCGTCTGAAGAATGAATTTGCAGTCTATATCGTCGGTTCAGGTCGCATCAGTGTGGCGGGTCTGACCAGCGGTAATATCGATGCCGTCTGCAAGGCGATTGCTCAGGTGTTGTAAGCCCCTTGGATCAAAAAAAGGCGCCATTAGGCGCCTTTTTTGTGGGCAACGTTCGGGGGCGGCTTAGGCCAGCCGATAGCTGCTCACCATCTGCTCCAACCCTTGCGCCTCCTGTTGCAGGCTGTCGCTGGCCTGACCCAGTTCACGCACCACCTGCTCGGTCTCTTCGACCGCATCGCGGATCACCACCAGGCTGTCGGTCACCTGGCTGGCCACCGTGCTCTGCTGTTCGGCCGCCGCGGCAATCATGTCGCTCAGTTGTGCCTGCTGACCAATTTGTGCCGAGATGGCGACAAATTCCTGATTGGCCGACTCGGCATCCTGCACGGCTGACTGTGCATCTTTGACGCTGAGCTGCATCTGCTGCACCGCCTGCTGGGTACCCTGTTGCAGGCTGGAGATCATCTCATCGATCTCATGGGTGGCCTGCTGGGTCCGGCGCGCCAATTGACGAACTTCATCGGCCACCACCGCGAAGCCGCGGCCGTGTTCGCCGGCCCGGGCGGCTTCAATTGCGGCGTTGAGTGCCAGCAGGTTGGTCTGTTCGGAAATGCCGCTGATGGTGCTAACCACTGAGCCGATGGCGCTGACCTCATGCTCGACCTGGCCGACTGACTCGGCGCTGGTGTTGAGGGTGGTGAACAGTTTGCGGATCAGTCCGATACAATGGGCCAGCTGCTCGACGCCGCGGCGCACCATCTGATCGGCGGCATTGTTATCGTTGGCACTGCGCTGGGCGTTGAGGGCCACATCACGGATGGTGGCCAACATCTCCTCCATGGCGGTGGCCAGTGAGTCGAGGCGCTCGCGCTGATCCTGCACCGCGCTGCCGACCTGTTGCATGCCATGGTTCATCTGGGAGGAGGCGGCCGATAGGGTGGCCGAGGTATCCCGCTGTCCGGCGAGCAGCTCACTCAAGTTCCGGCGAGCAGCTCACTCAAGTTCCGGCGGGTATGCTCCAGCTCCCGATTGATATCGGCGAACTCATCGCGTCCGAGCCCATAGATGGTACGGCTCAGGTCGCGGTTGGCGATCAATCGCAGCTCGGTCAGCGACTGTTTCACCTGGGAGTTGATGGCGCGGCTGATGATGCCGATGAGCAACACCATGACCACCAGAGTTCCCAGCAGCACCAGCGAGCTGCGGACCAGATATTGCTCGAAGGCTCTATCGGCGGCATCCATGTAGACACCGGAAATCAACAGATAATCGCCCAGCGGTGCCACATAAACCGCCTTGAGAGTTTTTTGGCTGCTGCCAGGCTTGGTGTAGGGGTAGTGGATGAGCGTCGGTTCATCCCCCTGGCCGATGCGGGCAAAGGCTTGGCTGACCTCTTCACCGGTCTCGCTGACCTGAGCCGGGTCTAAGAATCCGCCCTCTTTGGTGGCCTTGGGTGGATAGATCAACAGCCGCCCCTGACGGTCGGCCAGGAAAAAGTAGCCAGAGCCCTGTTCGCCCCAGCGCAAGCCGCTGAGCAGGGTGCGCGTTTTTTGCAGGAACTGCTCGGGGGCTTGCTGCAACTCCTGCTGCAACAACTGATGAACGCCGGTCACCTGGTCGATGAGACCAGAGTCAATGGATCTCTTGATGGCATCGCGGGTATTGAAAGCTGCATCGAGATTGCCCAGCAGGGTGCAAATCAGGACCAGGATCAACAGACAGCCCATCTTGCCATTGAACCTCAACTTGGTGCTTTGCCGGATCAGCCAGCCTGCCGTGTGTGGATGGCGGCTGGCCACGGCCGCCTCTGGTTCACGATACATTACCGTAGTGTCCATTGATGTTCATCCATAAGAAAATTTGAGTGAGCGCCAAGCGAGCTGGCGGTGCCTTTTTATTTTAAATAGTTATGAAGAGGGCTAGAAGAGGGGCCGGCGAAGCTGAACTGATTCTAAATGGAATAAAGGCTCTAGCGTGATCTAGGTCATCCTCAAGAAAGATGGTTAACTAAATTGCAACAAAATCAATGGGTGTAACTGAGCGATTTGTCATCGACTTGTGATGAAAACAGGATCTTTCATTTATCAGCATGGAAGATGAGATATACATCACTCATTACTATTTCTAATGCAAAAGAGGAAAAAAGATCAATTGTTGGCCGTCGTCCCCCCGGCTAGACTTGTGGCATACAAGGGGAGAGGAGAAGCAACATGGCTACCCATATGACCACCCATGACGAACATGTCGTATCCGGTTTGGGCCTGCTCGAGCGGAGCAAAGAAGTGGTAAGCACCTGGCTGGAGCGAGCTCGCAGCCGTCGTGAGCTGGCCGAATTGCCACCACATCTGCTCAAGGACATCGGTTTGACCGAAGCCGACCGGTTTGTGGAGAGTAACAAGCCGTTCTGGCGCGACTGATACGAGGTGCGGCATTCGGTTGGAATGCCTGAGCTGGATATTCGAGAAGAGCCACGCCATGGTGCGTAATGCCGATCAGTTAAGGATCCATTGACCGATCCTCAGGCTGTGTAAAAATC
>JASDSW010000003.1:0-6695 GCA_041441555.1 Aeromonadaceae bacterium
GAGCAAGCTCCGGGTTTTTCATGTCGAGAAACGCTTAGGCGTGGGGTTTTTCTTTACCCAGCTCCACCAACTTCTGACTCAACTCGCGACGCTCCTTGGAGAGCTCGGCGTTGATGATCACATACTCATCGACACGATCTTCATAATCGCTCTTCATGTTCGCGATGATCGCCTGGATCTCATCGACACTCATGCCCGGCTTGATGTAGTCGGAGAGGTTCTCCAGCAGCAACACCCGCTTCTGGTTGTCACGGATCTTCTTTTCGTTGTCGATGATTTCGCGCTTGAGCTTATTCTTCCGACGAGACATACGCACATATTCCAGCACATCGCTAAAGGTAGACTTGTTCACAGATTCCATAATGACCCCATTTAAAAACCAAGGATGCCGCAACCGAGGCACATCCTGTCGATTGGAAAGCTTTTCAGACCGCGGACGAATCGTCCGCGCCGAGAGTTGATCCCTACTCTACTGAGTTTTTGGACAGAAACAACCACGGGCCTCACCCCGAGGCTCCCTATCAACATAGCAAAAATGGCTCCGCCTGCCGCCGCGCGTTACCCCAACTTTGCGTACCGTTACGTTTTGATACACCGTCTGAGGGGCGACCATCCCTTGCGTGCCACCGGCTGCACCGTATAATCCGCGCGGCAATCTGTGCAAGAGACGATGCAACTACTCATGAGTGAATTGAAATTTTTGGCAGGCTATCCGGCGTCGCTCCAGCAGCAGGTCAAGGAGATGCTCAGCCGCGATCAGCTGGGCCCCTGGCTGCGTCAGCGCTATCAGGGTCAAAGCCATACCATCAAGAGCGATAAAGCGCTCTATCAATACACCATGGCCTTGAAGAACCAATATCTGAAGAGTTCGGCACCGATATCCAAGGTGGTGTTCGACAGCAAGATCAATGTGATCCAGCATGCGTTGGGGTTGCATACCGCCATTTCACGCGTGCAGGGGGGCAAGTTGAAGGCCAAGGCCGAAATTCAGATCGCCGCGCTGTTCAAGGAGGCACCGGTGCCGTTTTTGCAGATGATCGTGGCCCACGAATTGGCTCACCTGCGCGAAAAAGAGCACAACAAGGCGTTTTATCAGCTGTGTGAGCACATGGTGCCGACTTATCACCAACTGGAGTTGGATCTGCGCCTGTATCTTACCCATCTGGAATTCATCGGGCCGCTGGAGCCCGCCATCGAGCGCTGAGCCAGCTCAGCCACGGATCGGCAATCCGTGGCTGATGCCGTCACCGGTTACAGCAGGATGCGCGCCCGGATCGTCCCCTCGATGCCCTTGAGCATCGCCAGCGCGTCTTCACTGCGTTCACTCTCGATATCGACCACCACATAACCGATGTTGGCGTTGGTCTGCAGATATTGCGCCGCGATGTTGATCCCTTCGCTGGCGAAGGCCTGGTTGATACGATTGAGCACTCCGGGTTGATTGCGATGGATATGCAGCAAACGACTCACCTTGCCCTGAACTGGTAAGGAGACCTCGGGGAAGTTGACCGCCGTCAGGGTCGAGCCGTTGTCGGAATAACGGATCAGCTTGTTCGCCACCTCGGCGCCGATGTTTTGCTGCGCCTCCAGGGTGGAGGCCCCGATGTGTGGCGTCAGCAGCACGTTGTCGAAGCGCTGCAAAGGGGAGACAAAGGGGTCTTTGTTCGTGGCCGGCTCCACCGGGAAGACATCGATCGCCGCTCCTGCCAGATGAGCGCTCTCCAGAGCCGCCACCAGGGCATCGATATCGACCACGGTGCCGCGAGAGGCATTCAGGAAGATAGCCCCCTCCTTCATCTGTGCAAATTGCGCCGCTCCCATCATGTTGCGAGTCTCGGGAGTTTCCGGCACATGCATGCTGACCACGTCCGCCATGGCCAATAGTTCATCCAGGCTTGCCACCTGCTGCGCATTACCCAGCGACAGCTTGTTTTCGATATCGTAGTAGCGCACCTGCATCCCCAGACTCTCGGCGATGATGCCCACCTGGGTTCCGATGTGTCCATAGCCGACGATCCCGAGCGTCTTGCCCCGCGCTTCCACCGAGCGATTGGCACTCTTGTCCCACTCGCCCCGGTGGGCCTTGGCGTTCTTGGCCGGGATGTTGCGCAGCAACAGCAGATATTCACCGGTCACCAGCTCCGCCACACTGCGCGTATTGGAATATGGGGCGTTGAACACCGGGATGCCACGCGCCTCGGCGGCCGCCAAATCGACCTGATTGGTACCGATGCAGAAACAACCCACGGCCACCAGTTTTTCCGCCACGGCCAGAACCTCAGCCGTCAGATGGGTACGAGAGCGGATCCCCAGAAAATGGACATCGCGGATCTTTTCCAGCAGTTGATCATCATCCAAGGCGCCCTTGAGATACTCCACTTGGCTATAGCCCGCCTGGCTAAATAGCTCCACGGCGCTGGGATCCACGCCTTCGAGCAACAGAACCTTGATCTTGGATTTATCCAGTGAATAACGCGTCATCTCATCTTCCTTTGGCTGAGGCCTTGCGAGCGAAGGCGGAAACTAAAGCAAACGTTTGTCGGTAATTTTACAACAAGAGCCACAGCGATGGCTCTCAACACCCGCCCTAGGGGGACCGCTTCATCAACGCCAAATGGTGGCAACCAACCACCCCGGCAGTCCCATAAAACGCACAATCAGGCGAGTGTTGACCTCATTTAGCGCCCAAATAGCGTGCAATGACAAGCACTAATTTGCCAACGAGCCACAATCGAGGCCACTTCCGGTACAGACATAACTGAAAACAAATTACCAACATGACCGTTTCTTGCCGCCCCAAAAGCAAAAGGGCTGCAAATGCAGCCCTTTATCTCTAGGGAAGCGCAATCAGCCGCGGCGGGCCGCGACAGCCGCCGCCAATTGACGCAGCAACTGCTCGGTATCGCCCCAACCGATACAGGCATCGGTGATGCTTTGACCGTAGGTCAGCGCATCGGCCTGCCCTTCGATCAGATCCTGACGCCCCTCAACGAGGTGGCTCTCTACCATCACCCCGAACACGGTCTGGCTACCGGTGGCGATCTGCTGGCAGACGTCGGCGCAGACTTCCATCTGCTTTTGGTACTGCTTGGAGCTATTGGCGTGGCTGAAATCCACCATCACCTTCTGCGGCAGACCGGCCTTGGCCAGATCTTTGGCCACCGCCGCCACGTGCTCGGCGCTGTAATTCGGGCTCTTGCCGCCGCGCAGAATGATGTGGCAATCCGGATTGCCGCCGGTCTGCACGATGGCCGAATGACCAAATTTGGTGACCGAGAGGAAGCAGTGCGGTGCGCTGGCAGCATTGATGGCATCGACCGCCACCTTGGTGGTGCCATCGGTGCCATTCTTGAAGCCCACCGGACAAGAAAGGCCCGAGGCCAGTTCCCGGTGTACCTGGGACTCGGTGGTGCGAGCACCAATCGCGCCCCAGCTCATCAGATCCGCCACATACTGCGGGGTGATCATGTCAAGGAACTCGCTGGCCGTCGGCATGCCCAGCTCGTTGAGATCGAGCAGCAGCTTGCGGCCAATGCGCAGGCCGTCATTGATGCGATAGCTACCATCCATGAAGGGATCGTTGATCAACCCTTTCCAACCGACTGTCGTTCTTGGCTTCTCAAAATAGACCCGCATGACGATTTCCAGACGATCCTTGAGCTCATGGCGCAGGGCCAGCAGGCGCTTGCCATATTCGATACCGGCCTTGGGATCATGGATGGAGCAGGGACCAATCACGACCAGCAGACGGTCATCTTCGCCTTGCAGAATATGATGAATGGCTTCGCGGGCCTCGACCACCGTGCTGGTAGCCACCTCGGTCGCCGGGTACTTTTCCAATACCGCCACCGGAGGCAACAACTCTTTGATCTCTTTGATACGAACGTCATCGGTTTGATGCTGCATGTTACTAGTTCCCATAAGTTTGGTGCCGCGTAGAGCCCTTTGCGGATCAGCACGCGAGATGGAAAACATAGGAACCGTAAGATCGTAACGCCACGCGGTGAGAACGACAGAAAAAAACCGGTATAAGCTTCCAGCCCGCCAGCCAAGTACCCCGCAGGAGGCTCTGCTCCCTGGCGACAGAGTCAATCGAGGGGACAATCTAGAAGTTTTGCGCCATCACTGTCAACGCCATTGATTGCGGCCGGCCACCGAGAATTTTGCCGGATTGCCAAGAAAGGTCGCACCCAGAAGCCCCATGACGTAGAATGGCGCCCCATCACCAACCCTATTTTTGGTATCAGGCACCCACACACGATGCCTGAGTCCTCACTGTTTCGGAGTGTTATCTTGCGTTTTGACGAGTTGTCATTACATCCCCGCCTGCTGCAGGCGATCGATCATCTGGGTTTTACCCAAGCGACCGAAATTCAGCAGCGCGCCATCCCCCAGATCTTGTCCTGCCACGATCTGGCGGCCTCGTCAAAAACAGGTTCCGGCAAGACGCTCGCCTTCTTGCTTCCCATGGTTCAGCGGCTGCTGACCAGCAAGGTGCTCGGCAAACGAGGGCCGCGTGCGCTGATCCTGGCGCCGACCCGCGAACTGGCCAAACAGGTCTATGGTCAACTGCGCCTGCTGCTCGGCGGCACCAACCTCAAGGGGGCTCTGATCCTCGGTGGCGAGAATTTCAATGATCAGGCCAAGCAACTGCAGCGCATCCCGCAGATCGTCGTTGGCACGCCGGGGCGGATTGCCAATCACCTCCAGGAGCGCAGCCTGTTTATCGATGGTCTGGAGTTGTTGATCCTCGATGAAGCCGATCGCATGCTCGATCTGGGCTTTGCCAATGAGCTCAAGCAGATCCATGAGGCCGCCAGCCACCGTTTACGCCAGACTCTGATGTTCTCGGCGACCCTGGCCCATACCGAATTCGAAGAGTTGGCAACCGTGCTGCTCGATAATCCGCACCGCGTCACCGTTGGACAAGAGCTGGCCCCCCATGAAGATATCGAACAGCGCTTCATCCTCTGTGATCATCTGGATCACAAACAGGCGCTGCTCGAGCATCTGTTGCGTCACGAAAGCTACCAGCAGGCCATCATCTTCACCGCCACCCGTGCCGACACCGAGCGCCTAGCCCAGTTGTTTAACGACAAGGGGCGCAGCGCTGCCGCCTTGTCGGGCGAACTCAAACAGAACGCCCGCAATGCCATCATGGATGGTTTCAGCCGCGGTCATCATAAGCTGCTGTTCACCACCGACATCGCCTCGCGCGGCCTGGATCTGGTCAATGTCTCCTTGGTGATCAACTTCGATATGCCCAAGGCGGCCGAAGAGTTCATCCACCGGATCGGTCGGACCGGCCGCGCCGGAAGCAAGGGGCAAGCCATCTCCTTAGTTAGTGCCAAGGATTGGGCCAGCTACCAGGCAGTCAAATCCCTGCTGCAGCTGGCGGTGCCCTTTAGTGAAATCGACGGTCTGGTGGGAAAATTCAAGGGAGTTCTCGGCAAGCCTCGCCGTCACGCCAAGGCGGCACACCCGCTGCTGGCTGCTCAAGACCCGAAGAGTGCCAAGGGAGCCGGCAAGAACAAGGCCCCACTGCGCAAGGCCAGACCGGCCAACGACAAGGATCGGCCGCACAAACAGCAGCCGCTCAGTGACTTGGATCGGGATGGCTTTGCCCCCCTGCGCAAGCGCAAGGTGCAGACCGAGAGCTAACAGCGGGCCACTCGCTCCAGCGTAACCATTCAAACGAACCCATGAGGGCCACCTAGGTGGCCCTTTTCATGCGCAAAGCTAGATCGCTCCGCTCATTGGCAGAAGCAGTGCCACAATCCGCACCACAATCGCCGTTGCCCGTTACACTTAAGGAAGAGCCTATCCGGACACGGGAGTTGCCAGTGCTCAGTTATCTGCACGTCTCCGGCCGAACCCTGATCATGGGAGATCTGCACGGTTGTTATCAGCAACTGCTGGCCCGACTGAGCCAGCTTCACTTCAGCCCGGAGCAGGGCGATTGTCTGATCGGGCTGGGCGATCTCACCGATCGCGGGCAGGACAATCTGGCCAGCCTGCGTCTGCTGCACCAGCCCTGGTTTCACACCATCCGCGGTAATCATGAGCAACTGATGTTGATGGCCCTACTGGGCAACAGTCGCCAAGCGCGTCAGCTGTGGTTCTGTAATGGCGGCAGCTGGTTCGATCAACTCAGCGAGATTGAACAAGCCGAGGTGCGCGCCCTGTGTCAGGAGCGCATCCGCCACCTGCCCTATGCATTGGAAATCACCACGCGTCAACACTTCCGGGTGGGTATCGTCCATGCCGATCCACTGTTTGCCCATTGGCAACAGCTGGTCACCAGCCTGAGAGCGCCGAGCCCGGCCGCCGAGGTGTTAGAACAATTGCTCTGGCGCCGAGAGCGCTTTACCCAGTTGCGCCACTCAGCGGCGTCCACGGCCAACACAGGGGATCGCACCAAGGGGATCGATCTGGTCTGCCTGGGGCACACGCCGCTTAGCGGCGAGGCACCGTGGGCCCGAGGCAATCTGTTGTGGATGGATAACGGTTGCTTTGCCGGTTATCCACTCATCGTCCTGGATATCGAGCAGTGGTTGACCCAGCATCCACCCCTGCGGGAACGACGGGAGCATCGCTAGCAGCTCGTGGCCGAGGTCCAGAAAAAAGCCACGCACCATGGCGTAATGCCAGTCAGTTAAGCCTGACTGGCATTATTTTTTCCTGTTTTTCGGATG
>JASDSW010000004.1:0-37173 GCA_041441555.1 Aeromonadaceae bacterium
TCTTGCCGCCAAGGATCTGATGGCGCAGGGGATCAAGATCTGATCAAGAGACAGGTCTGTGAGCTCCACTCATTATGACCTGAGCAGGATTTCAGAGTTGCTCAATAGCAATTAATTGAATGATCCATGAATTGGATATTTAATCCCTCGTTGGCATCTAAGACGCAACAAAAAAGCCAGTCAGATATCAGACTGGCTTTTTTTATGGTTCCGCAACGAGCAAAACGCTTCGCGGTTTAGCTCTTTTTCGCACTCTTGGCTTCGGTCACCACCCAGCGCCCGCCCGAGTAGAATGCACTCCATCCGGTCGCCTTGCCATTGCTTTCGCTCATGACGTACTGCTCCTTGGTCTTGCGACTGAAGCGGACGATGGCTGGGTTGCCATCTGGATCATGAGTCGGTGCTTCCGCCAGATAGCGGTGTTTCGGTGCCAAACGTTCTTTGAAGCGCACCAGTTCGCTGACCAAGGGAGCACGGGTCTCCCGGGATTTCGGGAAGTTACTGGCCGCCAGGAACAGGCCGGCGGCGCCATCGCGCAGCACAAAATGGGCATCCGACTGGGTGCATTTGAGTTCTGGCAACGGCACCGGATCCTCCTTGGGCGGCGCTATATCACCGTTTTTGAGGATCTTGCGCGTGTTTTTGCAACTCTCGTTGCTGCAGGCCATGAACTTGCCGAAGCGCCCGGTCTTAAGCTGCATCTGTGAGCCACAGCGTTCGCAATCGATGACTGGCCCTTCATAGCCTTTGAGGCGGAATTGCCCCTGTTCGATGACGTAGCCATCGCAATCCGGGTTGTTGCCGCAGACGTGCAACTTACGGGTCTCATCGATGAGATAGGAGTCCATCGCAGTCCCGCAAACCGGACAACGACGCATGGCTCGCAGCGCATTGACCTCGCCCTCATCGGAATCAGCGGCAATAAATTCATCTCCCGGCACCAGGTTGATGGTCTTCTTGCAGCGCTCCTTCGGCGGCAGTGCGTAGCCCGAGCAGCCGAGGAACACCCCGGTGGTTGCCGTCCGGATACCCATCTTGCGACCACAATCCGGACAATCGATATCGGTGAGGATCATCTGGTTGCTGCGCATGCCACCACTGCTGGCATCCGACTCGGCCTTCTCCAGCGTCGCCTTGAAGTCCCGGTAGAAGTTGTCCAACTGCACCTTCCAATCCAGCTCCCCTTCGGCGATGACGTCGAGGGAGTTTTCCATCTGGGCGGTAAAATCGTAGCTCATCAGCTCGCGGAAGCTCTCCACCAGGCGCTCGGTGACAATTTCCCCCATCTTCTCGGCATAGAAGCGGCGGTTTTCAACCTTTACATAGCCACGATCCTGAATGGTGGAGATAATCGACGCATAGGTCGAAGGGCGGCCGATGCCGCGTTTTTCCAACTCCTTGACCAGAGCCGCTTCGGTGAAGCGAGCCGGAGGCTTGGTGAAGTGCTGCTTCGGATCCAGAGCCACCAGAGCCAATTGATCACCGCTTTTCACCGCTGGCAATTCGATGTCATCACCCTTGCGGCCCATCGGCGGCAACGCCTTGGTCCAACCGGCAAAGCGCAGGATGCGTCCTTTGGCGCGCAGTTCGTAGTTGGCCGCCGCAACGGTCAAGGTACTGGAGTCATACTGTGCCGGCGTCATCTGGCAGGCGACAAATTGCCGCCAGATCAGATCGTACAGCCGCACCGCATCCTGCTCCATGTCGTCGAGCTTGCTCGCCTTGATCTGCACATTCGAGGGACGGATCGCCTCGTGTGCCTCCTGGGCGTTGGCTTTAGAGCCGTACACCAGAGGAGCATCCGGCAAGTAGTCGGCCCCGAACTCGTTGCCGATAAACTCGCGCACCGCTTCGACCGCTTCCTGACTCAGGTTGGTCGAGTCGGTACGCATATAGGTGATGTGACCGGCCTCATACAGCCGCTGGGCCATCATCATGGTTTTCTTGACGCCATATCCCAAACGGGTGCTGGCCGCCTGTTGCAGCGTCGAGGTAATAAAAGGTGCCGACGGCTTGCTGCTGGTCGGTTTATCTTCCCGGCTGATGACCCGAAACACGGCGGATTGCAACGCCTCGCAGGCCCGCTTGGCATCGGCTTCGACCACGGGGGAGTAGCTGGCGCCATCGCAGGTAACCACCTCCATGCGCAGCGCTTGCTTGGCTTGGGTCAGCAAGTCGGCATGGACATCCCAGTACTCTTCCGGCACAAACGCCTTGATTTCACGCTCTTTTTCGACGATGAGCCGCACGGCAACCGACTGCACTCGCCCGGCGGAGAGACCGCGAGCCAGTTTCTTCCACAACAGCGGGGAGACCATGTAACCGACCACGCGGTCGAGGAAACGGCGGGCCTGCTGGGCATTGACACGATCCTGGTTGAGGGTTCCCGGTTGGGAGAAAGCCTCCTGGATCGCACTCTTGGTAATTTCGTTAAACACCACCCGCTTGAAGCGAGTCTCATCGCCACCGATAAGTTCCCGCAGGTGCCAGGCGATGGCCTCCCCTTCGCGGTCCAAGTCGGTTGCCAGGTAGATGGTGTCTGCTTTTTCTGCCAGAGTCTTGAGCTCGTTGACCACCTTCTCTTTGCCCGGCAACACCTGGTAGCGGGCCGCCCAGCCATGCTCCGGATCGATCCCCATGCGGGAGACCAGGGATTGGTAATCTCGTTGTGCCTTTTCGGCGTCGCTCAGTCCCTTGCTGGTCTTGCGCACGGCAGGCTTCTTCTCTTCCTTTTCCGTGGTACTCGCCGAGCCGCTGGTTGGCAGATCACGCACATGACCGATACTCGACTTCACGATGAAGTCCTTGCCCAGATATTTGTTGATGGTCTTGGCCTTGGCAGGAGACTCAACAATCACCAGTGATTTGCCCATAGACGCTTACTCTGTCCTTTAATGACGCTGGCTGGAAAACAGTAAGATGCCGCACTAAATGGCGGCATCGGTTATTTATTAAAATGGAAGGCGAATCGTTCAGAAGCAACCTTTTTTATCTGAAGCCCGCCGTTGATGCTCATTTTCTGCACCAAGTCCGCAGAACTGACGCCTCGGCGGCCGCGGTCTTGTTCATCGACGGAAGCCCTGCTTCTGCTGAGTTAGCCGCTCTCGCCACCCCGATTAGCGGTAAAACGGCGAGCTCAGCCGTTGCAACAAATTCACCACGACCTGGTCGAGCAGTTGGGCAGCCTGTTGCCCCAGGCGCCCGGTCAACCCCTTGGGCAACTTGTATTGCACCTTGACCACCTGCTTGCGGGTATAGTTGTCCAGCAGATAATCGTCGCTGGTGCGCAGCTCATCGATCAGCTCCAGCTTCAACGCCTCGCTGGCCAGCCAGTGTTCACCGGTCGCCACCTTGTCCAGCTCGATGCGCGGACGATGACGCGCCACGAAATTTCTGAACTGCTGATGCACCGACTCCAGCTCCTCGCGGAACTTCTGGCGGCCCGCCTCGTCGTTTTCACCAAACAGGGTCAGGGTCCGCTTGTACTGACCGGCAGTATGCTGCTCGTAATCGATGTCGTGCTTTTGCAACAGACGGTGGAAATTGGGCAGTTGAGCCACCACGCCGATGGAGCCGACGATGGCAAAGGGGGCCGCGATGATGTGCTGCGCCACGCAAGCCATCATATAGCCGCCGCTGGCGGCCACCTTGTCGATGGCCACGGTCAGGTGCAAGCCGCGATCCCGCAGGCGCTGCAGTTGCGAGGCGCAGAGACCATAGCCATGCACGACCCCGCCTCCCGATTCGACCCGCACCAGAACTTCATCCTGCTCGGTGGCTAGGGTCAGCACTGCCGTCACCTCTTCACGCAGACTGGCCACCTCTTTGGCCTCCATGCCGCCTTTGAAGTCGATGACAAACAGCCGCGGCTTGGCATCCACCGCAGCCTCCTGCTTTTTCATCGCCTTGCGCTCTTTCTTGCGCTGCTTGTGCCAAGCCTTGGCCTTCTCCTCATCGAGCAGGGTGCTATGCAGTTGCTCGCTGGTTTGTTCAAATTCTGCCGACAGATCGTGCAGCTCCAGTTGCCCCTTGCGGCTTTTTTGCCGGGCGGCGGTCACTATCACGAATGCCAGAGTGCCGCCGATGGCCAGCACCAGCACCAGGCTCTTGGCCACAAACAGCAAAAGATCGTACAAATAGTCCAAAACTGACTCCAATAAACAGGAAACCGGCCCATTCTACGAACTTTTCGCCAGTTGGCAAAATTCACGTCGCCATTTAGCTACCGGAGCGACTCAGTGCCGAGTGGAAAATTCGGCAACGGCTCCGGACCACCCAAGCCAAGGGCGATACCCTACCATCTCGGTCACCACCACCGACCGTTTGTTCCTCTTGCGCCAGGCCCCAATGCGGCCAAGGCTGGCGTGTGAGCCGAGAAAGTGTTTACACTGGCCCAGGCAACGAGGAGAAAATCATGGTTAACCTATTGAACGATCAGGCGGATCCTCAACTCCTCCTCGGCAGGCGGATCCTGGTGACCGGTGCAGGCGATGGCATCGGGAAGGAGGCGGCGCTGACCTATGCTCGGCATGGCGCTCACCTGTTTTTGCTCGGCCGCACCCGCAACAAGCTTGAGACGCTCGCCCAGCAAATTCAGCAAGAGACCGGCATGACACCGAATGTCCTCGTCTTTGATCTGGCCAGTAGCGACCCAGCCGCCTACCAGCAACTTGCGCAAACGCCGTCCCTGTTGCTCGCACCACTCGATGGCCTGTTGCTCAATGCTGGCATACTCGGCTCTTTGGGACCCATCGCCGAGCTTGATCCACAGGAGTGGCAACAGGTGCTCCAGATCAACGTCACCTCGGCGCTGCTGCTCATTCAGGCGTTATTACCGTCACTGCGCTTGAGCTCGTCCGCTCGCATCCTGTTCACCTCCTCCGGCGTCGGTCGTCGGGGAAGAGCGCACTGGGGCGCCTATGCAGTCTCCAAGTTTGCGACCGAAGGGCTGATGCAGGTCCTGGCAGCCGAGCTGGCCGATACATCCATTCGGGTCAATGCCATCAATCCGGGAGCCACCCGTACACGCATGCGCGCCCAGGCCTGTCCCGATGAGGCTCCAACACAAAGGCCCACCCCGGCCGAATTGATGCCCCTCTATCTCGACCTGATGGGGCCCGCTGGCGATGCCATTCATGGCCAAAGTCTGGATGCTCAGGCGGTCGCAAAGCGCTAACCAGCACACAATCGGCGCCCATTGTCGGCTAGACTAGAGAAGGAATCGGTTGGTTCCATTTTACGAGGGATTTTATAAACGCATGTTTCGACCTAAAAGCACCCTTGAGCAGTGGCGAATTTTCCAGGCCGTGGTGGAGTTTGGTGGCTATGCGCAGGCCGCCGAACGCCTTAACAAGAGCCAATCGTCACTGAACCACGCCGTCGCCAAGTTACAGCAAACCCTGGGGGTTGCCTTGCTGGAGGTGCGTGGCCGCAAGGCATTTTTGACCGATGAGGGTGAAGTGTTCCTGCGCCGAGCCAAGCAGTTGACCCAGCAGATGGAAGAGCTGGAGCTGCTGGCCGTCAACATTCACCAAGGCTGGGAGGCCGAAGTGCGGCTGGCGATTGAGCTGGTCCACCCGCGCCCCCTGATCAACCGCGCCTTGCAGCTCTACTATCCCAAATCCCGTGGCACCCAACTGCAGCTGATCGATACCGTACTGACCGGTAGCCAAGATGCCATCCTCGATCAACAGGCCGATCTGGTGATCACCGGGCATGTTCCCAAGGGTTATCTGGGCGAGCCGCTGGCTGAGATCACCCTGTTGCCGGTCTGTCACCCCTTGCATCCGCTGGCGACGGTGGCAAACGGTCTGGCGCAGACCGATCTGAGTCAGGAGTTGCAGATCGTCATCAAAGATACCGGTCGGGAGCCCAAAGAGCTGACCGGTTGGCTTAAGGCTGAACAGCGCTGGACGGTGAACAACTTTCATGAGGCCATCGGCATCTTGCTCTCCGGTCTTGGCTTCGCTTGGTTGCCCCTGCATCTGGTCGACCCTCTGTTGCAGCAAAAGCGACTGCATCGTTTGCAACTGCAAGAGAGCAGTGCCCGCAAATTTTTCACCCATCTGGTGATCCCCAACCCCGAACGGTTGGGGCCGAGTGCCACCCTGCTGCTGGAGTGTCTGCGAGCCAGCCACAAGCTGCAATCGCCCGTTGGCGACAAGCCAATCGGGCTGACGCTCCCCGAGGTCGAGCCGTCACACGGCCCGCACACGCCCTAACAGACCACAGGCAATCAGCGTCAGGCCAATCGCCACCACAAAGACGCCAAAGTAGCTCCAGTACTGGGCAATCCCCCCCGCCAGCAAACCCGCCAGGATCGAGCCGGAACGAATGCTGTTGGTAAATAGCGTGGTCGCCTGGCCCGGTCGGCCCGGCATCAGATCCTGAAAATAGACCATCCCCAAGCCAGCCAGGATGCCGATAAACAGGGCATTGGCCAACTGCAGCGCCAGCAACCATTCAGGGCGTACCTGGCTCGACATGCCGAGGTAGAACAGTACCCCGGCAACCGCGGCCAGGATCAACATCGGTTTTTTCCCCCAGCGTCGGCTCAGATGTCCCGCCCCCAGCATGAGCGGTATCTCCAGCGCCGCCGCCGTCCCCATCATCCAGCCAGCCAGCCCCTGCGGCAGATGCAACTCGTGTGACAGGTAGAGTGGCATGTTGATGAGATACATGCTGTTGCAAGTCCACATCAGGGTGCTGGCCACAAATAACCAGCGCACATCCACATCCTGCCGCAATCCGCGCCCATCGCCGAGCCCGGCCCCGGTGACGCGCCCCAACTCCGGCAGATAACGACGCACCAGGATGGCACTGGCTAGATAGGTGACGGCCCCCAAGGCAAACAGGGCGCCGAAGCCGTAGTGCAAGGAGACCGCAAAGGCCAGCGGCGGACCGGCCACCCAGGCCAGGGAGTACTGCGCCCGCATCGCCGTGGTAAACATCACGCCTGGCTTGCCCTGGCGGTCACAATACTCACGGGCCAGCGCAAAGAGTTGCGGGGATGCGGAGGCTCCCAGACTCAACAGCAGGATGCCGACCGAAACCAAGATGGCGTAATGCCGCACCAGCGCGAACAGCAAGCTGGCCAGTACGCCGGTCAACAAGCAGAAGAAAATCAGTTGGCGGCGACTCCCCCGCCGATCCGAGTACCGGGCCAATCGTTGACTGACCAGGATCCCCGCTAACGCATTAGCGGTGTAAAAACAACCGACCGCCAGCGGCGTCGCTCCGACGGCTTGAGTCAAAAACAGACTCAGCGTCGGCACAAACAGGGCGGTCCCGATACCCGAGAGCAGGGTGACGGCCATGAACGACAACCGGGCTCTATCCAACCCCCACCGCTGGTCAAAATGAACCGACATTCTCGTTTTCCCTTCCCGACTGATGCTGTTCCAAACATTGTGCCTATTTAGCACCTTTCGTGGGTTGCCGTCGCCGATAAATCTTCTTAGAGTGTTTCTTTTGTCCAACGAGAGAGCGACATGTTTGATTTTGATGGCGTTATTGATCGCCGAGGCACGCAGAGTCTGAAATGGGACAAGTATGGCCAACAGGATATTTTGCCGCTGTGGGTGGCCGATACCGACTTCAAAGCGGCGCCGGCCATCACGGACGCGCTGCACCGGCGCATCGACCACGGCGTGTTTGGTTACAGCCGCCCCTCCCCGCGTCTGATTCAGCTCATCGTGCAACGCATGCAGAGGCTCTACGGCTGGACCATCGAAACCGACTGGCTGCTCTTCATGCCCGGCGTTGTGCCAGGGCTGAACTTTGCCTGCCGGGCCTGGTGCCGTCCCGAACAACGGGTGATCACTCCGACGCCGGTGTACTACCCCTTCTTACATGCCGCCGAACACAATGACCGCCCGGTCAGCCATCTGCCCATGCGCCTGGTGGATGATCGCTGGCTACCCGATTTTGACGTGCTGGAGCAGTTGGCCGCGGATGCCGATCTGCTGTTGCTCTGCAACCCACACAACCCGGGAGGCACCGTCTTTAGCCGCGCGGAGCTCGAGCGCATTGCCGACATCGCCGAACGCCATGATCTCATCGTCTGCTCCGACGAGATCCACTGCGATCTGATCTTGGAGCCCCAGGCTCGCCACATCCCTTTTGCCAGTCTGTCGCCCGCCGCAGCACGTCGCAGTGCAGTGCTGATGGCACCCAGCAAGACGTTCAACATCCCTGGGCTATGCTGTTCGTTTGCCATCATCCCCGATGCCCGGTTGCGCCACCAACTACAGCAGGCGATGCGCGGTCTGATGGCCGATAACAACCTGCTGGGATTCATCGCCGCCGAAGCCGCCTATGCGGACGGAGATGAGTGGCTGCAGGCGCAGTTGGACTACCTGCGGGGGAATCGGGATCGCCTGATGAGCCAGCTGGCGGATCTGCCGGGTATTCGGATCGCCAAAATCGAGGCCACCTACCTAGCCTGGATCGACATTTCGGCGCTGAAGATGGACAATCCTATCGCCGAGTTTGAAGCCGGTGGCGTCGGACTGTCGCCGGGAGCCCAATTCGGTGACCGGCATTTCGTTCGACTAAACTTTGGTTGTTCCAGACAGTTGTTGGATGAGGCCTTATCCAGAATGCGCCGTGTCATTCTGGCTCATGCCGTGGAATAATTATGAAAAAGGTTGGGTCAGAAGACTCAGCCTTTGTTGAGAGCTGACGATTGACTCCTCACGCCAAACCACTCGGGATCTCGCCTGGCGTGGTGGTAAACGGCCAGGTGTCGATGACAGAGCCTCCGATTAAGGACCAATCATGATCATGCGTAATCCTCTTTCTCGTGCGTTGCCCGTGGTGGCCTTGTGTACCCTCATGGCCTCTTCGGGGGCATTGGCCGCCACGACGTTGACCATCGGCACCGGCAGCGTGACAGGGGTTTACTACCCGGCAGGAGGCGCAGTCTGCCGGTTGATCAACAAGAGTGCCGATAAACCGAGGCTGCGCTGCTCGGTGCAGGCCACCGATGGCTCGATTGCCAATCTGCAGGCACTCCGAGATCAGAAAATAACACTGGCGGTCGTACAGTCCGATAGTCAGGCTGCCGCGTTTCGTGGGCTGGGTGCATTTGCGGCTGTGGGGCCCAACCCCGAGCTGCGTAGCCTGTTTGGCCTCTACACGGAGCCACTCACTATCGTGGCGCGCCAAGAGAGCAATATCCAGCAGCTCGAGGATCTGCAGGGCAAGCGGGTCGATATCGGTAACCCAGGTTCCGGGGATCGCAGCACCATGGACATAGTGCTGCAAGCGATGGGCTGGACCGCCGCGTCGTTTACCGCCGTCTCCGAGCTGAAGGGCGCAGAGCGCGCTCAGGCCCTGTGTGATAACCAGATCGACGCGTTTGTCTACGTGGTGGGTCATCCCAGTGGCACCGTCAAAGAGGCGAGCAGCAGTTGTGATATCAATCTGGTGGACGTCTCGGGCTCATCGATTGACCAACTGTTGGCCCACCATCCAGAGTACAGCCCCGCTGTCATTCCCGGCCGCCTCTATCGAGGGGCCGAACAGGATGTCCCCTCCTTCGGCGTCTCCGCCACCCTAGTCACCACCAGCCAGTTACCCGATGAGATTGCCTACCGGGTCGTCAAATCGGTCTTTGAAAATTTCGGCCAATTCAAGCGGCTGCATCCAGCCTTCGCCCAACTGCAAAAGCAGCAGATGGTCACGCAGGGGCTGACCGCGCCGCTGCACCCGGGGGCCAGACGCTATTTTGAAGAGGTTGGACTGCTCAAACCTACCCCAGCCGCAGCCCCCAAAGCCGTCAGCAAGTAACCCGTGCCTCGACTCGCTCCGATGGTCGATCTCATCGACAAAACAACAAAGGGGCCTAGGCCCCTTTGTTGTTTCAACTTGCGCTGACTTAGTAACGGAAGCGGGAAACCAGATCGTTGAGCTGATGACCGGTATCCGCCAGATCGCGCGTGGAGCGCTCGGAGTCTTCGGCGGCCAGTGCCAACTGCTCGACAATGTGTTGGATGGCTACCAGATTGCGGTTGATCTCCTCGGAGACCGCATTCTGCTCCTCAGCCGCCGTCGCGATCTGCAGGTTCATCTCGTTGATGGTATCAACCGCGGTAGCCACTCCATCGAGCGAGTGGGCGATCTTGCTAGTCTCCTGTACCGTCTGCTGACTGCGCTCCTGGCTGGTATCCATGACTTGCACCGCCTGGGCAACCCCGGCCTGCAGCCGTTGCAGCATGCTGTTGATTTCCAAGGTGCTCTGCTGGGTGCGACCGGCCAGTGAGCGGACTTCATCGGCCACCACGGCAAATCCACGTCCCTGTTCCCCGGCCCGGGCGGCTTCGATGGCCGCATTGAGTGCCAGCAGATTGGTCTGCTCGGCAATGCCGCGGATCACCTCCACCACGGAGCCAATCTTGCTGGTTTCCTGCTCCAGTTGACCGATGACCTGGGAGGCCTGATCCACTTCTCCAACCAGATCATTGATGCTGCGGGTCGCCGTAGCCACCACACCTTGTGCGTCGGCTGCCTCGTGACTGGCGGCTGAGGTGGCGGTAGCGGCGTTGGCGGCACTGGATGCCACCTCTTGCGCCGTTGAGCTCATCTCGGTGACCGCTGTGACCACCTGTTCGGTCTCCCGACGGTGACCCTGCATCTGATCGATGAACTGGCCCGATGCCGTCTTCAGGCGGTCGGCCAGCTCAAACACATGCTGGCTGGTACCGCCGACTTGCGACACCACATCCTGAATTTGTCCGACAAACTGGTTGAAGGCCCGGCTCAAACGGCCGACCTCATCATCGCCATTGCTCTTCAGGCGGCGCGTCAGATCGCCCTCACCGCTGGCGATGTCGTTCAAGGCATCCACCACCTCTTCCAGAGGGTGCGAGATACGATTGCCGATCCAGGCCGTCAGTGCGATGGTCACCAGCAACATGATGCAGGAGATGATTAGATTTTGCTGCAGCTCGGCATGCAGCCCGCTCTCGGCTGCACTGCGCTGGGCCGCCAACTCGGTTTCAATATCATCGATGTAAAATCCGGTACCCAAGACCCATTGATACTTGTCCAGCGTCCGGCTCAGACTGAGCTTCTCCACCGCCTTCTTGACGGAAGGCTTGTCCCAGAGATATTGGGTGAAACCATCTCCCGAGCGGGCCGCTTCGATAATGTTCTTGATGAAGGGCTTGCCATCGGCATCTTTAAGCCCCGAGAGATCCTTCCCCTCCATCTCAGGCTTCGGGCCCAGCACCTGGTTGACACCGTTGAAGTCGTAGACGAAGAAATAACCATCCTCGGCATAACGCAAATCACGCAGTATGGATTTCACCGCCTCGCGATTGGCCGGCGTATCTTCTGCCGCATAGGTCTTGGCGATCGCACTTTGCGCCAACTTCAAATATTGATCCAGTAGCTGTTGCCTCCCCTGCAACAGATCCTTCTCCATCTGGGCTTGTTCTTGCTCCAACAAGCTCAGGCCGGTCCAGTAACTGCTGGCATTCATGATGCAAACCACCAGAATCAATGGGATAGCAGCCAGATTCACGATTTTTGTCTTTATTTTCATATCTCATTCCATCCTTAAGCCCAAACTTGACCCCATTCCTGCAAGGATCGTCCTGCTGACGGAAAGTATAGAGGGCGGCACCGCCACGAGCCCTGCTGCGCCTCGCATTCCCGAGTTTTGAGGCAAAACAGACTGTTGTTTTGCGAGCTGCCCCCTATAATCGGCTCTCCATCAATGCCAGGAGTTTCCGACATGTCGACTTGTCCTTGTGGCAGCGAAAAACCGTTCAGCGATTGCTGTCAGCCGTTTCTTTGCGGCAGCCAGACGCCTCAAACCCCCGAGCAGTTGATGCGTTCTCGATTCAGCGCATTTGTGACCCACCAGTGGCCGTACGTATTACGAACTTGGCACCCGGATCAACGTCCAGACTGCACCGAGCAGGAGTTGGAAAATGAAGCAGCCAATGGCCGTTGGTTGACGCTGTCAGTGCTGCACAGCCGCACCGACGAGGATGGGTTCCATGGTGAAGTTGATTTTTGTGCCTGGTTTAAAGATGCCGAGGGGTTGCATTTGCACCACGAGCTCTCGTCGTTTGTTCGCGAGCAGGGTCAGTGGCTCTACACCCAGGGACGATTTTTACCGGCACCTGCCGCATTCCGGCTTAAACCCAACCATCCCTGTCCCTGTGGCAGTGGTCGAAAATACAAGAAGTGCTGTGGCGACGTTACCAAGGGTTAATCGTTCAGGCGGATATGTGGCTGAGCTGCAGCCCAGCCGCTGAGGGCGTCAGGGATGCTCGGGGGGTTGCTGCGGTGGGGATTGTACTTGCACCTTGGCGCCAGCCGCTCGCAGCATCTGGATCAACCGAGGTTGCTGCTCCCGCGCCAGGCGTTGCCCAATGCGCACCATCTCTTCGTGCAGCAACGGGGTGTACCGCACGTATTTTTGGCCGCTGGGGGTGCGAAAGAAGAGCACCATGTCCTGGATTTCACGCGGGGTGAAATGGCTGTGGTAAGTCTGGGCCAGCTCAGCCCGCATCCGCTCCCACGTCAGATACTGCTGAGCCCACTGCTGGATCACCCCCTGGTAGGGCGCCATGGCGGGTTGCTTGCGGATCATCTCCCCCAGCACCTGGTGACTCTGGCGCTGGTATTGCGCCTTGCCACCAATCAGATCGGCCAGCTCCAGGGCCAGATCGTCGGCTCGCACAGCGCCGCTGACGTAAAACATCAGCAGTAATCCCCAAAGTACTCTCTTCATCACATTACGGCCCCAGACTTAGGTGTCAGCAGAGTAGACACGATTGGCTCGTCTGACAAGCACCAGCCACCACAGCCAACCGCCAGCTGGCGGGACAGCTCAACGAGGCGGTTTACGCGCGGTTGCTCGCCCCTGTGTCCCTTGGGCCGAGCCTCGCGAGGACGATCCGTTCGGCTGTTTCTTGCCAACCGCCGGTTTGCCCGACTGAGGCACATTCTGGGTTGATCTCCCCCGTTGCCCATGCGGCTCCCGCTGGCGATGCATGTCGGTATGGCGGGGCAATGCAACACGCCCTCCCGTTGCAGCACCAGGGCGCCCCGGGCGCGAACGCTCCTCCGCCGGGACCAGATGCTGAGCACCAGAGCCGATCAACCGCCCTAAGCCGAGCTCAAGCAGCGCCTGTCGGATCATCGGCCAACCGGCGGGGTCGTGATAACGCAACAACGCCTTGTGCAGACGCCGGCGACGTTCCCCCTTGGCGACGAACATGGGCTCCGATTTGTAGGTCACCTTGTGCAGCGGATCCAGCTCGGAGTAGTACATGGTGGTTGCCGAGGCCAGAGGGGACGGATAGAAGTTCTGTACCTGATCCAGTTTGAACTCATTGGCCTTGAGCCACAGCGCCAGATTGACCATGTCCAAATCCGTGGCACCCGGGTGGGCGGAGATGAAGTAAGGGATCAGATACTGCTGCTTGCCAGCCTCACGGGAGTACTGTTCAAACAGCTCCTTGAAGCGGTAATAACTGCCCATCCCCGGCTTCATCATCTTGGAAAGAGGTCCCTCTTCCGTGTGTTCCGGGGCTATCTTCAGGTAGCCACCCACATGGTATTTGACCAACTCCTTGATATAGCGGGGATCCTCGACCGCCAGATCATAACGAACCCCGGAGGCGATCAAGATCTTCTTGATGCCGCGCAGATCGCGAGCACGTCGATAGAGATTGATGGTCGGCGTATGATCGGTATTCATGTGCTGGCAGATCACCGGGTAGACGCAGGAGGCGCGTCGACAGGTTGCCTCGGCCTTCGGGCTCTTGCAGCGCAACTGATACATGTTAGCGGTCGGCCCGCCCAGATCGGAGATCACTCCGGTAAACCCCGGCACCTTGTCGCGGATTTCTTCAATCTCGCGCAGGATTGACTCCTCCGAGCGGCTCTGGATGATGCGTCCCTCATGCTCGGTAATCGAGCAGAAGGAGCAGCCGCCAAAACAGCCGCGCATGATGTTCACCGAGGTCTTGATCATCTCGTAGGCCGGGATCTTCGCCTTGCCATAGGCCGGATGCGGTACTCGCCGATAAGGCAAGGCAAACACGGCGTCCATCTCCTCGGTACTCAAGGGAATGGCCGGGGGATTGACCCAGACGTAACGATCACCATGCTTTTGCATCAATGCCCGCGCACAGCCCGGGTTGGTTTCCAGATGCAAAACCCGAGAGGCATGGGCATACAGCACCTTGTCGGCCTTCACCTTCTCATAGGAGGGCAGCAGCACATAGGTCTGCTCCCAGGGCTTGGGACGCGCCGGCTGCACCACCACCGCTTTCGCCTCTGGCTCGGCACTGCTTTCGGCATCGGGTGCGCAGGGCGCCCCCTCCAGGTAGGGGTTGGGGATCGGATCGATCCGCCCAAGCTGATCCAGACGCGAGGAGTCGACCCCTTGCCAACCAGGCAAAGGCTCTCGGCGCAAGACCGCCGTGCCACGAATATCCTGCATCTGGGCAACCGTCTCCCCGCGGGCAAACCGGGAGGCGATCTCGGCCAAAGGGCGCTCGGCATTGCCGAACACCAGCAGATCAGCTTTGGCATCAAACAGCACCGAGCGGCGGATGGTTTCCGACCAGTAGTCGAAGTGAGCGATGCGCCGCAACGAGGCCTCAATGCCACCGATGACCACCGGCACGTCCTTATAGGCCTCCTTGCAGCGTTGGGTGTACACCAGCACCGCACGGTCTGGGCGGCGCCCCCCCTCGTTGCCCGGCGTATAGGCATCGTCGTGACGTAATTTCTTATCCGCCGTATAGCTGTTGATCATCGAATCCATGTTGCCAGCCGAGACGCCGAAAAACAGATTCGGTTTTCCCAAGACCATGAAGGGCTCTTTGCTGCTCCAATCCGGCTGGGCGATCATCCCGACCCGCAGCCCCTGCGCCTCAAGGAATCGGCCAATCACCGCCATGCCAAAGCTGGGGTGATCCACATAGGCATCGCCGCTGATGATGATGACGTCACAACTGTCCCAGCCCAACTGTTGCATCTCGGCACGAGACATCGGAAGAAATGGTGCCGGTTTTTCGCTGCGATACTTGGGATAGGAAAAAATGGAGAGATCCGGCTGCTGCATACCACGACGCCCGAGGCAAAAATGGGGGCGGCATTATAGCTTGTGGACAAAATGATGGCGAAAGGTATTTCGTCGGCCCTACCGACGCTCATATCTCCCAAAAACAAAAGCGCCCCCGAAGGAGCGCTTTTACTTGTTTGCGGATGGAACGAGCCATCCGCACCTGCACGCTTACAGAACGGTGACGTTCTCAGCTTGCGGGCCCTTTTGACCTTGGGTCACGCTGAACTGCACGCGTTGACCTTCAGCCAGGGTCTTGAAACCTTGAGCGTTGATTGCTCTGAAGTGTACGAACACATCCGGGCCTTGGTCCTGCTCGATGAAGCCGAAACCTTTAGTCTCGTTGAACCATTTTACCTTGCCAGTGCGGACGTCAGACATAATAAATTTCCTAAGTAACAAATATAACTGTGCCTTGTTGAAGAGGCGGTACAAGCTGAGAGGTGTTGACTTACTAAACCTAAACGAGGACGTTCCGCAAGGATTGGCTTCGTTATCGAGCAATAAGCGATGACACTTTCAAGCTGTTTGCATTGTAAGCGAATCACCCTATAAGTCAAACCCTCGGATCCGAAAAACCAGCGGCAGATTGTTAAAGAGTGATAAAGCTCTCGCTACGCGTTATTCACAAACGCAACATCATGATTCCGGGGCACTATCCTGCCACGGTAACCGTTCAACCCCGATGTGCACCAGATTGCTGGCACCGGGGCGAACCACCAGCAGCGACAGCTGACCACCGTGATTTCCGGCATCCAGTTCACTGCCGGCGCGAATGGTCAACTGTCCTTCATGGTTGGGATAAGCCACCAAATCGAGCTCCAACTCCCGTCCTGGAGCCAGTTCGATGACTAAGGAGTTAGCCTCAAGCGGAATTCGTTCCCCGCTCGCCGTGATCAGATAAGTTGGGTAAACCACTTTTTGCCCATTCATCATGCCACCTCCAGAACCACCATTTCGTCAGTTATCTCAATACATTATGAACAATCGTCAGGCTCCAGACCACCACGGTCAGCGTCAGCGCCAAGAAGACGGCCGCCGAGCCCAGATCCTTGGCACGACCTGAGAGTTCATGATGTTCGGTGCCGATGCGATCGACCACCGCTTCCACAGCCGAATTGAGCACCTCGACGATCACCACCAGCCAAGCCACCGAAAGCAGCAAGAGCTGCTGGGTCAGCCCATCGCCCACGACAAAAGCCATCGGCGTCAAAAATAGCATCAGGATCAACTCCTGCCGGAATGCCGCCTCGTGTTGCCAGGCCGAACAGAGCCCTTTTGCGCTATAGCCGGTCGCCTTGATGATCCGCGTTAGTCCGGTATTTCCTGGTTTAGCCAACTGACACCTCGTTATTGGTTGGATGGGCGCTCGATGCTAGCAAACTCGCCATCGAATCTAAATCGCTGACACGATTTTCTTCACGCGGCAATTGCATTAAGGTAGCCAACTGCTCGCATGGGACTTTGACCCCACAAGGAATTTAACATGTCGCTCCATACCGATGAACTCAGAACCCAGAAATTAGAAGCCTTGATCACGCCACTCGAACTGGCGGCGGCCACCCCGTTGACCCATGAGTTGGGGCAACACATATTGCAGGCCCGTCAGGAAATTGAAGCCATCCTCAGCGGTGACGATCCCCGCCTGTTGGTGATCATTGGCCCTTGCTCCTTGCACGATCCCCAAGCCGCTCTTCGCTACGCCGAGCAGTTGGCTCCGCTGCGCGCCCAGTACGCCGACAGCCTGTGCATCGTGATGCGCGCCTATTTTGAAAAACCGCGCACCATCGTCGGCTGGAAGGGACTGATCAACGATCCCTATCTGGATGGTAGTTACAACGTGAATGCCGGTCTGAAACTGGCCCGGCAACTGCTGCATGATATCAATGTCCTCGGGCTGCCGACGGCGACCGAGTTCCTGGATATGGTGACCGGTCAGTATATTGCCGATCTGATCAGTTGGGGCGCGATCGGTGCCCGGACCACCGAAAGCCAGGTCCACCGCGAGATGGCCTCCGCCCTCTCCTGTCCGGTTGGCTTCAAAAACGGCACCGACGGCAACATTCGCATCGCCATCGACGCGGTACGGGCCGCCGCCCACAGTCACATCTTCAACTCACCGGACAAAGACGGCAAGATGACCATCTACCGCACCAGTGGCAACCCCTATGGCCACGTCATTCTGCGCGGTGGCCGGCGTCCTAACTACGACACTGCCAGTGTCGATGCCGCTTGTGCCGAGCTGGCCAAGGCCGGGCTCCCCGAACAGCTGGTCGTCGATTTCAGTCACGGCAACAGCCAGAAGGATTACAACCGGCAGCTGGATGTGGCCGCCGATGTCTGCGATCAGCTGCGCCGCGGGCGAACCGGCATCGCCGGCGTCATGGTGGAAAGCTTCCTGGTGGCAGGGCGCCAAGATGTGAACCAGGGGCGCGCCTCGGTCTTCGGCCAAAGCATCACCGATGCCTGCATTGGTTGGGAACAGACCCAGAGCCTGCTCCAACAGCTGGCTGGCGCTGCGCGCGAGCGCATCACGCGCTTGGGATAAGACCGGTCGGAATGAAGAAGGACCGACCCTCATGGCTGAGGCGTTCGGTCCGGATCTGAAACACTCGCGCCAACAAGGCGGCATCCAGCACCGAGACCGGCCCCTGAGCCACCAGCAGCCCCTCCTGCAGGCAAAGCAGGCCATCGGCATGGGCCAGGGCCAGGTTGAAATCATGGACCGAGAAGATCACCAGCACACCTAACGCCACCAACTCCCGCAACGTCTGCAACAGCTGGAGTTGATGGTGCCAATCCAACCCGGCAAGCGGCTCATCCAGCAACAACAAGCGACCGCGCGGATTCAGGCTCGGCCAGACCTGCAGCAAGGTTTTGGCCAAGAGCACGCGCTGCTGCTCGCCGCCAGAGAGATGGCAAAAGTCACGCGCCAGCAAGGGCATCAGCTCCAGACGAGTGACGAGTTGCGTCAACACGGGGCTCAGCTGTGCCTCGTCGACGGCGAGCATGCTGCTTCCCAGGCGGATCACCTCATGACAGGCGATGGAGATCTGGGTCTGGGAGCGTTGCGGCAGCATGGCCCGCAGCCGAGCCGCGTCAAGCATCTCCAGCTCGAGCAACGAGTGCTGCTGCAACCGCACCTGGCCATGGGCCGGAATCAAGTTTGCCAAAGCGGCCAGCAGGGTCGACTTGCCACTGCCATTGGGACCGATCAGGGCGATGAGCCCCGGCGCAGCGCAGTGCCAGTTCAGAGGAGCCAACCGCCCATTGACGCTTAGGTTAGTCATTTCAAGCATGGCGACGCACCAACAGATAGATGAGCAGTGGGGCGCCAAGGCTCGCGGTCAGGATGCCCACCGGCAGCTCGCCACTTGGGAGTAGGTTGCGGGATAACAGATCGGCCAGCAGCAGAGTCGATGCCCCAGCCAGCAGGGAAGCCACCAGCACAAAGCGCGCGCTGCCGCGTCCGAGCAACCGCATCAGATGCGGGATCAACAGACCGATGAAGCCGATAGAGCCCGCCAGCGCAACCGCAAAACCGCTGAGCAAGCAGACGGCCAGCACCAGTTGCCAACGTAGGCGGCGCAACGCCACCCCCATCAACTGCGCCTGCTCGTCCCCCAACTGCAGCAGATTCAACGAATCCCGTCGCAGCAACAACCAGCCCATCACCGCCAGATAGGGCAGCCACCACCAGGCTGGCTGCGCCTGACCATAGGCCAGAGAGCCCATCATCCAAAACATGATTTCCCGCAGCGACTGATCATTGGAAAAATAGAGCAACCAGGTGGTGATGGCACTGCCGCAGATGCCGATGGCAACCCCCAGCAACAACAGGCGAACATTGTCGAGTCGACCTCGACTAGCAAGCAACAACAGGGTTCCGGTGACCGCCAAGGCGCCGAGAAAAGCCGCCACCGGCACGCCCCATGGCGGCAGCACCCAGGCCAGACGCTGACTAAAAAACAGAGCCAGCACCGCCGCCAGCGAGGCCCCGCTGGAGACCCCGATCAATCCGGGCTCCGCCAGTGGATTGTGCAGTAGCGTCTGCAGCACACAGCCGGACATCGCCAGCCCCGCGCCGATCAACAGCGCCAGACAGGCGCGTGGCAGACGCAATTGCCACAATACCTGTTGCGACAGCCTCGCCGTCCCCTCCTCCGCCCAAAGTTGCTGCCAGGAGATGGGGCCCACAAGCAGATTCAGAGCAAAGATCACTACCAGTAACAAGGCCAGCAACCACAGCCAGTTCCGCTGAACTCGCCGTTGCTGACGTAATAACGCATCCACCACGCATCATCCATCCGTTGACGAAGAGGTCGCCATAGTAGCAGCAGGCAACCGGCAAAGCACCAGACGGCCCTACCCAGCGCTGAGCGAGCAAGGCCGGCCGCAACACTCTTTGCGTCCGTTTGGCGATTGCGTTATAAAGCGGCGGTCTGGCCTGTGGAGTAACAAGATGCACCCGATTTTGATCAGTTCGCTGCTGCTGTTGTGCAGCAATGTCTTCATGACATTCGCCTGGTATGCCCACCTCAAGGAGATGGGGCACAAGCCCTGGATCATCGCCGCATTGATCTCCTGGGGAATCGCATTATTCGAGTATCTGATCCAGGTTCCCGCCAACCGGATCGGCCACACCAGCCTGAGCGTGGGACAACTCAAGATCATGCAAGAGGTGATCGCCCTGACCGTCTTCGTCCCGTTCTCGGTGCTTTACCTGAAGGAGCAGATCAAACTCGATTATCTGTGGGCTGGGCTTTGCATCCTGGGCGCCGTGTTTTTTGTCTTCCGAGAAAAGCTCTTTGCGAACTGAGCCATATAAGCCGATGCTCATTTTGCAGTAGACTGCCTCTTTGACCTGAGCCGCCGTATAGAGCCGACGGCCTGGCTGATAACTCGATAACGGAGCGTGCAAGACATGGAGCTTGATCAGATGTTAGAGATCCTGGCAACCCAGGATGGTTCAGACCTTTATCTCGCCACAGGGGCTCCGCCCTGCGCCAAGTTTCAGGGGGTGCTCAAGACCCTGACCGAGACCCCCTTAGCGCCGGGTGAGGTCGCTCGGATTGCCAACAGCATCATGGATGAAGAGCAGCGACAGGCCTTCGAGCGGGATCTGGAGATGAACCTGGCGCTGTCACTGCACAAGGTGGGCCGCTTCCGGGTCAACATCTTCAAGCAGCGTAACGAAGTCTCCATCGTCGCCCGGAACATCAAGCTGGATATCCCGTTATTCAAGGATCTGTTTCTGCCCCCCATCCTGCTGGATGTGGTCATGGAAAAGCGCGGACTGGTGCTGTTCGTCGGCGGCACCGGCTCGGGGAAGTCTACCTCGCTGGCGGCCCTGATCGACCACCGCAATCGCAACTCCAGCGGTCACATCATCACGATTGAAGATCCAATCGAATATATTCACACCCACCGCAAGAGCATCATCAACCAGCGGGAGGTCGGGGTCGACACCCGTAGCTTCCATGCGGCGTTGAAGAACACCCTGCGCCAGGCACCCGATGTCATCCTGATCGGCGAAATCCGCGATCGCGAAACCATGGAACATGCCCTGGCCTTCTCGGAAACCGGTCACCTGGCCATCTCCACCCTGCACGCCAACAACGCCAACCAGGCGTTGGACCGGATCATCAACTTCTTCCCGGAGGAGCGTCGGCCACAACTGCTCAACGATCTGGGCAACAACCTCAAGGCGTTCGTCTCGCAACGCCTGGTCAAAACCAAGGATGGCCAACGTCGCGCCGCCATCGAGATCCTGCTCGGCACTCACACGGTTCGCGATCTGATCAAGCGGAACGAATTCGGTGCCATCAAGGAGATCATGGAGAAATCCGCCGCCTTGGGGATGAAAACCTTCGACAATTCGCTGTTCGAACTGGTCGTCGAAGGGGTGATCAGCGAAGAGGAGGCGCTGAAAAACGCCGACTCGGCCAACAACCTCAAGTTGCGCATCAAGCTCTATCAGGAGGATGGGCAACTCAAGCAGAGTCAGGCCACCTCCGCCTGGAGTCTGGACCCCATCGACGAGATCAACCCCGATCCTTTTGCTTGAGCCATCCGCCGCGGCTGGTTACAGTACAGATCACTCGGGCCCCTCTTTAGGGGCCCAACTTATTTTCCAGGGATCCCTTCATGCATTACGAATGGCTAGCCCTCGCCGCCGCCCTGCTCTGGGCCATCGCCAGTCTGCTCTCGGTGCAACCGGCCAGTCATCTCGGCGCCTTCGCCTTCAGCCGCTGGCGCATGGCCTGTGTGACCCTGATGCTCGGCTCGGCGGCCCTCTACAGCGGTGGTTTTGCCTCGCTGACCTTGGGTCAGGCCATGCAGGTTGCTCTCTCCGGTCTGATTGGCATCTTCATCGGTGACACGGCCCTGTACGCCTCCTTGAATCGGCTAGGACCACGGCGGGCCGGGCTGCTGTTTGCCAGCCATGCGCTATTTTCGGCGCTGCTCGGAGCCTGGCTGTTTGCCGAGGTACTCTCCGGTGCTCGTCTGTGGGGCGGCGCCCTGGTACTGTCCGGCGTCGTCATCGCCATCGTCTATGGCCGACGCACCGGTACGCATCAGCTCGAACGCGTCTCCGGCCCCTTGGCGATCGCCGTCGCCCTCGGCCTACTGGCGGGGCTATGCCAGTCGGTCGGCACTCTGCTCGCCAAACCGGTGATGAGCCAGGGTGTCGATCCGGTGGCCGCCTCTTGTGTGCGCATGGCGGCCGCCCTGCTGGCCCATGGCCTGTTACGGGTGAGCGGCATGCCACAGGCGCGCCCACGTCATCCGATCACCTGGCCCATCCTCGGGATGATTATTGGTAATGGCTTTTTGGCGATGACGCTCGGCATGACGCTGATCCTGATGGCGCTCAGCCGTGGCGATGTCGGCATGGTCGCCATCTTGTCCTCCACCACTCCGGTCATGTTGTTGCCCCTGCTGTGGCTCTACACCCGGCAACGACCGGCACTCAGCGCCTGGCTGGCCGCCGCTCTGGTGGTGTGCGGTACCGCCCTGGTACTGGCCAACAAACCCTGACCGCCCAGACATGAAAGCGGCCCATAGGGGCCGCTTTCGTTCACGGATTGACAGGCTTGGTTCCTTTTGCCTGGTTCCTTTTATTTAGAAGGCCGCAATCTCGTCGGCGGTCAACGGGCGATACTCACCGGGGGCCAACTCACTGCCAAGACTCAACACGCCCACCTTCTCCCGATGCAGGCGGATCACCTTGTTTCCTACCGCGGCAAACATCCGCTTCACCTGATGGTATTTGCCCTCGTGGATGGTCAGCAGCGCCTCGGTCGGCGTCACCAGTTGCAACTCGGCCGGGCGCGTCAGCTGCCGTTCGCCACGCAGTTGCACACCGGCGGCGAACTGTTCCACTACCGCCGGCTCCACCGGATCCGCCAGCCAGGCCCGGTAGGTTTTGGCACACTCATGACGCGGCGAGGTGATCCGGTGCGACCACTGGCCATCATCGGTGACCAGCAGCAGCCCGGTGGTATCCAGATCCAGCCGCCCGGCGCAGTGGAGTTTGCCGACCGCCGGCTCATCAAACAGCATCAACACCGTCGGATGATCCGGATCGTCATTGGAGCAGACATAGCCTTCAGGCTTGTGCAGCATGAAATAGCGGGGACCGGTCAGTTGCAGGGTCTGGCCGTCCCAGGTCACCACATCCTGCTCGCCAACCTGGGTCGCCGCACTCTTGATGCTCGCCCCGTTGACCAGGACCTCGCCACTGCGGATAATTCTGCTGGATTGGGAGCGAGTGAGCCCCAGGCTCTCGGTTAGGAACCGGTCTAGTCTCATAATATTTTGTCTCTCTACGCCAAAGCCGAACATTATAGGCACAGCGCTGTCCCAGAGATAGCCAAGGCTGATAAATCCCGTAAGCTAGGCAGCCAGCCGGGACGATAGGAAGTTGTAGCCCATGAATCAAGCCACCACAGAGCCCCAATTTCAGCAGGTCAAGATCCAGTACCTGGAGATTGGCATGTATGTCGTTGGCATCGCCCAACAGACCAATCCCAATCAGATCAAACGCATGGGACACGTCACCAGTCGCCAGCAGATCCAGGAGTTGGTCAGTCAAGGGGTGCTGGTCGTCTGGGTCGACCCGAGCCGGACGCTGATCAAAAAGCAGACGGAGGTCAAAACCGAATCGCCCACGCCAACCGCCAGCGAGAGCGGCAGCGAACGCTACAGCAATCGCCCGCCGCAGGAGCAGCGGATCCGCCGCCTGTACCAAGAGGCCAAACATATTCAGGGCAAGCTGTTCAAGACGTTGAAGAAGGGCGAAGAGGTTCAGGTCGCCGAGCTCGAAGCCATCGCCGACGATCTGGTGGACTGCATCTTCGACCACCGGGACGCCCTGTTCTGTCTGGCCCGCATCCGGGATAAAGACAGCTATCTGATGGAGCACTCGCTGAACGTCGGCATGTTACTGGCCAACTTCGGCCGTTTCCTCGATCTCGAGCGACCAACACTGCGCGATCTGACCATCGGCGGACTGCTGCATGACACCGGCAAGATCATGATCCCCGACGCCATCTTGCATAAGCCGGGTAAATTGACCGATGACGAATTCGTCATTATGAAGAGTCATGTGAATCAGAGCATCGCGATCCTGAAAAACGCCAAGGGGATTAGTCCGATCACGATGACGGTCGCCGCCTGCCATCACGAACGCCTCGACGGCCGTGGCTACCCCTATGGCCTGGCCGGCCAGCAGCTGGATCTCTACGCCCGGATGAGCACCATCGTCGACGTCTACGATGCGCTGACCGCTGACCGTTGTTATCGAGCCGGCATGCCACCCACAGCGGCGTTTCGCATCCTGCTGCAGGGGGCCGGTAGTCAGTTCGATGAAGAGTTGGTGCGTAAATTCATCAAGTGCATGGGGGTGCATCCGATCGGTACTCTGGTCAAGCTGCAGAGTGGTCGCTTGGCCATCGTCGTCGAACGCAACGAACAGGCTCCCCTGCAACCCAAGGTCAAAGTGATCTACAGCACCACAGGTCAACATCACCTGGAGGTCAAGGTTCTGGATCTGGCGCGCGCCAGCGCCAATGAGACCATCGAGTGCGCGGTCGACCCCAAAGCCTACGGCATCGATCTGGCCCGCTACCTGGCCTGATCGGCGGCGCCAGACCAACACCCAACGCAACCATCAAAAAGGCCCCGCCAATTGCTTGGCGGGGCCTTTTGTTTTTAGCGAATGACTACCGTGATGCGCGGACCGCGACATCACCCGCCATCATCAGCCTTTGTACTTGCTCAGTACCAGGGTGGCGTTGGTGCCACCGAAGCCGAAGCTGTTGGACATGATGGTGTTGAGCTCAGCCTCTTCGTACTGCTTGACGATCGGCAGGCCCGCGGCCAGTTCATCATCCTGTTCGATGTTGATGCTCGGCGCGATGAAACCATGCTCCATCATCAACAGCGAATAGATGGCTTCGTGGACACCGGCGGCGCCCAGCGCATGGCCGCTCATCGCCTTGGTGGCCGAGAGTTTCGGCACCTGGTCACCGAAGACGGCGCGCAGGGCTTCGAGCTCCTTGACGTCCCCCACCGGCGTAGAGGTGCCGTGCGGATTGATGTAGTCGATGGGCGCATTCACCGTGGCCAGTGCCTGACGCATGCAACGGGCGGCGCCTTCACCAGACGGTGCCACCATGTCGTAGCCATCGGAGGTGGCGCCATAGCCGGTGATTTCGGCATAGATCTTGGCACCACGAGCCAGAGCGTGCTCCAACTCCTCAACCACCACGATCCCGGCCCCACCGGAGATGACGAAACCATCACGGTTGGCATCATAGGTACGAGAAGCCAGCTCCGGCGTTTCATTGTATTTGCTGGACAGCGCGCCCATGCCGTCGAACAGACAGGCCATGGACCAGTCGATCTCTTCACCACCACCGGCAAAGATGATGTCCTGTTTGCCCAGTTGGATCTGCTCCACGGCATTGCCGATACAGTGCGCGGAGGTGGCACAGGCAGAGCTCAGCGAGTAGTTCACCCCTTTGATCTTGAAGGGGGTCGCCAGACAGGCAGAGGTCGTGGAGGACATGGTCCGAGTCACCATGTAGGGACCGACGCGGCGGATGCCCTTTTCGCGCAGGGTGTCACAGGCCTCGAGTTGGTTCTTGGCCGAGGCACCACCGGAGCCGACGATGAGGCCGGTCCGCTCATTGGAGACCTGGTCTTCACTCAGACCTGAGTCTTCAACAGCCTGACGCATGGAGAGATAGGCATAGGCTGCCGCCTCCCCCATGAAGCGCAGGACTTTGCGATCGATCAGCTCAGCCACATCCAGTTTGATGTTGCCCCACACCCGGGAGCGCAGACCGTACTGTTCAAATTGTTCGGAATAGGTAATACCAGACTTGCCAGCTTTCAGGGACGCCAGCACTTCTGCCACGTTGTTGCCAATGCTGGAGACAATACCGATACCGGTTATAACTGCTCTTCTCATCGAGATAATTCCACTTAGATACAGGATCCTGGGTGCCATTCTACTCGCAATTGCCTGCAAAACTGGTCTGCTTTCACGTAAGATGACGGCCGCTTCTGTGAGCTCCGTCGAGGTTAGCGTGTCTGCCGATCCATCATCTCTTCCATCATTGACTACCGCCGCGCTGAATTGGAGCGAGGCCGGAACACCGTTCTCCACGCAATTTGGTGATGTCTATTTTTCCAAAGACGATGGGCTCAGCGAGACCCGCTACGTGTTTTTACACCACAACGGCCTGCCGGAGCGCTGGCAGACGCACCCTCGCCCGCTCTTCGTCGTCGGGGAGACCGGTTTTGGTACCGGCCTGAATTTTTTGGCTCTCTGGCAGGCCTTTCGTCACTGGCATGCCCAAGCGGCCACCACTGGCGCCGAACGCCTGCACTTCATTAGTTTTGAAAAATATCCGCTCAGCCGCGCCGATCTGACCCAGGCGCTAGACCACTGGCCGGAGCTGGAAAGCCTGAGCCAAGAGCTGATTGCCAACTACCCCTATGCCACAGAGGGCTGCCATCGGCTGTTGCTGGAAGAAGGACGCGTGGTGCTTGATCTCTGGTTTGGCGATGTGCAACAGACGCTGGATCAACTCTGGCATCCGCCAAGCGGCGGCCTCGTCGATGCCTGGTTCCTCGATGGCTTTGCGCCGAGCAAGAATCCGGAGATGTGGAGTGACCACCTGTTCACCGGGTTGGCGCGTCTGGCCCGGCCCGGCGCCACACTCGCCACCTTCACCTGTGCCGGTTTTGTCCGCCGTGGACTCCAGGCCGCCGGTTTTATTATGCAAAAAGTCAAAGGCCACGGCCAAAAACGGGAGATGCTGGTCGGCATTCGGGATGAGAGCCGGCCACAACCCGGTATCGGAAACCCCGGGTTTATACGCACCAGCGCCGAGCCAGAGGCCCCCATCCATCTGATCGGCGGAGGGATAGCCGCCGCAACTCTGGCCTTGAGCCTGGTCCGTCGCGGCCGGCAAGTCGTGCTCTGGTGCGCCGATGAGCACGCGGCTCACGGTGCCTCGGGCAACCGGCAAGGAGCCCTCTATCCCCAGCTCAATGGCGCGCAGGATAATCTATCGCAGTGGTATACCCTGGCCTTTGGTTTTGCCCGTCGCTGGTATGCCCCCCTATTGGCGCACCATGCCATCCCCCATGCCTGGTGCGGCGTCCTGCAGCTGGCTCACCAGCCCCAGAGCCAGCGAAAGCTAGGCCGAGTGGGGCAGGCTCACTTCCCCGAGGAGTTGGTGCGCCCGGTGCAAGTCGACGAGTTGACCGCCCTGGCCGGCGTACCGCTAAGCCTCACCGCCGTGGACACGGCCGCGCTGTTCTACCCGCTGGGTGGTTGGCTCTGCCCCAAGGCGCTGACGCAAGGGATACTGGCCGAGGCCGAGTCCTCCGGCTTGCTGCAGATCCACTACCGGCAAGAGATCACCGAGCTGCAGCCCGAGGAAAACGGCTGGCGGCTGATCCTCAATGGGCAAGACGGGCCGAGCGTCCGCAATCTGGTGCTCGCCACCGGTCATCGATTGCGCGACCTGCAACCGACCGGCGCCTTACCCGCCTTTCCGATCCGCGGTCAGGTTTCCCACCTGCCAACCCAGCCCCCCCTCGATGGGCTGAAGATCGTGCTCTGCAGCGCCGGATATCTGACGCCGGCAGGGCCGGAGCAGACCCACTGTCTGGGGGCCAGCTATGGCCGTGGGGAAACCCAGCTCGACTACCGGCAGGCCGAGCAGGAAGAGAATCTGGATAAACTGCGCCGCAGTTTGCCGCATGAGAGCTGGCCGGCCGAGTTGACCCTGGGGACCGAGGCCCGGGTGGCAATCCGCTGTGCAACCCGCGACCATCTGCCATTGGTTGGCCCGGCACCGGTACCTGACGAGTCGAAGTCTTGGTCATCGGCTGACGGATTGGCGTCCCCGGTGCCTTGCCATCCGGGATTATGGCTCCTCGGTGCACTCGGCTCCCATGGCCTCTGCTCGGCACCGCTGGCCGCCGAGATACTGGCCTGTGAGCTCTGTGCTGAGCCGCTGCCGCTCGCCTTCTCCCAGCTGGAGGCTCTGCATCCGGCCCGCAGCTGGCTGCGCGCCGCACAACGGCAGACCTCAGGCCGCCAGCCGGAAAACGACTAGCCGTAGCTGGCGCTCAGCAGAATGCACAAGGCCAACCGCTCGGTTGGCCTTGTCACATGAGTTGGTCTCGTCGCATGAAAAACTACAGCTACCCGGCTGAATCAAAGATGCGGATAACTGACTCCCATCAGGCGCCCCTTCCCCGTCTCACTTTGATAACGCAGGGCTCGCTCCCGCGCCGCCTCCAGCGTCTGGTACCCAATGGCATCGGCCTGGGAGCGTAACACCTGGCAGGAGTCACTGACGGCCAAACCGGCGACACCATCACCGATCTGTTTGGCCACATCCTGAACAATCGATTTATGCCGCCCCTCATACTCCTGCATCGCCATCAAAAAGCTGTTCCAACTGCTCTGGGTCTCTGCCGACAGCGAGCCCAGTTGTAGCCAGTTCGGCATCGTCACGTCGATCTTGGTGAGCACCTTGACCCCGTACAGCTGACAGTGATCGCTCTGTTGGCTCATATCCAGTTGCCAGCTAACCTGGTAAATCGCCTTGCCAATCGCCCGTCGGCCGGCAGTGGAAACCGGAGCACTGCGCAGCAGGCTGGGTTGCAGTGCCTCACCGCTGGCGGCAGAGACATCGTAAAAGTGCATTTTGACTTCATTTTGCGGAGAAACCTTGACGTCTTTATAGCTTTCCGCTGCCACCGGAGTCAGGCTCATGGCCACCAGGCAACTGACTAATGTGATCATGGGATACCGCATGCTATAGAGGCCCTCTTTTTATCCAAACGCTATTATCCTTATGGCCGCCAAGTAAACCACTCTGCCAGGCAATAATGCAGCACAAGTTCGCGTTTGAGTTCGATTCTGTGATCTCATCACGGCGGGTAGCGGCACCAACTGTGTGAAAAACTAGTTTTTTTCCTGCGCTTTCCCTCTCAGACCTGACAATGAAAGGAAGGGCGCGTATAGTGCGTCAGGCAAAAATACACCCCCATTCGGACTCATAAAGGGGACTCAATGATCACCGCATACATGCTCAATAATAAAGTCCTTGAGGTCATACCGCTCACCACCAGCGATGTATTGCCTCCCAATAGTATTTGGCTGGATGTCTATAAACCGGATGATGACGAGCGCGAATGGTTAAGTGGCCTGTTTCTCGAAGATGTGCCCGAGGAAGAGGAGTTGGACGAAATCGAGGCATCGGCCCGATTCTATTGGGACACCGATGGCATGCACATCCTCTCCCTGTTCCCGCAGCGGATCGGCGGGGAAACCCGCGGCGTCAACATGTCCTTCACCCTGAGGAACAACCTGCTGATCAGCTTCCGTGAGGAGGACATCGGCGTGGTCCGGTTGCTGCGTCACTACATGCGCCACGATCGGGTCGAAATTGAAAACGCCATGGATATCCTGCTGGAGCTGCAGGATCTGAAGGTCGAATACCTCTCCGACCTGATCGAGGATGGCTATACCACCCTTGAAGAGACCTCCGAGCAGGTGCTCAACGACGACGAGATCCACGCCATGTTGCAGGAGTTGATGTCTCAGGAGGAGACCAACAGCCAAATCCGTCTGGCCCTGCACGATACGCGACGCGCATTGCGCTTCCTGCGCCGTACCGTCCGGCACCTGCTGACCACGGAGCAGAAGAAGACCATCGATGAGGTGCTGCACGATATCGAGTCCTTGCTGCCGCACACCCAGTTCTTGTTTGACAAGATCAACTTCCAGCTGGAAGCGGCCATGGGCTTCACCAATCTGCAGCAAAACAAGGTCATCAAGATCTTCTCGGTGGCCGCCGTAGTGTTCCTGCCACCCACCTGGATCGCCAGCATTTACGGCATGAACTTCAACGCCATGCCGGAGCTGAGTTGGGCATATGGCTATCCCTTCTCCATCGGCCTGATGTTGCTCTCGGCATTTGCCACCTACTTCTTCTTCAAGCGACGAGGTTGGTTGTAATCCGTTCCTCACACCACAAAAAAAGCCGAACCTTGTTGTTCGGCTTTTTTGTGTCCGCCTGGTCGCCATTCGCTCAGGCCGAACGAGCCTGCTCCCGGCGACTGAGCCACTGCTCAAAGGCGACCAGCGAATCCGGCATAAACTCCGATGCCGCCTCGCGGATCGCCTGCGGAGTCATCCGCACCACAGACTCCACCTCACTGGCCTGCAGAGTGAGCGGCCCTTCATAGCGGCAACTGTAGATGGCTCCCCAGACCTGATTGTCCGGAGTCTGGCAATGAAAGGTTCCCCAGGCCGCGAGTTCGACATCGCGGATCCCCATCTCCTCTTCGAGTTCACGATACGCCGACGGGCCATACGCCTCACCGCTTTGCACCACGCCCCCACAACAGGCCTCTAACATACCAGGGCAGTAGTCCTTGCTCTGAGTCCGCCGCTGCACATACAGGCGCCCCTGGTCATCTTCGATGAAGATGTAGGTCGCCCGGTGACACAGGCGCTCACGACGCATCCGACTGCGCGGCACCGCCATCAACACCTGATTGTGCTCGTCCACCCAATCCACCCACTCCTCTTGTCGCATCGAACGCCCCCTCACTTCTCTGTCTATCCATGGTTCACGGCAGCCATCCGTGGTCATTTTTGTTAGGATCGCGCCACCACACCAACCATAGCCGTCAACCGTAGAGCGCCATCATGCCACAACCCACGATCCGGCCTATCCAAGAAAAGGATTGGCCAGCCATCCTGGCTTTACAGGCCGAAGCCTATTATGCCCTGGAGCCCGAAGATCAACAGGTGTTGAGATCCAAACTCACACTGGGACCGAGCAGCTGCCTGGTCGCGTGCCTGAGGGGCGAAGTGGTCGGCTACTGTCTGGCGCACCCGTGGAGTGCAAAAAAACCAGCCGGTTTGTACCAATGCTACCGCCAACCGGCCGGCCACGAATGCCTGTATATCCACGATGTGGTGGTTTCTCCTCGCATGCAAGGCATGGGAATTGCCCGTGGTTTTCTAACACATCTCGAAACCTTGGCTCGTCGCCATCAACAACGGCAGCTGAGTTTGGTCGCCGTACAGGGGGCCGATCAGTTCTGGGCCCGCCACCAGTTTCAGGCGCAGACTTGCGACAAGGATCTCGGGGAGTATGGGGAACAAGCCGTCTATATGTGCCGCGAATTGGTTTAGGGCAACGAGCAGCAAAGAAGAGGATCTGAAATAGGCAACCAGCACTGAGCAGCCGATACAGATAAAAAAGTCCGGCCCCGAAGGAGCCGGACCTGCGGTTGAGTAACGATGAGTTACATCAGGCCAGGAAACATATGTTTGATGCCGGCGACCATGATTTCAATCCCCAGCGACATCATGATGAGACCCATGATCCGCGTGACCACGTTGATGCCGGTTTTCCCCATCAGACGAAACAGCAAGGGTGCGGCCCGAAACACCAGCCAGGAAAACAGCGAAAAGATCACGACCACCAGGCTCAGGCCAAAGAGCTGGCCGGGGGTGTTAAATTGGCTCGAATAGACGATGGTCGAGCTGATGGCCCCGGGCCCCGCCATCAAGGGTAGTGCCAGCGGCACCACGGCGATGGACTCCTTGGCCGCAATCTCACCCTTCTCTTCCTTATTGTGCTTCACTTCGCCGAGTTTCCCCTGCAGCATCGACCAGGCAATCAGGGTGATGAGCGAGCCGCCCGCGATGCGGAACGAGGCAATCGAGATCCCAAACAGATCCAGAATCATCTGGCCAAAGAACATCGAAACCCAAAGGATCACCATGACGGCAATATTGGCGGTGGTATTGGTCTTCATCCGCTCTTGTGGCGTCTGATGACCGGTCAGGCTGACAAAAACCGGCAGCAATCCAAGCGGGTTGATGATGGCCACCAGACCGATAAAAAACTTTAAGTAGAGGGAAAGATCCAGATGTTCCATAACAGGCCCGCGATGTTAAAAACCAACGAACTAATAATACACGTTTAAAACGCGCGGCGATTATGCGCAAGGCCAATCAAAAGGCCAATCAATAAAAATAATCTGCTCGCAATTCATTAGATTTTTTAATCAAAGGTTCGACGAACCGATACTCATCTCACTAGCCGTTCGCTCGGCTGTATCGGCATAACTTGCGCAAAAAATCCAGGCACAGCCACGGCTCTAGCGCAGCCATCGAAGAAGAGCTCCGACCTAGACTCCGGCCGGCCATAACAACCAACGGATAAAAAGCACTCAACACAGACGGGGAGCAGTCTTCCGAGAAAAAAACCGGCGCACGGGAGGACACGAAAGCCTTCTCAGTCGAAGGGCTCTGCATGAAACAAAATTTCTTTTGTCATTTTACAACAGTTGACATGGATCAAGTTAGCCTAGGGGGGGTACCCCTATAATCCGAGGCGAAAATTGTTTCCTAAGCGACGTCACTGACGGAAATTGTCGGAAAGCCAGCATTGTGTATACTCCTCTCGCTGGTTGAACGTCATCAAGCCGTGGTCACGCCAAACATTAGTAAACAGTTTTCAAAAACTCAGTAGGAGAAAACGCTATGGCAGTAACAAACCTTGCCGAATTGGACGAGCTGGTTGCTCGTGTTAAGGAAGCTCAACGTGTTTTCGCTACTTTCTCTCAAGAGCAAGTAGACAAAATCTTCCGCGCCGCCGCTCTGGCTGCCAACAATGCCCGTATTTCGCTGGCCCAAATGGCTGTTGAAGAATCAGGCATGGGTATCATCGAAGATAAGGTTATCAAGAACCACTTCGCCTCCGAGTACATCTACAACAAGTACAAGGACGAAAAGACCTGCGGCATCCTGAGTGAAGATGACGAATTCGGCACCGTCACCATCGCCGAGCCGGTTGGTATCATCTGTGGTATCGTTCCGACCACCAACCCGACTTCTACTGCAATCTTCAAGTCGCTGATCGCCCTGAAGACTCGCAACGCCATCATCTTCTCCCCGCACCCACGCGCCAAGAACTCCACCAATACCGCTGCCAAGCTGGTACTGGATGCAGCCATCGAAGCGGGTGCACCGGCAGACATCATCGGCTGGATCGACCAACCGTCTGTTGAACTGTCCAACGCGCTGATGAAGCACAACGACATCAACCTGATCCTGGCCACCGGTGGCCCAGGCATGGTGAAGGCTGCTTACTCCTCTGGTAAGCCGGCCATCGGTGTTGGTGCCGGTAACGTGCCAGTGGTTATCGACGAAACCGCCGATGTGAAGCGTGCTGTTGCTTCTATCCTGATGTCCAAGACCTTCGACAACGGCGTAGTTTGTGCCTCTGAACAAGCGGTCATCGTCGTTGATGCCATCTACGAACAAGTCAAAGAGCGTTTCGCTTCCCACAAGGGCTATGTTCTGTCCAAGGAAGAAGCCGACAAGGTTCGCAAGGTTATCCTGATCAATGGCGCCATGAACGCGGCCATCGTCGGTCAACCAGCTACCAAGATCGCCGAAATGTCTGGCGTCAAGGTTCCTGCTGACACCAAGATCCTGATCGGTGAAGGCGTGAAGATCTGTGAAGAAGAAGAGTTCGCTCACGAGAAGCTCTCTCCGACTCTGGGTATGTTCCGCGCCAAGAACTTCGAAGAAGCCGTTGAAATGGCTTGCGCCATGGTCAACCTGGGCGGTATCGGTCACACCTCTGGCCTGTACACCGACCAAGACTTGAACGCCGATCGCGTCAAGTACTTCGGTGACAAGATGAAGACCGCACGTATCCTCATCAACACTCCTACCACTCACGGTGGTATCGGTGACCTGTACAACTTCGCAATGGCTCCTTCCCTGACTCTGGGTTGTGGTTCATGGGGTGGTAACTCCATCTCCGAAAACGTTGGTCCTAAGCACTTGATCAACAAGAAGATGGTCGCTAAACGGGCTGAAAATATGCTGTGGCACAAACTTCCGAAATCTGTTTACTTCCGTCGTGGTTCTCTGCCGATCGCTCTGAGCGATCTGGAAGGCAAGAAGCGCGCCATGGTGGTCACCGACCGCTTCCTGTTCAACAACGGTTATGCCGATGAGCTGGTTCGCCTGCTGAAGGGCATGTCCATGGAAGTGGAAGTGTTCTACGAAGTAGAAGCTGACCCAACTCTGTCCATCGTCCGCAAGGGCGCTGAAATGGCCAACTCCTTCAAGCCGGATGTAATCCTGGCTCTGGGTGGTGGTTCACCGATGGACGCCGCCAAGATCATGTGGGTGATGTACGAACATCCGAACACTGCCTTCGAAGATCTGGCTATGCGCTTTATGGACATCCGTAAGCGTATCTACAAGTTCCCGAAGATGGGTCAAAAGGCCGAGCTGGTATGTATCACCACCACCTCCGGTACTGGTTCAGAAGTTACTCCGTTCGCCGTGGTAACTGACGATGCCACCGGCGTTAAGTACCCGCTGGCTGACTACGAGCTGACCCCGAACATGGCCATCGTTGACGCCAACCTGGTTGCCAACATGCCGAAGTCCCTGTGTGCGTTCGGTGGTGTTGATGCCGTGACTCACGCCATGGAAGCTTACGTGTCTGTACTGGCTAACGAGTACTCTGACGGTCAAGCTCTGCAAGCGCTGAAGCTGCTGAAGGACTACCTGCCGTCTAGCTACAAGAACGGCAAGACCGACATGGTTGCTCGTGAGAAGGTTCACAACGCCGCAACCATCGCTGGTATCGCGTTCGCCAACGCCTTCCTGGGCGTGTGCCACTCCATGGCTCACAAGCTGGGTGCCGAGTTCCACATCCCGCACGGTCTGGCTAATGCCCTGCTGATCAGCAACGTGATCCGCTACAACGCCAACGACAACCCGACCAAGCAGACTGCGTTCTCTCAATACGACCGTCCGCAAGCTCGTCGTCGTTATGCCGAAGTAGCTGACCACCTGGGTCTGACTGCTGCCGGTGACCGCACCGCGGCCAAGATCGAGAAGCTGCTGGCATGGCTGGACGGCCTGAAGAAGGAACTGGACATCCCGATGTCCATTCGTGAAGCAGGCGTACCGGAAGAGAAGTTCCTGGCCAAGGTTGATGCCTTGTCTGTTGAAGCCTTCGACGACCAGTGCACCGGCGCCAACCCGCGCTACCCGCTGATCAGCGAACTGAAGCAGGTTCTGCTCGACTCCTACTACGGCCGTCCTTATGTAGAAGGCGCCGCCGTAGAAGCCAAGGAAGAGAAGAAAGAAGAAGGTAAGAAGAAGAAGTAATTCATCTTCTCGCTCATGAATCAGAAGGCCCGCACATTGTGCGGGCCTTTTTTTGCCTCCCTCGTCTGACTTTGCTAGGTTTGAGCAAGAGGCAGGAGAACATATGAGCGATATACGGATCCCACTAGCCGATCTGCGCATCGGCCACTACGTCAAACTGCCACTGAGTTGGAAGCAACACCCGTTTCTATTTAGCTCGTTCCGGATCAAAGATGAATCCCAGCTGGCGATCATCCACACCTTGGGACTCGACGAAATCGTCGTTGATCCCAGCAAAAGTACGGTTGAGATCAATATCACCCCTGCCGCCGCCCCTCCAGCTCCGCCCGTCAAACAGCACGACATCCCAGTCAGTCCCCACAAGGCGGAACAACAACAACTGCGGCGCGCCATTCGCACGGCAGAAAAAGCCTTCACCAATTCGGTCTCGCCGTTGCGTGAGTCGCTCACCAAATTGAACCTAAAGCCGGATGAGGGATTAGGCACGGTCGCCGAATTGGTTCGTAATGCAAGCGCTCATCTGCAACAGCACGAAGGCCCTGTAGGCCTGCAGCTGATCCGCATCACCGATCAGGCGGACAGCTTGCTGCTGCATAGTTTAAATGTCGCTTTCATCGCCATGCTGATCGCCAAAGAGGCCGGTTGGAGTCCTCTTGAAATCGAGGATGCAGGTCTCGCGGGCTTACTCCATGATCTTGGTGAACTCAAAATCCCCACGCAAATTACACATAAACGGACCGAGCTCAGTAAATCTGAGCTGAACTATCTACGCATGCACGCGCAGTACGGATATGATCAACTGAATAGCATCGGTGCTTTCTCCGTGAAGGTCCGTTTAGCTGCATACCAACACCATGAGAGGTTAGATGGCTCTGGCTATCCCCAGGGGCTCAGTGGCGACAAGCTGGATCCCCTGACCCGGCTGATTGCGGTCGTCGACAGTTATGATGAACAGCTTCACCCTCGCAACAGCGCTCGCGCGGGAAGTCCGAACCAAGTCATCTCCGGTCTCTATAAACGGGCCAACAAACAGCTTGATGGGAATTTTATTCAGTTATTGATTAAGGTCATGGGGATCTACCCGCCGGGCAGTCTGGTCATATTGAGCGACGAATCGCTGGCTCTAGTCATGTCCAGCGATCCATCTGCACCGCTGAAGCCGCACATATTGCCGTTTGTCAAAGGCAGGGTTCAAGAGGGAGTCGATTTGATTAATCTAAAGGTCGATGAACGAACTATTGTCCGAGCTATTGACTACGAGGAACTGACGCCTGCGCAGCGGGAGTTTTTTTCCTTAAGCAAACACTGCTGTTATTACTTCTCCACGCTCGCCCCTCTGCCCTGATCCGCATCGGAATCATCACCATGAAAAAACCACCCGCATATGGGGTGGTTGCGTTCAGTGCAAGAGTAACATCGCCGTCAGTTGTATTCACATAGATAAGCGGTATCTTCCGCCACCTTCAACTGGAATGAGCTGTTTCCAGGCACGTCGAACTTTTCACCACTGACGTATGTGTTCCAACTGTCTTGACCTGCTAGGCAGACGGTCAGCGCGCCTCGGATGACCACCATCACCTCTGGTGCGCCAGTATTAAACGTGTACTCACCTGCGGCCATTACCCCCACAGTTGCTTTTCCTTCCGCATTAACAAATCCAATCGACTTTACTTGGCCGTCAAAATACTCGTTCACATTTAACATGCAGATGCGTCCTTGTTTGCATAAAAGAGAGGTAGCAACAATCTCACCGGATCGCGCAGTATCACAGGTTTGCTGCCTGCTGCATTATACAAGCTTGGGTTTCGAAGCAAAGAGCCTGCGCACGCCTTCTTCGGTCACTATTTTTGTAAAAAAGCTGTTAAGGATTTTGACATCCTACGTTTCACTGACCATAGTTTCAGGAGTCGTTTCGCCTACCAGCGATGCAGTTCAACCTCGAAACAAGAAAGCTAGAAAGGAGGTTTCGCAATGGATCAACACCTGACTGAGATCAGCAACTCTTATCTGTTCAGTGAATATCTGCTCTGCTTGGGAATTGCCGTTCCCAAGTTTAAAAACAACTGGGAATTTCGTCGGGAAAATCGGGTTGTAGCCAAGATCAAAGTCGGTGAAGAGGGACAAGCCAAGTTCTATATCGCAGCCGCACAGATGTGCACGAATCGACACAGCAAGATGAATTAACCGTTTGTATGGAATTGCATAACAAAAAGCCCCGATATTGCTATCGGGGCTTTTTGCTGACTCATCGGTCAAATTGGGTGCCTGCGAAGTAATTTCTTACTCTCGCCTGCTGGTCTTGCGACCTAATTGGGTG
>JASDSW010000005.1:0-6540 GCA_041441555.1 Aeromonadaceae bacterium
GGATCCCTGTCTGTCAACTTACCTTTCCCCACGCTTGCGCGAAGAACCTTTTTTTTGGCGTGGAGGCTTCGGGAATACCCCGTGGCTGCTTGATCTCAATAGTGGGGGGGCGGTGTCTCTTCGGCCTGACTGGCGACCGGCGAGCTGCCACCCTCGCGCAGCTTGGCGATGACGGCATCGAGTTGCAGCCGCAGTTTTTCCTGCTGCTTTTGCTGAGCGGCCAGCTCCAGGCTGAGCTGCTCTATGGTGTGATCCTGAAAGGCGATCCGGGTTTCTAGGTATTCGACCCGCGCAATGAGTTCTTCGTGCATGGTGACCTCGTCTGGCGGCTGTGCCGGAAGAAGTGAGTGGTCGCGCATGATAGCCTGTTGCCGGATTGGGTGACAGCAGGAGCAGGGAAAATGGCCAAATTGGGTGTCGCTGCTTGGCTCCCATCGATCAGGACGCTACCTGGCTCACTATTTTTTTATAATTGCCGTGCGAAGCCTGTTGTTCCACGGCCGAGAGCGGTTAGTATAAAACGCTTTATAAGACGAGCCTCTCTCAATGTGCAAAGAGAGCAAAAATGGGTGTTTGGAGAAGATAATGAAACAGATCCTGAAAGTTTCTCTGCTGGCTGCGGCCATGACGGTCGCTATCACTGGTTGTCAACAAGATGAACAGAAACCTGTCGATGCAGGGAAAGCGGCTGAAGCCAAGGCTGAGGTGAAGGCAGATGCCAAAGCGGCCGCTCCGGCGACCAGCAGTGCGCTGAAGACATTTGAAGAAACCTCGGCCTATGCCATCGGGCAATCCATGGGCCGTTACATCAGCAATACCCTGGAGCGTCAGCAAGAGCTGGGCGTCAAGCTGGACAACGCCATGATCATGAAGGGCGTGCAGGATGGGCTGGTGAAGAAGTCGCTGCTGAACGACGAGCAGCTGGAAAAGGCGCTGAAGGATTACGATCAGAAGATCAATCAGGCTGCCGCCAAGAAGGCTGCGGATGATGCCAAGGCTAGCCTGGAAAAGGGTAAGAAGTTCCTCGAAGAAAACGCCAAGAAGAAGGGCGTGACCGTCACCAAGTCTGGTCTGCAGTACGAAGTGATCAGCGAAGGCAAGGGTCCGAAGCCGAAGGCCACCGACATGGTCAAGGTTCACTACACCGGTACCCTGATCGATGGCACCAAGTTTGACAGCTCCGTGGATCGTAAAGAGCCGGCTGAGTTCCCGCTGGATCACGTGATCCCGGGTTGGACCGAAGGCGTTCAGCTGATGAATGTTGGCTCCAAGTACAAGTTCTACCTGCCGTCTGAACTGGCTTACGGTGCTCAGGGTGCTGGCTCCATTCCCGCCAACTCCGTGCTGATCTTCGAAGTCGAACTGCTCTCCATCGGTAAGGACAAGCCTGCCGCTGCCGAAGCGCCGAAGAAGTAATTTTTTCAGCGTGCACAAAACGGCCCCTGATGGGGCCGTTTGTTTTTCTAGTCGTACCGACGGAGCGCCTCGGTGCGCTCACCGAGCGTCAGGCCGATATCCCGCAACTGATGGTCGCTCATCTGCGCCAGATAGCGCATCTCCTGCCGGCGCTGGCAACGGTGCCGAAACCCGCGCCATGCATTCCGAAGAAAAGCTAATATCACCCGTCTGGCCGATTCATTGAGCCCTGGGTTTAATCGTTCCATTGTCTTGCTCCATCCTTGTCCTTGGCGCAATATTTTGCCAATCTCGGTTTTGCATCAAACGCGAAAATGTTGATGCGCCATTAGGTGAGCTTATGACGGTACTGATGCATCGATTAAAGGCGCTGGCGGTTTTGGAGACTGTGTTGCGGACCGGCTCGTTCAGCCGGGCGGCGGAGCAGCTCTTCATCACCCAGTCGGCGGTCAGTCAGCACATCAAGCTGCTGGAGGCCGACCTGGGGTTGTTGTTCGAGCGCACCCCGCGGCAGCTCAAGCCGACGGCCCGGACCGAACGGCTGCGTCCCTACCTGAGTCAGGGCTTTGCGCAACTGAATGAGGGGTGGCGCCAATTGAAGTGTCAGGATGAGGAGCGAGTGGTCACCGTGACTCTGCTCTCCTCGTTTGCCAGCCGCTGGTTGCTGCCGCGGTTGCCCAGCTTCAGCCGCTGCTGTCCCGATGTGGAGTTACGCCTGTCGATGAATGATCAGTTGCTGGATCTGCAAACCTCGGCGATCGACCTGGCGATCCGCTTTGGCCCAGGCAACTATCCCGGCTTGCAGGTGACCCATCTGATGGATGACGAACTGTTTCCGGTGGCGTCACCCGCTCTGCTGGCCGTGCAGGGCACGCCGCAGAGTCCGGCCGAGCTGGAACGATTTATCTTGCTCAAGGACAACTCGCTGGAGTCCTTCAACTGGTCCAGTTGGCTGCGTCTGGCCGGGGTGACCGACTTCCAACCGCGGCACAATCTGACCATCTCCGATTCGGCGCAGGTGGTGAATATGGCGCTGGCCGGGCAAGGCATCGCCCTGGCGCGTCGCTCGCTGGTGGCCAGCGAACTGCAAAATGGCACCTTGCGGCAGCTGTTTGAGCGGGTGTTGCCCTGTCCCTACGCCTACTACCTGCTGCAGAGCCCACATCGGGCGCCCCGGCCGGCGGTGCAGTGCTTCGTGCGCTGGTTACAGCAGGCGATCGCCGAGGATCAAGCTGGTGGCGCCGCAGGAGTCTGTGGCTCGGGAGTGGAGGACTCCGCGTCTTGAGCGCTGGTGCGCCACTGCCGGTACTGAGGCCAACTCAACTGGTAGTGGCAGCGCTCATGAGGGCCATGCCGCGCATCGTCGTGACGGCGCTGCTCGCAAAATTGCAGGCCGTTCTTCTCGAGGACGCGGCCGGAGGCCGGATTATCCCGGCGGTGTTCGGCCTCGATACAGTCCACCCCTAGCTCGTCAAAGGCGAACGCCAGCAGAGTTGCCACGGCTTCGCTCATGTAGCCTCGGCCCCAAAACTCCCGTCCCAGCCAGTAGCCGAGTGAGCCGATGAGCCACAGGCTGCGCTCCCTCTGTCGCTCTTCACGCAACACCAGGCTGATGCTGCCGAGCAGCTGGCGGCTCTTTCGTTCGCTGATGGCGAAGATGACGGCGCTCTGCTGGCGCCAATAGTCGGGGTGGCTGGCAATCCAGCGCTCGGCCAGCCCGGGTGGATAGGGGTGGGGCAGGGTCAAGGAGCCATCGGCAATGGCGGGGTCATTGGCCAGCCGCTGCAGCGAGCCGGCATCCGCCGGCGTAAAGGGTCGCAATAAGAGGCGTGGGGTGCTGAGTTCAGGTTGCGCCAAGAGCTTCTCGCGGGGCTGGGTCGGGGCCCATAGCCTGCCACAACCGACGGTGGCAGGCGAGCTCTCACGATAGTCTGGCTGGTTGCAGGCGGCGCAGCAGGCTCTCGCGCTGCGCGGCAAAGGGAGCATCCCAGGGTTTGGGTTGTCCCGGCTTGTTGATGTGAATGGGATCGCCGGTCTCCCGGAAGCGACGGATCCCCTCCCGGTTGAGCCAGTAGAAGATCCCCCAGTGGGCAAAGTCCCACTCGGCCTGGTAGGGGTGGGCCTCGTAGTCGATGTAGAAGAGGCCGCGGTCATTGAGCACAAAGTTGGCCGGGTAGTAGTCGATATGCCAGCCGGCCCGCTGTAGCTGTTCGGCCATGACGAAGATCGGACGAAAGTGACGGTCATCCAACCCCTCTTCGACGAGGAGATCGATGATGAGGCTTCCGGTGATGTACTCCTTGACCAGGCAATAGGCCTCGACGCTGTAACCGAGCAGTCGGGGATGCTGGATGGCCGACTGCTGCAGCCGCTGGTAGCTGCAGAGCTCGAACTCCAACGCTTGGGCAAATGGAATGGTCTGCTCCGCGGTTGAGCAGTAGCGCTTGAGGACCACCTCGGCCGGCAGCTCCGTCTCATTGCCAGTATCACCGGCACGCCGGTAGAGATAGGAGATAGCCGACTTGCCTCGGCCGAGCTCGCGGATCAGTTGGTAGGGCTGATTGGCCAGCCACAGCGTCTCTTCCTGAAGGTGCAGGGCATGGGGGGATGGGGGCGAGAGGGTATCAGGCTGCATGGGTGGACTCCTGTCTGAGCTGGCGCCGCATCCGGTGGACGCCAAGGGATGGGAACAGCATGCCTGGTAACGGGGGAGCTGGCTTCCCTCCTGGGGGCGGAATTGGTGGGTCTAGGGGCCGAGTGTGGTGGCGGCTACGCCATTTGCGGCGGCGCCTTGTATTGCCGCCGACTCTGCCGGATGATGAAACCTGAGTCTGTCGATGTTGCCGCGCAAGGAGCGAATCATGACCCCGATTGCCACCCTGACCTTTTCGCCGTCGCTCGATAGTGCGACCGTCACCGACAAGATTTACCCGGAGGGCAAGTTGCGCTGTGAGCCGCCGGTGTTTGAGCCGGGAGGCGGTGGCATCAATGTGGCGCGCGCCATCCGCATGCTGGGCGGGCAGGCCTTGGCCCTGTTTCCGGCCGGTGGCCCGACCGGCGAGCACTTGGTCAAGCTGTTGAGCGCAGAGGGGCTGGCGGTCGGTGTCGTGCACACGCGCGATTGGACCCGGCAAAACCTGCATGTGTTGGCGCGCATCAGCGGCGAGCAGTACCGCTTCGTCATGCCGGGAGCCGCGCTGCAGGCCGAGGAGATCCATGGCTTGCGGCAGAAGGTGGCGGCCCTGCCGGCACGCTCGCTGCTGGTGCTCAGTGGCAGCCTGCCGCCGGGCATGGATGTGGCCGATCTGGTCGACATTCTGGTCTTCGCCAAGCAAAAGCAGCTGCGCTGCGTGGTTGATAGCTCGGGGGCCGCTCTGGCCGCGGCGGTGGCCGAGGGGGGCTTGTCGCTGATCAAGCCCAATCTGGCCGAGCTGGGGGAGCTGACCGGGCTGCCGCTCGACTCACCGGCGGCCATCGTCGCCGCCGCCCGCCAGCTGATCGCCCGTCGGGCCTGTCGGCGGGTCGTGGTCTCGTTGGGGCCGCAAGGGGCCATGGGGGTCACGGCCGACGAGAGCCTGCAGGTGGTGCCGCCGCCGGTGAAACATCTGAGTACGGTGGGGGCGGGAGACAGCATGGTGGGCGCCATGTGTCTGAAACTGGCGGCGGGTGCTGGGCTCGGCGAGATGGTGCGCTTTGGCGTGGCGGCCGGCACTGCGGCGACCCTGCGTCAGGGAACCCAGCTGTGTGATCCGCAGGCCACCAACCGCCTCTATCAGCAGATCGGTCACGGTCGGTAAGCGGCCGCCTCGAACTCAGCTGTGCGGATTGCCGCTGCTGGTGTAGGAAAAGAGCTGCACATCGCTGCGCTGCGTCCATCCCAGATGGCGATAGAAGGCCAGAGCTGGCTCATTGTTGGCCAGCACCAGCAGGTGGCTCTTGTCGATACCGATGGCCTGCAGCGCCTGGGTGGCGGCCTGCAGCAACGCCCGGGCGACCCCCTGACCACGGTGGCTTTCCTGCACCACCAGATGTTGCAGGTAGCCGCGTCGGCCATCGGTTCCCACCAGCAGGCAGCCGATCAGTTGACCCTGCGCCAGCGCAACAAAGCTCAAATCCGGATTGCGTGCCAGATAGGCGGCGATCGCCGTGGGCGAGTCGGAGTCGCGCAGCACCAGGCCATCGCTCTGCTGCCACAACGACAAGAGTGCCGGGTAGTCATCGGCCTGCATGGCGCGGAGGGAAAAGGTCATGGGAGCCTCGTCAGGATTTGGCTTCAGTGAGTGAAGGGCAGCGGCCGGACCAACTGCAGGGTCTTGTTCAGCACGCCGTCGGTGACATCCAGCTGATAGTCGCCGGAGGCCTGATAGATCTGCCATCGCTCGGGGGACAACCCCTGCAAGCGGAGAAAATCGGTGGCTTCTCTGGTGCTGGCAAACGCCTGAGTGCCGGTGAACAGGCCATAACACCAGGGGCCCAACACCAACACGGATTGTCCGGCCTTCAGGGCCTCCTGATGGCGGGGGGATTCCAGGACATAGATCGAATGGCGCGGCTGATTGCGCACCATGGGAACGCTGGCCTTCTGGTAATCGATCAGGGCGGCCATCCCCAGCGTCAGCAGCAATGCCAGCGGGACCAGCAATCGGTGAAGTGTGTTGAACATCCGGGGACCCTGCTCAATCTGTTGAAAGATTACTCTAAGGGAAAAGCGAGGCTGAGGCTATCGGCTCACGCATGTTTTGCTGTGATAACACCTTGATATTTCGATTTTTATCAAAAAATGGGCTGCTATTGGATACCGGATTGTTCATCTCCATCTGGGGTCAATCTTGTTTTTGAGATCATTTTTGCTGCTGTTCAATACAATTATCTAATAAAACCAATAAAAACGGATTAATACATCGCGCGGAGATAAAAATATAATTCAACGGCACGATCGACCAATAAATTGAATGTTGCTGATGCTGGGTAGTGTATTTCTATGAGTGATGTGATGTTCGATTTATTTAATTAAACGGCTTGGCAATTAAATGTAAGCATGAGCGGCAGAGACATTGGTGAATCGCTATGCTAAGGAAGGTGCGAATAAGCGGGGAAATTCTTCTCGGCTGACTCAGTCATTTC
>JASDSW010000006.1:0-36991 GCA_041441555.1 Aeromonadaceae bacterium
ATTGAGCGCCTGAAAATGCGGATTAAGGAGTGCGAACGGCTGGAAGTCTTATGTCAATAAACGCCGTTGACTCGATTGCTGACAAGACGCAGCAGCAACTCTTTGCCCAGTATGAGACCTTGCTCTCTGCTTCGTCGGCACTGGCTGAGCAGATGCAGCAGCGTTTCAAGCAGTGGCGAACCGAAACGAAAGAAGTCTTGGTGCGAGATTTTCCGCTGGCTGCTCAGCAACAAGAACTGAACGACTGGCAGCAGCAGAACCTGGCGGGTGCCCACAACAAGTCACATCTCGAACAGGGCATCAAGGCGTTTGGGGCGCTGTGCAAGGCGACAAAGCATCCGCCCAACCAAGCCTTTTGGCAGGCACAGTTAAAAAGCAGCCAGGATCAGGATGCGGACAACACAGCCCAAGATTTGCAGGTTGCGAGTCAACTGCTGGCAGCACAATGGCAACAGGTGCTGGATAAGGCGCGTCAGGAGTGGGAGTCGGCGCTGATCGCGGAGCAGCGTAAGCAACTATTGGAGCAGTTGGAGAAGATTCTGAATGCGCTGCAGCAGGTGTGGCCGCTCTGCGAGGTGCTGGGGCTTGATCCTGGTTTGCTATTTGACCTGTCAGAAGGGCAACTATCCGAGCAGGACTGGGCTCAGTTTCAGCGTTGGGCCTCTTATCTGGCCAAGGATGCCGGGGTTCGTGCCCTCTGTGACTTGCTGGGAAAAGTGCGGCAAATCGAGCTGTCGGAAAAAATTGAGCGCGTAAAGATCTCGCACAGCGTGGATATAACGTTACCGGATATCAATTCGCGCGAGGAGATAGTCGGTATTCGGCTGGGGCGGGATCTGGAGCATGTACTGCCCAGTGAGAAGGCACTCTTGGCGGATGCCGAGACCGCCTTGCTGTTTGATCTCAAATTTGTTGAATCCCGGTTGATGTGTTTTGACATGGCGGGCCTCCAGACCCAGCAACGTCATATCGAGCAGGAAGTCGATCGCACCGTCGAAGAGCAAGAAAAGCGCGGCCCCATGGTTTTGTGTGTGGACACCAGTGCCTCTATGACTGGCGCGCCAGAGACGATTGCCAAGGCGGTAACGCTGTTTATGGCGGCCAAGGCGCGTGAGGAAGAGCGGCCCTGCTATTTGATTAACTTTTCCACCCGCATCCAGACGCTGGATCTCTCCGGCGAGTTGGGCATGGCTGCCATCATGGATTTTCTGAAGATGTCCTTCCATGGCGGTACCGATGCTGCGCCAGCCCTGGATCACGCATTAAAAGTGATGAAAAAGGATGCTTATCAGAAGGCGGATCTGTTGATGCTGTCGGATTTCATCATGGATGATTTACCTCAAGAAACGCTGGCCCAGATCGAAATGCAACGAGGCAATGGCAACCGCTTTTACTCCCTGGTGGTGGGATCGGCCTATATGAGCCAACGGCTCAAGACGCATTTTGATCATGAGTGGGTCTATAACCCGGTGACGAGCTCAGTCCATGAGCTGATTGAGTTTCAGCAGCGGCTAAACCCGAACAAAGAGGACAGGATGGCATGATCGGCACCCCAAAATTCCAGGAAGAGTACAGCACCAAGATCCCGGCGCTGGCGTTGTTAAGTAACCTGGGCTGGACCTTTCTGCCGCCCGAGCAGGCGTTAACGGCGCGTGGTGGCAAGCCGAGCGAAGTTGTGCTGCGAGAGGAATTACGCACGCAACTGGCCAAACGACGCTTTCCCTATGCCGGGCGTGAGCATGGGTTATCGGAGAAGACCCTCGATAACCTGGTCGCCGAAATTTGTTCGCCAGCGCTGAACGAAGGGCTGCAGCGGGCTAATGAACGGCTCTATAACCACCTGCTACTGGGCATTTCCGTCACCGAGTTTGTCGATGGCAAGAAGGTCAATCCGACCATTGCCCTGATTGACTGGCAGCAGCCGGAAAACAACAGCTTTGTCTTTACCGAAGAGTTCAGCGTACTGCGCTCAGGCGGCGTCGATGCGCGGCGACCGGATATCGTCTGCTTCGTCAACGGCATTCCGCTGGTTGTTATCGAAGCAAAACGCCCTGACGGCCACTCAGGACAGGGGGCCAAAAAGGGACCGACCATCGATGAAGGCATCTCCCAAAGCCTGCGCAATCAGCGGCACGACGAGATCCCGCAGCTCTTTGCATACAGTCAGTTGCTGCTCTCCATCAATGGCTCGGATGGCCGCTATGGTACTTGCCTGACGCCGACCACATTCTGGGCCGCCTGGCGCGAGGAGGATATTTCCGAAGCCCAGATGTTTGCCCTGAAGAATCGTCGTCTCTCGGCGCAGCAGATGGCCGCGCTGTTTGATCACCGTAAACCGCACGATCTGATCTGGTATCAGGATCTGGTCTCCTCCGGTGAGCTGGCGGTGACCGGTCAGGATCGGCTGTTGATGAGTCTGCTTTCACCCGACCGTTTGCTGGAGATGACGCGCTATTTCACCCTGTTTGACAAGAAGGCGGGCAAGATAGTCGCCCGCTATCAGCAAGTATTTGGCATCAAGCGACTGATCGAGCGCATCGATACACGCAACCTCCAGGGAGGGCGTGAAGGGGGCGTGATCTGGCATACCACGGGCTCGGGTAAGTCATTCACCATGGTGTTCTTGAGCAAGGCGCTGATCCTGCATGAGTCACTGAAAGCCTGCCGGATTATCGTGGTGACCGATCGGGTCGATCTGGAAAGCCAACTGAGCAAGACCTTTGCCTCCGGTGGTGAGCTGGCGAGTAAAAAGGATCGCGAAGCGGCAATGGCCACCTCGGGCAAACGGCTGGCTGAGCAGATCGGTCGTGGCAATGAGCGGATTATTTTCTCGTTGATCCAGAAGTTCAACAGCGCGACCAAACTGCCGGAATGCAGCAATAACAGCGCGGACATTATCGTGCTGATCGATGAGGGGCATCGCAGCCAGGGGGGCGAGAACCACATCCGCATGAAGCAGGCACTTCCCAATGCCGCCTTTGTGGCCTTCACCGGCACCCCGTTGCTAAAAGACGACAAGACCACCAACAAATTCGGTCCTATCGTGCATGCCTATACCATGCAGCGTGCGGTAGAAGACAGAGCAGTGACCCCGTTGCTGTATGAGGAGCGCATTCCGGATCTGGATGTAAACGAGCGGGCCATCGACAGCTGGTTTGACCGGATCACCGAAGGGCTGAACGAAGAGCAAAAAGCCGATCTCAAGCGCAAGTTTGCCAAGAAGGGGCAGATCTACAGTGCCGAGGATCGGATCCGGCTGATTGCGCTGGATATTGCCAACCATTTTGACAAACACATCGATGATGAGCTCAAAGGGCAACTGGCTTGCGACAGCAAAGCCTCGGCCATCAAGTACAAGCAGTATCTGGATGAAGCAGGTCTGTTTGAAAGCGCGGTGGTGATGAGCGCTCCCGATTCCCGAGAGGGTAATACCGAGGTTGATGAAGCCGCCATGCCTGAGGTGCAAAAGTGGTGGAATGAACATGTCGGCAATCAGGATGAACAGATCTATACCAAGCAGATCATTGATCGTTTTGACAAAGACCCGAGCCTGAAACTGCTTATCGTGGTGGATAAGCTGCTGACCGGTTTTGATGAGCCGAAGAATGCGGTGCTCTATATCGACAAGCCACTCAAGGGGCATAACCTGATCCAGGCGATTGCCCGCGTGAACCGACTGCACCCGAAGAAGGATTTTGGTCTGCTCATCGACTATCGGGGCATCCTCAGCGAACTGGATACCACCATAGCCAAGTATCAGGATCTGGCGTCCCGCACTCAGGGGGGCTATGACATCAACGATATCGCCGGCCTTTACGAGCAGATGAGTACCGAATACAAGCGTCTGCCTCATCTCTATAAGATGCTCTGGGCCATCTTCGATGGCGTTAAAAACAAGAAAGACATCGAACAGCTGCGTCAGGTTCTGGTTCCCAAGACTGAGGATCGCGATGGTGAGCTGATTGATGTGCACCTGAAGATCCGCGAAGACTTTTACGAGGCGCTGAGTGCTTTCGCCAGTTGCCTGAAGGTGGCGTTGCAATCGAGCACCTTCTTTGCAGACAAGAGCTTCTCGGATGCGGATCGGCAGCACTACAAAGAGACTGTCAAACAACTCTCCAGTTTGCGGCAGTTGGTGCGTCAGGATGCAGGCGAAAGCATCGACTATGACGAATATGCCGAGCAGGTGAAAAAACTGCTGAACAAGCATGTTGTCGGTGTTGAAGTGCGGGATCCAGAAGGTGTCTACGAAGTTGGCAAGATGGGGCTGACACAACAACCTGACGAGTGGAACGAAGACAAGACCCGCAACGAGACGGATATCATCAAGACCCGGGTCACCCGGATGATTGAGCAGGAGCTAGGCGACGACCCCTACGCGCAGGAGGCTTTCTCCAAGCTGTTGCGTCAGGCCATTGAAGAAGCGGAAAAGCTGTTTGACCATCCGCTCAAGCAATACCTGCTATTTCATGAGTTTGAGCAGCAGGTACAAAAGCGCCAACTGGACGAGATTCCCGAAGCCTTTGCTGGACATCGCCATGCGCAAGCCTACTTCGGTGTGTTCAAAAAAATTCTGCCGGAAGTTTTCAGCATTGTGGATCAGCAGGTTCAGGATAAGTGGGTCAAACTTGCGTTCGAAATTGATGGCTGTGTCGATATGTCGGTCGCCGAACACTCCATCAATCCACAAAACATCGAGGCCGATATCCGCAAGAAGCTGCTACCCAGGATGTTTACCGAGTGCAAAGCCATAGGGGGTGGCATGGATCAGGCTAAGAAGATCGTCGAGATGGTCATTCAGATCACCCGCGTCGGTCTGAATCAGCATGCGGATTGAGTGGGGACAGTGCTGATGAATGCTGCGATTGATTGTTCAACACCTTATCAGGCTGCCGAGCAGGGTGAACGGCTGAGTTTTAGTTATGGGGATGAGCGGATCGCCGTCGAGCGAGTTAGTCGTAACGCGAACACAGGACGAGTGCGGATCCTGGTTCATCCGGATTGTTGTATCGAGGTTCAGGCTGGGGCCAATGTGTCGCAACATGAGGTTCTGGAGGCACTGAAAAAGCGCGCTCGCTGGATCTATCAGCAGTTACGCTATTTTCGTTCTCTCAATGAGCATGTTCTGGCGCCACGCTATGTCAGCGGCGAGAGTTGCTATTACCTCGGTAAGCAGTATCTGCTCAAGGTGACAGAATCGGCCACGCAAAAGCAGCAGGTGAAATTGCTGGGTGGTCAGTTACAAGTCTCGGTTCGACAGTATGCGCCAGAGCTTGTTTGTTCATTGCTGCATGAGTGGTACAAGGCGCGCGCGAAAGAGGTGTTTAGTCGTAGGCTCGAGGCGTTGCTTGAACAGACGCTCTGGGTCACCGAACGGCCGCCTATTCGCATTCTGACGATGCGAACCCAGTGGGGAAGCTGCTCGCCAAATGGCCGTATCACGCTGAATCCCCACTTGGTGAAAGCCTCCCGAGACTGTATTGACTATGTGATCCTGCACGAGCTCTGCCATATAGCCGAGCATAACCACAGTGAACGATTCTACCGACTGATGGGGCAAATCATGCCGGGCTGGGAACAGATTAAGGAGAGACTAGATGGCATGGCAGGAGTCTATTTAAGCGGAACCTGAATCCAGCTCAGACCTGTCATTCATTGGGTGGCGAAAGTTGCAGCAACATCTCTTGCTGCCTTTCTTTCGGCAATTTGGCCAGTGCGCAAAGAAGTTCAGCCAACAAGTCATCATCACAGTAGAAATAAGCCACCGGAAAACCCAGCTCCTGGGCGATGCGTTGCATCGTCTGGTAGTCAGGGGCGTGCTTGCCTTTTTCGTACTGGTTCATTCGGGCGCTAGCCGTGCTCTGCTCCATACCTAATCGCATCCCAAGTTGCTGTTGCGTCAGGCCCGCAGCCTTGCGTGCGGCTTTGAGTCTGATGGGTAGTGGGTTTGTCATGGGGTATCTGCTAGCTGAGGATCAGGTAGCTAAGATTTTCTTAGTCTTATACGAACAAGTGTACTAAGCAATACTTAGTTTGAAGGGTAAAGAGGGGAGAAGTTCACGTTATCGCTTCTTGAGTAACTGGCTAATGGGGATTTTGTCGGTAAATTGCGTTGGTATCAGTACTTCATCTTTGCCTGCTGCATCGATCTCATAGCGCGAGTATTGCTTTACTTCGCACGTCTGGATCTCGTCGATAGGTTGCAAAAACGGGTTGACCTGGTCGGGATAAAACAGCGCAAAAGCATCGGCGATATGCTCGTGCTGAAGCGTCTCGGAATGAGCAGCCAGCGCCTGTTTCACCGATTCATCGAGCAGATGTTTGAGTCTTCGAATGCTGCCATTACAGGAAGCAAATAGCGCGAAAATCGTATGTTTGGCTTCCAGCTTGGGTGGTGTTGCAAAGGGCATCCGTTTGGCCAGCCCCATGACAAAACGAACGAAACTCTCTGCATCTTCTGAAAGCTTGAAGAAGGGGATAGTTCTTCGCACCATGAGGCGCGAAGCCCACTGCGGCTCTTCGGCGATTTTTGCAGCCCATGGCATACCAACGAGCACAATCGGGATCTTGGCGGTTTCACTGATGTATTTGAGACGATTGGCGATCTGATTGCGTTTCTCGCGAGTCTTGTTTTCGATCAACTCCTGAAATTCATCGATGATGATCAACTCGGTTTCACACCGCTTCAGGCATTTAATGAGTGCCTCGGTCAGGCTTTCTGCCGAGCTTCTGTGCAGACGGTATTCGCTGCCCCATTGACCCAGATCCTTGAGTAGTTCGACCATGGTGGATTCGAGTGTCGGCTTACTCGGGATCCGGCTGACCAGTAGCGGTTTGCGAACAAAGCCATGGCCACTTTGTTCGGGAGACTGGGCCATATAATGGCGGAGCAGGGAGGATTTGCCGGTTCCGGCATCACCTGTCAGCAGCATACAAATCGGCTCACCGGCGAACTGCTTGTCATAGCGCAGACGATCGAAATCATCCTGAATGATGCGAAGCAGCGGCGTCTCGACATAGCAGTCGATAAAAGATTTGAACTTTTCGGCATCGGTGCTGGATAGCTGCATCAGTAGGGCTCCAGGCCAGAGGTGAAGCCGTCCCAATCGTCATCAAGTTGCGGCGGGGTGGTCTTTGGCTGTATCGGGACATCATCCTTAGATTCAGACAGTTGAGGGCCGGACAAGAGACCGGTAGTCGTCTGGCTACCAATATCACGGTATTTGGCTATCTTGTTAATCCCTTTGGTATTGCGTTGTTTCAGTGTTTGACGGACTTCGGACAGTTCGCTTTGTATCCGGCTGTTAATATAAGTTCGCGCTTTAGCGAGGCTGACAACATCCATTTGTGTGTCAATAAAATCTCGGTGCAATTTCATATTGATCTGGTGTTCTTGCAGGCTCAAACCTTTCGTGTAACCTTCAGGATCAATACAAGGAACTCGTATGAACTTGCCAGCTTCCTTTATAAAAACAAACACATAAGATATGTCTCTAGGATTTAGTTTTACGAGCACTTTCCGCTTGCCATGCGTCTTATCAGGATAATTCATCCGATAGGATGCCAACTCATCTGAGTCATAACGCAAGTGAAATCGCTGGATCCCCCCCCGTCTATGCGTGCATTGAAGACTGATACTTAATATGACTTCAAGCTTTGCCAGATCATCCTCAGCAATGGGTGCCGGTGGCAATTTATTGCAACCATATTGCCAAGATTGTATTGGGATATAGCGGTGCCTGCTATCAGGTTCATAGTGGTAAACGTCAATGATCCAGCGGTGAAAGATCTCCAAAAAAGTTGAAAACCGCATCACTGCATCTTTTTGGGGATCATATTCGCCTCTTTCTAAAACATTGGAGAATGTCTTGCCGGGAATCGGTTCCAGAAGTTTACGATTTATAGTGCCAAACATGCGCTCAATCATGGGCTTGAGCCAAGGTTTTCTAACCGGGTTGTATTGAATATTGATCCCCAATTCCAGACAAGACTGCTCCAGACTTTTACTCCAGAACTCAACCCCGTTATCGACAACTAACGTCTCTGGTTTGCCATAGCATGGCCATTCGTGCTCAACGGTCGGGTATTTGTCTTTAACATAGTTCTTTGGGGGAATGCAGCTGAGTAATGCGTTACGAACAGACTCATAACCAGGTTGGTTGAAGCTGAGATTAAAGCCGACAACACAATGGCTGTATGAGTCAATCAGTAGCGTTAGACAAGGCCGCCCCAACGGAACCAGTAAATCATCATCAAGCAGGATCAGATCCAGCGGCGTATGGTCAATCTCGACTCTCTCCATAACGCGGCTTGGCGGTTTATGGCTGCTGATGGTCCTAAATTCCACATCAGCCATATATGAGCCTTTTCGGCTTTTCATAACTTGATAAGCCGGTAGCTTTTTTACTCTGTTGTAAAAAGCCATATAGGATATAGCCTTGATCGGATTTTCGACCACATTGAGGTTTTCTATAAGAATAATGTCGGTATAGCGTTGATAAGCAGAGGCTATTGACGGTTGTTCACCAACCAGAAAGCAGTGAACAGCTTGTTCAAAAAAAATCTCATCACTCGATGGCAGTCGACTTCTCACATTCCCTTTTTCTTGATGCTTGGGTATAAGAGCCGTCAGTTTCCTACCATGTTGATTATAATTTTTTTGCCAGCGAGCCAGAGTCCGCCAGTTTGGCACAGGTGGTGGCAATGCTTTAGCTGCTTCAACAAGTAACGGAACCAGATTTTTCTCTGTCCAACCGCCTACCAAATGCTCTTCAATCCAGCGGATATAGTCGAGACGATGAAGTGCTTGAGCCTTGAGATCAGCAGGAAAGCTATCAACAGTCGCAGATAGTACAGTTGGCGTTGTAGAGGCGAGATTAGGAGACTCTGGCGGGTGAGGATTGGTAAACTCATCCTCAAATAATCCACTTGGCACCTCGATGGTCGGTTGAGCACACATCAATTCATCCACACAATACTAGAAAAGCCCATTTCGTGCTCAGTCAGGTCGCTATGAATTAACCCCCTGGCGATCAGTGACAAGGCCGTTGCCAAAACGTCCTCTGGTGGCGCACCTGTAGAACCGGATAACCTAGCTAACGAAACCCGCCCTAAATCCTTCACTAACCCGAGCAACTGCATATGCAGGGGCGTAAAGCTCTGAAAGCCTGAGTAACGATGCAATAACTTGAGATTTCCCAGGATCGGATCAATTCGGATTTGTCGCTCGGTCACAAGCTTCAGCGGAGAGGAAAGCTCAAACGCTTTTTGCTGCTTGATAGGAAAACGCTGGAGAAATTCTGGATCTGCAACTTTATCTGAGGGCTTGACCTCAATGAGGCTGGCATTGCCTTGCTGATCTACGACTCGAAAATCCGGAGTATAGGGACAGTCTCGCCCCTCGAAGGCGTAATAGAAACCTTCAGGTTGAGCTTCAAAAGCTTTAACAGCAGGGGAATACTCGAGGTGAAAGCAGGTATCGAACTCAAGGGAAGATTCCACTGTAAAAACAGTGTTCATTTTGGCGCTGACAAACTTGAAGAGATTTTTGACGCGAGAGTGTTTGAGATGCCGACGATACATAGCGCCCCCAACTTGTCGTTGCTTTCTTACAAGTTATAGGCTATGTCAACTTATGATGCAAATTATGTCAGCTTATGCTTTAGATATGTCAACTTATGGTTTAGACGACAAGATTTGCCAGAAATGGTGGAGGCTCTGCCAGCCACATCCCGGCACTCGAAGGACTCGCCTTGGCTGCTACCTTCCGGTCCTGACCAGGTCGACGAGATTCCGATGCGGGAGGACCAACAGAGCCCCCATAACAACGCTGGCGAGTCTAACTGCCCAACTGCCCGATTGCAACGCTTTTTACCGAGTGGCGGCCCGGATGGCCGAAAAGTCGGCAACTCCTTCAAAACAGAAGAAATTTACCAGCGATAACCAGCTGCAATACCGCAAAACTGCGCCGTAACCAGAGAGCGGGTAGTTGATGCGCCAAGTGGGCGCCCAGGCGCACCGTGACCGCGCTGGTGAGGATGATCGCCAGCAGCGCCGGCCAGTAGATGAAGCCGACCGCGTGGGCCGGCAGCTCAGATTGTTGCCAGCCGTGATAGAGGTAGCTGAGAGCGGCGCTGAGCGTGATGGGCACGCCACAGGCTGCGGAGCTGGCGATGGCTTGCACCAGGGGCTCGCCGCGCCAGCGCAGGTAGGGAACCGTGGCGGTGCCACCGCCAATACCAAATAGTGCCGAAAGGGTGCCGATGATAAAGCCGACCAGGCCGCGCTCGAGCGGGTGAACCCGGGAGGCCTTGCCGGCGGGATGCCAATCAAACCACAGCGTCAGAGCGACTAGCAGAGCGAACGAACCCATCAGGCGGCGCAACAGCTCGCCGCTGAGACCGGAGGCCAGATCGCCACCCAGTTGGGCACCCAGCACCATGCCGATCGTCAGCTGGGTCACCAGCGGCCAATTGAGAGCCACCTCGCGCAGATGGGCGCGCACCGAGCTGATGCCGGTGATGACGATGCTGGCCAGCGAGGTGCCGATCGCCAGGTGAGTACTGACAGCTTCCGGTAGCCCTTGGATGCGAAAGCTGATCAGTAGCAAAGGCACTATGATGAGGCCCCCGCCGATGCCGAACAGCCCGGCGAGTAAACCGGCGAGTAAGCCTGTAACCAGATACAGCAGGATCAACGACATGAAAAAGTCCTAGGGAGTGCAGGCTTCGAATGCGAAGGCTCAGCGTGAAGGCCCCAGATGCTAATGCCTCACGTGCGAGGAGGCAATCTCGCGAGGAAGCAATCCAGCGAGGGGCGACGCCGCGCAACGCATCAGCCCCGAGCCAGAGAGGCAGCCGGAGCCGCCTCTCATCGATTTCCCAGATATCGGGATCACAGGCTCAAGGTGTGCTGACTGAGCAGCCAGATGGTCCAGCCGGCGATGGCGAAGAGCAGCACCGTGATCAGCCGTTCCAGGTGATTGAGGTGGCGGGCGCCATGCTGCCGACGGGCCAGCCAGTAGACCCCGATGCCGGGCGCATAGAGCAGGGTGACCAGCAGCAGGTAGTGGAGCCCGGCGGCGTAGACCAGCCAGAGCCCGTAGAGGGTGGCGAGAAGCGCAATTCCCATATCGCGCTGGCGGGCCAACGGCTGGCCGTCATAGCTCACGCCACTGGCACTCAGGCGCAAGCCATAGGCACCTGAGAAGACATAGGGGACGAGAGCCGCCGCTGTGGTGATATTCACCAGCATCAGGTAGGTGCTCTGCTGAAACAGGATGATGAGAAGAAACAGCTGGATCATCAGGGTGGAGGCCCAGAGCGCATGGTGCGGCGCCCCATGGCGGTTCTCGGCGGCGAACCAGGTCGGGAACAGACCGGTACGGGCGGCGATGAAGGGGACCTCACAGGCCAGCAGGGTCCAGCTTAGGAAGGCGCCACAGACCGAGATCATCATGCCGCCGTTGATGAGCCAAGCCCCCCAGGGGCCGACGATTGCCTCGAGAATGGCGGCGGTGGAGGGGTTTTTCAGCGCGGCGACTTCGGGTTGCGTCATGACCCCCAGGGCAAACAGACTGACCATCAGATAGAGGGCGAGGGCACTGAGCAGGGCTATGATGGTGGCCCGTCCCACATCCCGGCGATGGGTGGCATGGGCCGACACCACGACGGCCCCCTCGATACCGATGAAGACCCAAAGGGTCACCTTCATCGTCGATTTGACTTGCTCCAGCACGCTACCGAGCTCGGGAGTGCCCTGACCCCAGATATCGAGGGTGAAGGTATCCAGATGAAAGGCCAGCAGCAGGGCCACACAGAGCACCACCAGCGGCACTAGCTTGGCGATGGTGGTGATGATGTTGACGAACGCCGCCAGCCGGATGCCGCGCAGCACCAGGGCATGTACTCCCCAGATCAGCACAGAGCCCAAGGCGATGGCGGCGGGGGTATTTCCTTCCCCCAGAATCACCTGCTCGGGCGTATCGACGAAGTAGCTCAGCGCACAGCAGAGCACCACCACGTAGGAGACGTTGGCCAACAGCTGGCAGATCCAGTAGCCCCAGGCGGCATTGAAGCCGATCAGACTGCCGAAACCCGCCTTGGCGTAGGTGAAGATGCCACCATCCAGATCGGGACGGCGCAGCGATAGGAATTGATAGACCAGCGCCAGGGCAATCATGCCGACCCCGGTGATAAGCCAGCCGATGGCAATGGCGCCGACCTGGGCATTGGCGGCGATATTTTGTGGCAGGCTGAATATGCCGGCACCCACCATGGAGCTCAACACCAGGGCGATTAAGGCGCCCAGACCCAGATTTTTCTTCATCGTCGTCGTTCACTAGCCGGGGTGAATGCGCACCCCCGAACCTGCATTGACGTCAGAGCTCGCAAGGATAGTGCGCGGAAAGGTGCGCAATATATTGCGTAATTATTCTGTGTTCAACGGTAATTTCAGAAAGAAAATTCAGGTTTGCTGATTTGTTTGGCTGCTTTGTCTTTTATGCGAGGTGCTGGTCGCGGCCTGCGGCGCCGCGGACGGTCAGTTGGATGTAAAAAACCCGCCAGCGGCGGGTTTGTCGTGGAACGCGTCGCGGGGGCTCTAGTGCACCGCCATCGGGGTTTCCGACGCTTCAGGAGGATTGAGATAGCCGGCTTGTTCGCATTCGCCGTACAGCTGCTTCATGGCGGTCATGGCCGTGCTCATAAACAGCTGCAACTGCTCGGGCGTCAGCCCGGCGCCGAGTTGCAGGGTATTGCAGACCATCAGGCGTGGCAGGTTGTCATCCACCACGTCGACGAAGATCTTCAGCGTGGGGTAGCTCATGTTGAGGCGACCCAGATCGGCGACCAGCGGCAACAGGCCCACTGGACGCACTTCCAACTCGGTGGTGAACATCAGCCCCTCATTCTCGACAAACAAGCGACTCTCGAGTACCCCGTCGAGGGATTGCACATCGACGATGTGGATGCCGTGGCATTGGTCACACAGATAGTGGGGGATCTGGCCTTCGCTCAGCCAGCGCATCACGACTTCAAAACTCGGTACTATCATCTTGTCTTCGATTCACTCAGGTCGGGGGCGGCAGTCTAAACCAAAAGGGAGCCTGACAGAAGCAAGATAGGCGAGTGCGAGCAAGCTCTTCACCCTCAATCGGCACTATTGAGCTCCGTCTTGGTCACGACGCCGTTTTTGATCTCAACCCGACAACTCCAGCGCCCAACGCTGCGGCGCTCGGCCAGGAACTGCACCTCGGACTCTGGCTTCGGCTCGCGGAGCCCATGTTCCTGCGCGAAGGCGAGCAACGATGAGGCAGGCATGCCGGGGGTTATTTCCTGGCAGATTTGGCGAACACGACTCTCGGCCGTGCCCAAGGAGTAGGTACAAAAACCCAGACCGCCGAGCATCAAGAGTCCGGCGCCCAGATTGACGGCTTTACGGATCGCGTTCATTGAGTTTTCCTCACTGGCTTGTGTCGGTTGCTGGGGCTGCGCCTTCTGTGTTGGCGGCTACAGGATCCGGGATTTGAGAAGCTGCAGCTTATGCTTTGCGTAATAGGCGCCATCAAAGGCCAGTTGGAATAACAAGAGCGGTTGCACTGCTCCACCCCCGCCGAGTCGCGTAGTTGCAGCGCCAGAAGTTCTCTCTGCCATCCGGGTTGGTGGAGACGTGAAATCTGGTTATGCGTTTATCCCATATCGAGGGTCGTCCAGCCGGCATTGAGCAGCTGGGCTTGAGTTTCTAAAAACTTCTTGGTCGGATCCCAGACGCGCCAACTGCGCCGGAATTCGATGCGCAGCCGTGGTTCGGCAAACAGTTCGATATAGGGCGGCGAGGCAAACAGGTCGCGCCAGCCAATTCCGCGAAACGGCTCGGTCTTCAGGCTGGCGGAGGGCTCGCGGAGCTCTCCGCTCCGCTGCAGATAGTCATAAAAATTCCGGGCACACTCCGACAAGTCGATGGTGACCACCGTTTGGGTGCCATCGCGCGTTTGGGCATCATCGCGGTAGATAAGATACTCGGAATTTATCTCGATGAGCTGATCCCAATTCATGGGTATTCCTCTGTGAAATGGGGGCTCGCTTGGCTGACCAACTGCCCCGCAGCCGAAGCGGCGTTATTGGTTAATCTGCGGATGGATTTCAGCCTGCCAACCACAGCAGCGACAGGCCGCGCCGTTTTGCAGGGTATGGTAGGCCTGATTGATGGGCATGTTTTTTCCGTTCTTGAAGGTGGCCAAGCGATGGCCGCACCTTGGGCAGCGGATCAGATGGTAAAGCGCCCACCAGGCGATAAATTCCAATGTCACGGAGAGTAACAGGGTGAATCCCATGGCCGTGGAAAGAGGGATGAACTTCAGCCAAGCCAGCCCGCTGGAAAGCAGCAACCCCCCGATCAGTACCATCGGGCTGAATTTGGCCAAGCGGGGGATCCAGGTTTTACGAAGCACGATGAAATGATTCATGGTCGAGTCTCCGATTGACCAGCCCGCCAGCGGCTGCACCCAAAAATCACCGCCCATTGAATCAGTCCGCAGATGGCGAACAGACCCCACCAGAGGGTGAGCACCAAACGACTGTTATATGGAAACAGCCCCTGATGTTCAAAGAGCATGACGGCACCGGATGCCAGGGGATATGCCAACAAGCTAGCCGGGAAACAGAAGATCAACAGAGCAAAGGTCAAATTGCCCGCGACTTCGCTGGTCGATTCACCCGTGAAAAAGAGTTGCGCGAGGAGCAATCCCAGCACAACGGCTAAAAGCCAACCTATGAATATGTATTTTTTCATAAAACCATTTGATTAATAAGGGGTAAGTCTGGGGTGAGATGCATATGCGAACTTCAACGATTGCTGACCAAGGTATATTGAACTCTTCGTTGAATCAAGGTCTGCTTCAGACTTTCTCTGTTACTTACTCTTTTAGTGGCTTTTTCTACATTCAATTCGAGTAATTTATGTGGCTGAATTATTACTGGCTGCATGAGAGGCCTCAAGAAAATAAGCTTCGATAATCACCTAACATCTTATTAAACGGTGATTATCCCTGTTTTATTAGAAACCATTCCGCTTAGTTCTTTACTGATCTTGCAACGTCTCGTTTAAATTCAATCCGTTGCTTGCTATTGCCCCTGCGATCTGTTGCTCGGCGGACTTTTTTCTTCATATCCAAACGCCAGCCCGTTTGGCTCTTGGGCCTTCCATCGGGGGAGGGGGCATAGCAACCGCTGGGCGTTGGCTGCAAAACCCATGGCTACCGCACGGACTTGCGGCTACCCGAGGCCATAGTTCGATCCCTGATTGAGCGGGCCGTGATGTATCAGTCCATGATTCATCCGAAGCTGCTTGTAGCAGAGTATTCAAAAAATTCAGGGAAATTTTTGCGATAAATCAAGCAGGTTTGGATCGCTATATGGAGAACGGGATAAATGGGAGGCGCAAGAGCTGAGATGTCTGAGCGGTCTATGTCTCGTGGATGGGAGAACCATCGCGGTCGGGATGTGACTCGCATCATCCCTGGTGCTCGTCCTGCGGGCTGCCTGCGGCAGTCCAAAATGGCTATCCTGCCATTTTGTCGAACAAGGGTTCGAATCACATCTCCCATCACCGGATAAAAGAAAAGAGCCCTATCTTGCGATAGGACTCTTTTCTTTTATATGGCGGTGAGGGAGGGATTATGCGCTGTGCGCACCCTTCCGGGGCCGTCGCTGCGCGACGTTGTCTCGCTGCGCTCGGCTCGAACCCACGAGGCTTCTCTCCCTCCCGCTAATATCAGTGGGAATTTCAGGCACAAAAAAAGCCGCATTGCTGCAGCTCTCTTTTCAAGATGGCGGTGAGGGAGGGATTCGAACCCTCGATACGTTGCCGTATACACACTTTCCAGGCGTGCTCCTTCAGCCACTCGGACACCTCACCGTTTTTGATTCCTTATTGAAGGCGTGGAATCTCACCTCGTTGCAATCAGCGTGTTATGAGCACATGGCTGGTTAGCTATGCCTCATCCACCTTGGGTGGCAACGGGGCGCTAATTTATGAGAAAGAGGGGGTAGGGTCAACCACTTTTAAGCATCTGCGATCCGGTTGCTGTTTTTTTGTCTGCTGCCGCTGGTAGTTCGGGGGGCTCTGCCTTGCTAGTCGTAATTTCCTGATGGTTTCATCAGGATCTTGTAACGCCAACGCCGTGCCATGCTAGGCCCGGTCTTTCCGGCCCTTGGGCCGTCACCGATTGGAGCTTTCCCATGGCTGGATCCCCCCAAACGAGCCAGAGTCCACATTCTGTTGGCAGACCGGTTTTGCCGGGTGACGCAGCGGCTGATTCGGCGGCTGTCGAGCCTCTGGTACCACCGACAGGCTTGAGCTTTCCAATCTGCCGCGCCGATGGCCAAGCCTTCACCTCCTTGAGTGATATCGAGACGTTATTGGCCTCCGAGTCGAGCGGCCACTTCTTATTGGGCGCCAATCACTCCTGGCATGGTGGGATCCACTTCTCCGACCGTACCGTGCCGCAGCATCGGCACGAGCACCCGCTGCGCTGCATGATGGATGGCACCGTCGTCGCCTATCGGCTCAATCGCACCTACCCGCGCCAGAGCTGGATGGGCAAGTCGTTGGCCTACAGCACCGGCTTTTGCCTGATCCGCCACGACTATTGCTCCGCTCGCCAGGATCCTGCGGGCGAGGGTGGCGCCGGGGGGGAATGTAATCGCCTGCGGTTTTATAGCCTCTACCTGCATCTGGCCGATTATCAAAGCTATCAGCCGACGGTAACAACGGCGCGGGTGGTACGGCTCAAGCAGCGGCTCTATGTCCGGCGGGGTGAGAATGTGCAGCAGCGATTGGGCAAGCTGGGCCCGGATAGCGAGATCACGCTGCTGGATGAACCCAGCACCTCGCTGGTGATTGTGGAGTCGACCCCTTCGGGAGCGCGCGAACGAACCCTGAGGTTTATCAAGGGGCGGGTGACTCGCAAGGCACCGGGTTCGCAACTGCGGGTTGGCTTGCATCAGGAGGTTTGGGTCGCCGATTGCGAGGAGTACGTCGAACATCTGGTTCGCCAGCAGGAGAGTGGCGGGCTGCTCATCCCGGGCTATTGGTCGAACCTGGTTGCCGGCAGATTGCGTAATCCATATCCCATCTATCGCTCCATCCAGGCGTTGCAGAGGGATGACAGCCCGGAGGGGCGGTTGCAGGTGGGCAGCAGCCTGCAGTTCAACCGCCTGGAGTTGCGCGAGGTTGCGTACGAGGGCCGTCAGATACAGATAGCACCCTGCACCTTGCTGGAGGGGATCTCGGGCTCACGCGCCGAGCCGGTCACCGGGCAAGTCTGGGTGGCGATCAATGAGCAGACGCTGATCCAGCAGTCGTTGCCTCCGCAGCAATTTGAGCAGATCGTCGAGTGCCAGATCCCGATCCGGGCCGGTGAGGCGATCGGTTTCTTGGGGCGTTATCAGACTCCGGCTGAGCCGCTGGCGCTGGGCCATTACACCGACGAGCATCGGGTGCATATCGAGTTGTTCAGTGATGAGTCTGAGGTGGTACTCCGCGATTTTCTCGACAACCGGGCGGGATTGACGCAAGGGGCATCATTTGTGCGGTTGCGGGGGGATGAGCTGCTATTTGACAAGCAGCAACAGGACGGGGGCTGCCATTTTTTGGAGCGTGCCCAGTGTCCAGATCCGGATCAGCTAGTGGCCATCCGTCATCGCGAGCAGGATGCGCAAGGCGACCGTTGGTGTGAATTGGCGACGGTGCGTAGCGGCTTTGCCTCGCTCAATCAGGTCTACGTGCGCGAGCAGGCGATCACCCCCATCAGCCAATTTGATTTGGCGCACCTGGGGTTTGCGGTGGTCGATGGTGGCGCAGATGGTAACGGCGTTGTGCTGCAGCCATCCGAAGTGCCAAGCCTGTTTACCCATCTCTGGCAACAACTGGACCGCAATCAGGACGGCCAGGTTGGTGCCGCGGAGATCGTGGCCGCTCTGCGGGATGTGAAGCATCGGGAGCAACTGCAAAAGTGCATCATCAAACATCCGAGCGAGTGGAGCCCTACGTGGCAACAGCAAGTAAGAGGGCATCTGCAGCAGCTCAAGTCGCAGGCCGTCAGCCGCGGTCGGGAGGGCGAGCCTTTGCTGCAGGCCCTCGAGCTCGAGGAGCAGCGGCTGGCAGAATTGGTGCTGGAGCTATTACCCACACCGCTGTTTTTCTTTCATCCCCTAGTGATGATCAACCAATTGATGCCGGTGTTATCCCAGAGTGTGCTGGTCGTACTGGAGATGCTCTCCATCCTGGTTCCGGGCATTGAGCAGCGTGACTGCAGTCTGTTGCTACGGTATTTGAATGAATATATGCAAGCGTATGAAATCAATACACCACTGCGAATTTGTCATTTTCTGGCCCAAGTAGCACATGAATCAAAATTCCAGCCCAGAGCCGAGAATCTAAATTATAGTCCGCGACGGATGCGAGAAATATACGGTTGCCGAGGTGGACCATCCCAGTATGACGAAGGTCAGGATGACTGTAGACAAGGTCGGATTTCTACGAGGAACGGCTTATGGTCGAATTCAGATTACTATGCTCGCAATCCGGAACACTTGGGTAGTTTGGTGTATTCGAATAGGATGGGGAATGGCCATGAGAACAGAGGGAATGGTTATAAATACCGCGGCCGTGGATTGATTCAATTGACAGGCATGGACAACTATACTGCTTTCACCGCTGATCATAACCAACGGTTCCCTTCTAACCAGAAGAATTTTTTGGAAGAGCCAGATTTATTAGCAACAGATCTAGAAGTTGCCGTTGAATCGGCCTGTTTTTACTGGGTTCACTATCGTGTTAATACTGCCGCTGACCGCGATGATATTGAGTCGGTTACATCCATTATAAATGGTGGTCGAAATGGGATTGGGGATCGTACTCGCAAATTGATTGTTATTAAGAGATATATGAATATTGGAGGGTAAAGTGATTGCTAAACTTAACATATTAAATCGCACTTTTATTTGCGTGGTGTTCTTGTTTTTTTCAAATCAACTGCGTGCGGAAGGTTCTATATATTTCAAATGTGTTGTTGGGGTGAATGAATATTTACTTTCGGAAAGTGATGGGGGAAACGTTTCGTATGTTAATTTAAAAAATGGTTATATTAACTTTATCCTTCAGGACAGTGCTGATGAAGATACGTTTCATTTGGCATCTGCACCTATGGCCGGAGGTGGACAGACCAGAATTAAATTCAGCAATCATGGTTATGACTATTATTTATATGAGATAACTCACCGTATTGATGATGGTTATTTCTTTAAACAGGGCGTGGCGGTTGTCAAAAATGGTAAGATCATTTCCAATAAAGAGTGCGCGAATGATGATTCCACAGTGCAAAAGGCGGCTTATGATGCTCTTTTGCGAGGGGACTATGAATACAATCTTTCATTTGAATAGCCTAACGGTATTGATTTCTAATCGCGGAGTGCATTTGACGTAAGATGAATGTGGTGGCGGGGAAATGCGTAAGCCGACAGTAGTAGGCATCAGGGATGATGTCTATGAGACGACCGCAACAACCCAAAGGATGAGGACTTAGTCTCAAGAAACCGGAAATTTTTTGCTTCGGCGTTGAACTTACTGGCAGTCCGGCACTCTACATATATGCCACTGCAATTAAACATATGTCTTTGCCCAGCCAGCTCATTGCTTGCTGGGCTATTTTTTGTGCAAGAGGAAGTTGCCGATGTCGTTACAGGAGGCGCCGGACCATCTGGTTCTGGCCGTGGATTTGATTGAGCTGCTGGAAGACAACCCGATCCCCGCCCAGACGGTGCTGGCGGCGTTGGCCGTGGTGCGGCGTGATTTCGAGCGCAAACTAAAAGCCGAGGGTGGCGACATGCCCGCCGACGAGCCCACTCCGGCGCCGTAATTCTCGGCAGGATTCATTGCGGTGGGGCGCAGAAACGCAAAAGGCCTGAAACATCAATTTCAGGCCTTTTAAATTTGGTTGCGGGGGCAGGATTTGAACCTACGACCTTCGGGTTATGAGCCCGACGAGCTACCATGCTGCTCCACCCCGCGTCCGATGTGGTGCATCCTAACAGGATCCCCGGGCGCCGCAAGCAGTAATTGCATCTCCCTGAACCGTTCGCACAACAAAGCAGCAACTTGTGGTAAATATCCGCACATTTGCTCAATGACTCCCCTCGTTGACGTCGCTGGTTGCGATACCAGACGAAGAGTCGTTACGCCTCGGCCGTGGTTTCCGTCATGTCGTGGCCGATAAAGCCGCCGGTCTGGTGAGCCCACAGCTGCGCGTAGATGCCGCCAAGGGCAATCAGTTCGTTGTGGCTGCCCTGTTCGACGATGCGGCCGTGATCCATCACGATCAGGCGATCCATGGCGGCGATGGTCGAGAGCCGGTGCGCGATGGCGATTACGGTTTTCCCTGCCATCAGGGTTTCCAGGCTCTGCTGGATGGCGGCTTCGACCTCGGAGTCCAGCGCCGAGGTGGCCTCGTCCATGATGAGGATGGGGGCGTCCTTGAGCAGCACCCGGGCGAGAGCGATGCGCTGACGCTGCCCGCCGGAGAGTTTGACTCCGCGCTCGCCAACCTGGGCATCGAAGCCGGTTCGCCCCTGCGGATCGGAGAGGGGGGCGATAAATTCCAGCGCCTCGGCCTTGCGAGCGGCTTCAATCATCTCGGCTTCACTGGCATCCGGTCGACCATACAGAATGTTCTCGCGCACCGAGCGGTGCAGCAGCGAGGTGTCTTGGGTCACCATGGCGATGTGGGCGCGCAGGCTCTCTTGCGAGACCTGGCTGATGTCCTGACCATCGATGAGGATGCGTCCCCCCTCGAGGTCGTAGAAGCGCAGCAGCAGATTGACCAGGGTCGACTTGCCGGCGCCGGAACGACCGACCAGGCCAATTTTCTCGCCGGGACGAATGGTCAGATCGAGCTTGTCGATGACGCCGGAGCCTTTGCCATAGTGAAAGTCGACCTGCTCGAAGGTCACAGCTCCCCGTTGCGGATGCAAGGCGGGAGCATCCGGCTGGTCTTGGACCTCTTGTGGTCTGGAGAGCGTGGTGATGCCATCGAGCACGGTGCCGATATTTTCAAACAGCATGCTCACCTCCCACATGATCCATTGCGACATGCCGTTAAGCCGCAGCGCCAGGCTGATGGCGATGGCGATGGCGCCGACCGTGATGGCACTTTGCATCCACAGCCAGATGGACAGCGCAGCGACCGCAAAGGCCAGCAGGTAGTTGAGCATCTGCACACAGACGCTGACGCCGGTGGCCAGCCGCATCTGCTGATAGACGGTATCCATGAATTCCTGCATCCCTTCACGGGCGTAGTCCGCTTCGCGACGGGTGTGAGAGAAGAGCTTGACGGTCTGGATGTTGGTATAGCTGTCGACGATCCGCCCCGTCATCATGGAGCGAGTTTCCGCCTGGGCGGCGGAGACATCCCGCAGCCGGGGGACAAAATAGAACTGCACGCCGATATAGAGCAGCAGCCAGATCAGCATCGGCAGCATCATGCGCCAGTCGGATTGGGCGACCATCACCACCATGGAGGTGAAGTAGACCAAGACGTAGACCAGCACATCGAGCAGCTTCATCACGGTTTCGCGCACCGCCAGCGAGGTCTGCATTACTTTGGTGGCGATGCGTCCGGCGAAGTCATTGCTATAGAAGGAGACGCTCTGCTTGAGCAGGTAACGGTGGGCCAGCCAGCGGATCACCATGGGATAGTTGCCGAGCAGGGTCTGATGGACCAGCAGCGAATGGATGGTGACCAGGATGGGCAGTCCGACCAGCATCAGCAGCGTCATCCACAGCAGGCGGGAGCCCTCGTCGGCGAACAGCGTCTGCGGATTGTGGGCGACCAGCCAATCGACCAGTTGGCCGAGAAAGCCAAACAGCGAGACTTCGGCGACGGCGATGAGGGCGGTCAGCACCGACATCGACAGCAGATAGAACTCCATGCCGCGGGTGTAGTGGCGGCAGAAGGCATACAGCGTATTGGGTGGCTGGGTTGGCTCTTCTGCTGGAAATGGCCGGATCAGACGCTCAAACCAAGACAACATCACTCATTCCTTAGCACATCAATTGGCCCGAATAGGCATGCGATAGAGCTCACACTTTAGCGAATGTTCGTCGGAAAGACGAGCGTGGTCAGGGCGAATTGGCCCGGTTTTGCAAGTTATTCTCAAATGGACGATTGCGATGGAAGAAAAATGAAAAAAGCCCCCGCAGGGGCTTTTGCTCGCTGAGCCGAGGTCGATTATTCGACGGTCAGGATCTTGCAGGTGTTGGTAGAGCCCGTGGTTTCAATCTTGTCGCCATGGGTGAACAGCACCAGATCGCCAGATTTCAGATAGCCCAGTTCGCGCAGTTCATTGAGTGCATCGCGGCAGACATCGATGACCGGCTTGTTTTCATCGCCATCGAAGAAGACCGGCGTCACGCCACGGTACAGGCTGGCCCAGTTCAGGGTTTGCTGGTGACGGGAGAGGGCGAAGATCGGCAGACCTGAGCTCAGACGAGACATCAGCTCTGGTGTGGTGCCGGACTCGGTCAGCGCGACAATCCCCTTGATGCCGGCCATGTGGTTGGCGGCATACATGGTGGACATGGCGATGGTCTCTTCCACCGAGGTGAAGGTGTAGTTCATGCGGTGGTTGGAGACGTTGACGCTCGGGTGTTTTTCGGCACCGAGGCAGACGTTGGCCATGGCGGTGACCGTCTCAATCGGGAAGTCACCGGCGGCGGTTTCGGCGGAGAGCATCACCGCATCGGTGCCATCCAGCACGGCGTTGGCGACATCCATGACTTCGGCGCGGGTCGGCAACGGTGCCTTGATCATGGATTCCATCATCTGGGTGGCGGTGATCACCACGCGGTTGAGGCGACGTGCGGTGCGGATCAGCTTCTTCTGCACCCCCATCAGCTCGGAGTCACCGATTTCGACGCCCAAGTCACCACGGGCGACCATCACCACATCAGAAGCCATGATGATATCTTCCATGGCTTCGTCGGTGGCGACGGTTTCGGCCCGCTCGACCTTGGCGACGATCTTGGCGTTGCAGCCTGCTTCACGCGCCAGCTCCCGGGCGTAGTTCAGATCGGCTCCGGAGCGCGGGAAGGAGACGGCCAGGTAATCCACGCCCATCAGAGCCGCGGTCTTGATGTCTTCCTTGTCTTTGTCGGTCAGAGCCGGAGCGGAGAGGCCACCGCCCTTCTTGTTGATCCCCTTGTTGTTGGACAAGGGACCTGCCACCGTGACGGAGGTATAGATGCGAGTGCCTTCGACGCGCTCGACCAGCAGTTGCACGCGGCCATCGTCCAGCAGCAACAGATCGCCGGCAACGACGTCCTGGGGCAAGGTCTTGTAGTCGATCCCGACCTGTTGTTGATCGCCTTCCCCCTTGCCCAGCGCGGCATCCAGTACGAACTTGTCACCGAGGGAGAGGAAAATCTTGCCGTCTTTGAAGGTCGAGACCCGGATCTTGGGCCCTTGCAGATCGCCCAGAATGGCGACGTGCTTGCCGAGGCTGGCGGCCAGCTCACGAACTTGTTTGGCCCGCAGGATATGATCCTCAGCACTGCCGTGGGAGAAGTTCATGCGCACCATGTTGGCGCCCGCCTTGATGATCCCTTCGAGGACGCCAGGACGGTCGGTGGCCGGGCCCATGGTGGTCACGATCTTGGTTCTTCTTAACATGTAGGACTCCAAAGAGAAGTATTAATGATGATTCATGAATCCAGCGCTGAGTTGCTCGTAGCAACTATTACAAAGTGTTTCAGTGATGCCGCACAATGTATTGAATTGTAAATTGAGCCCGATTCTACACTATGCCTCCGGGCAACGGTATAGCTGCCCATGTAAAACAGGCCTCACTTCGAGGCCTGTTCTTTCGCGGTTCAGTTATGCAGATTGTCGAAGCGGGAGTCTTTGATCCCCTCTTTGACTTTCTTCAGGTTTTCTCGAAATTTAACACCGCGCCTCAGGGTAAAGCCAGTGGCCAGCACATCAATCAGTGCCAATTGGGCAATTCGTGAGGCCATGGGCAGATAGACATCGGTGTCTTCCGGCACATCCATCGACAGCACCAGGTTGCATTCATTGGCCAATGGCGAGTCTTTGGCGGTGATGCCGATGACGGTGGCATCGTTGAGTCGGGCCAGATGGGCGATTTCGACCAGCGCCTTGGTGCGGCCGGTATGGGAGATGACCACCACCACATCGCCCTCACTGCTGTTGATGCAGCTCATGCGCATCATGACGATGTCATCGAAACAGACCACCGGGATGTTGAAGCGAAAGAACTTGTTCAGCGCATCATGGGCCACGGAGGAGGAGGCGCCGAGACCGAAGAAGGAGATCTTCTTCGATTGAGTCAGCAGATCGACACAGCGATTGACCATGGCGGTATCCAGGCTGTTCTTGGCGACATCCAGACAGGCGATGGTGGATTCGAAGATCTTCGAGGTATAGGCATCCGGGCCGTCGTCTTCTTCAACGTGCAAGTTCACGTAAGGCGTGCCGTTGGCCAGGCTCTGCGCCAGATGCAGCTTGAAGTCGGGGAAGCCTTTGGTATCCAGACGACGACAGAAGCGGTTGACGGTCGGCTCGCTGACATCGGCCATCTTGGCCAGGGTGGCGATGCTCGAATGGATGGCGGTTTGTGGGGCTGCCAAGATCACTTCTGCGACTTTACGCTCGGATTTACTGAAGCTATCCAGATTTTTTGTGATTTTTTCCAACGTATTCATGACGACATCTCGGTTTTTTTATCTGCCGCCAGGCAGAGCGTTACTATGGCCCCCAATTGGGCAACAATTTGATCTATCTGATTATTTCAATTGACTGGAGGGCTGGTTCAACGGTTTGGCCCCAGTCATCGACAGGTAATTTCCTGACAATAGAGAGACGTTACCAGAGATTATCGGCGCCTGGCACTGTTTTGTAATTAAATTACGACATTTTGTGTCGTGAATTCATGTTGCTGTGATCCACCCCCGGTTTATCGTGGACTGCTCCGGCTAAAATTGCGCGTCTATATTGCCCGGTTGGATATGGGGGCGTGATCGCCCTTTTTTACTCGTTTTCAGCGGGAACAGATCGGGTGTTGAAAATACTAAATAACGATATAAAACAACGAGGAAGGAGATTTTTATGGCGACCTATGCTCTGGTTGGCGATGTCGGTGGTACCAATGCTCGTTTGGCCCTCTGTGCCATGGATACCGGCGTCATTTCCCAGGCCAAAACCTACTCCGGTCTGGACCATCCCAGCCTGGAGGCGGTGATCCGCGTTTATCTGGATGAACACAAGATGCAGGTTGAAGATGCCTGTATCGCCATTGCCTGCCCGATCAAGGGGGATTGGGTGGCCATGACCAACCACACCTGGGAATTCTCGATTGCCGAGATGAAGGCCAATCTGGGGCTCAAGCATCTGGAGATCATCAACGATTTCACCGCCGTCTCCATGGCGATCCCGGTATTGGGTGAGGCCGACAAGCTGCAATTTGGCGGTGCCGAGCCACAGGCGGGCAAGCCCATCGCCGTCTACGGCGCCGGGACTGGTCTGGGCGTTGCCCATCTGGTCAATACCGGGGAGCGTTGGATGAGCCTGCCAGGCGAGGGTGGCCACGTCGATTTCGCACCGAATAGCGAAGAAGAAGATGATGTGCTGCATGCCCTGCGTGCCGATCTGGGTCACGTCTCCGCCGAGCGGCTGCTCTCCGGTCCGGGTCTGGTGAACCTGTACCGCGGTCTGGTGCTGGCCGATGAGCGGACGCCGGAAGCCCTGCAGCCGAAGGATGTGACCGAACGAGCCCTGGCCGACTCCTGCACCGATTGCCGTCGGGCGTTGAGCCTGTTCTGCGTGCTGATGGGCCGTTTCGGTGGCAACCTGGCGCTGAATATGGGGACCTTTGGCGGTGTCTACATCGCCGGTGGCATAGTTCCGCGCTTCCTGGAGTTCTTCAAGTCCTCCGGTTTCCGCGTGGCCTTCGAAGACAAGGGGCGTTTCCAAAGCTACCTGCAGGATATTCCGGTGTTCCTCATCACCCATGACAATCCGGGTCTGCTGGGCGCTGGCGCCTATCTGCGTCAGAGCCTGGGCATCAAGCTGTAACCCTCATGGTTCCTGCTCATAAAAAAAGCGCCGTATGGCGCTTTTTTTTGTGCTCAATGGCTGGGCTTGGGGGGCGCCGTGGAGTCGCGCAACACCAGATCGGGCTCCAGACGCAGGGTGCGCCCCGGGAGCTCTGGCTGCTGGATCCGCTCCAGCAGCGATTGCACGGCCAACTGGCCCAGCTCCTGTTTGGGCTGGCTGACGCTGGTCAGCGGAGGATTGAGGTAGGCGGCAAAGGCAATATTGTCATACCCGATCACCGATATGTCGTGGGGCACCGAGAGTCCTTGCTCTTGCAAGGCGCGGATGGCGCCCATGGCCATCAGGTCGTTACAGGCAAAGACGGCCGTGGGACGAACCGACTCTTGCATGAGCCGACGCATTACCTGATAGCCGCCCTCACAATCGAAGTCCCCATGACCGATCAACGCCGGATCGATGGGCAGTTGCGCCTCCTGCAGCGCCTGCTGATAACCGGCTAGTCGTTCGAGGGCGGGTTGCTTCTCCTGTGGCCCCGTGATGATGGCAATTTGCCGGTGGCCCAGTTCAATCAGATGCCGGGTGGCCAGGTAACCGCCGCGCTGGGAGTTATCCTGAATGCGGTCGCTGTGCGGCATCGAGGGGCCCCAGTCCATGACCACCAGGGGCAGATCCTGCTGTTGTTGCAACTGCTCGAACAAGCCGTCATGGGTGTCGGTGCACATCACCAGCAGGCCATCGATGCGTTTGCGGATCAACATCTGCAGATAGGAACTTGCGGTCTGCGCGTTGCCTTCGGTGTTACACAGGATCAGGTTATAACCCTGGCTGAAACAGTAGCGCTCGACGCCGCGCACCACCTCGGCAAAGAAGGGGTTGGTGGAGGAGGTGACCAGCATGCCGATGCTGTTGGTGGTTTGCACTTTCAGGCTGCGCGCCACCGCACTTGGGGCATAGTTGAGCTCTCGCATCGCCAGCCAGACTCGCTCGCAGGTGCTTGGCGCGACAAAGCGAGTCTGGTTGATGACATGGGAGACAGTGGCCGTCGAGACGCCGGAGCGCTCGGCGACTTCCTTGATCGTTGCCATCGCTACTTCCTTTCTACCGGCCTCATGGCCGGCTAGACGTGCGGATGCGAAGCCAAAAATTGCTCGACTTCACGACGGGTTGGGATCGAGGTCTGCGCGCCTGGACGCGTCACCGAGATAGCCGCGGCCGCATGGGCAAAGCGGATGGCGGCGTCCATATCCTCGCTGCGTTGCAGCTCGGCCAGCAGGGCGCCGTTAAAGGTATCGCCAGCAGCTGTGGTGTCGACGGCATCGACCCGGAATCCCGGCACGAGTTTACCGACTCCCTGGCGGCTATACCAGACGCCGGCCTTGCCCAGGGTGATCATGACTTCCGTGATCCCCAATCCATGAAACTTGGCGGCGGCGGACGCGGCGCTCTGGGCATCGGTGACCGGGATGCCGGTCAGCAATTCGGCTTCGGTCTGGTTGGGAGTGATGAGATCGACCTGGGCCAGCAACTGTGCGGGCAAAGGTCGGGCGGGAGCCGGGTTGAGCACAACCTTGACCCGGTTGGCATGGGCCAGCTCGATGGCGGCGGCGACGGTCTCCAGCGGCACCTCCAATTGCAGCAACAGGGTGTCGGCGGCCAGCAGCAGCGACTGGTGCTGGGTTAAGACCTCGGCGGTCAGGGCACCATTGGCTTCGGGCGAGATGCCGATGCTGTTTTCACCATGGTCTGCCACATAGATGATGGCGATGCCGGTGGGCAGTTGGGGATCGACACTGACCCCTTGCACATCCATGCCATCGGCCTGAAAACCGGCATACATCTGCGCGCCGATGGCATCTTGGCCGATCCGCGCGATGAAGCCGATATCGGCGCCGAGACGTGCGGCGGCCACGGCCTGATTGGCGCCTTTTCCACCCGGGACGATGCGATAGCCCCGACCGGTAACGGTCTCACCGGGGCGAGGGAAGTCGGTGACTTGCAGCACATGATCGGCATTGACGCTACCGAGAACGACGAGTTTACTCATGACGGCTCCTTAGGTTGGCCCTTTTCCGTAGGGCCTGAGCGTGCCAGGCCCTAGGGGAAAGGATCTGTGGGGGAACGGCCCCGGCCGGCCAAATGTTTGGCGACCGGGGCTGAGGCGTTATTGACTGACGACTTGCAGTGGTACCGGGATGTATTTCTCGACACTCTCACCCTTGAGCACCTTGTCGGCTGTTTCCACGCCGATGGCACCGATCAGGGCCGGTTGTTGGGCCACGGTGGCGCCGAGCTTGCCACTCTTGACCGCCGCCTTGCCATCATCGGTACCATCAAAGCCGACGATCAGCACTTGCTTGCCCGCGGCCTGAGTGGCTCGCAGGGCACCCAGGGCCATCTCATCATTCTGGGCGAATACGGCCTTGACGTCTGGATGGGCCGCCAGCAGGTTTTCCATGACATTCAACCCCTTGGTGCGGTCAAAGTCAGCCGGTTGTGAGGCCAGCACCTTGAAGCCGTTCGCCTTCACCGCTTGGGCAAAGCCTTCACCCCGATCCCGGGCGGCGGAGGTACCGGCAATCCCTTCTAACTGGATCACGTCGATATTCTTGCCCAGCTTGCTGGCGATGAAATCACCCGCCATCTTGCCACCGGCGATGTTATCGGAGGCAATGTGCGCCTTGACCTCACCAACATTGGCGCCGCGGTCCAGGGTCAGCACCGGGATCCCAGCTTTGTTGGCCAGCATGATGGCATTGCCAACCGCGGCAGAGTCGGTCGGGTTGACCAGAATGGCGCTGACCTTGCGCACCGTCAGATCTTCGACGTTGGCCAGCTCCTTGGCCGGATCATTTTGCGAATCCAGCACCACCATCTGGTAGCCCAGCTCTTTGGCCTTGGCTTCGGCGCCATCTTTCAATGTGACGAAAAACGGGTTATTCAGCGTTGAAACAACCAGCGCCATGGATTGTTCTGCGGCTTGAGTGGCGGCACTCAAGGACATCACGGCAACGGCAATCAGGGTAAGCATCTTGTTCATTTTGTAGTTCCTTATTACTTGGTTGTGGTTTTGGTATCGACCATGACTGCCAGCAAGATCACCGCAGCTTTGGCGATCATCTGGTAGTAGGAAGAGACATCGAGCAGGTTTAACGCATTGTTGAGGAAACCGATAATCAGGGCGCCAATCAGGGTGCCCATGATGCGGCCCTTGCCGCCCATCAGGCTGGTTCCGCCGACGACGACAGCGGCGATGGCGTCCAGCTCATAGCCCATACCGGCAGTCGGTTGGGCCGAGGAGAGGCGTGATGTGACGATGAGACCGGCGAGGGCGGAGAGGGCTCCGCACAGGGTATAGACGGCGATCTTCACCCGATCCACATTGATACCGGAGAGACGGGTGGCAGCTTCGTTACCACCGAGTGCATAGATGTAGCGGCCGAGGCGGGTATGGTTGAGCAGGTACCAAGCCAGGGCAAACACCAGCGCCATGATCCAGATCGGCACCGGAATGCCGAGCCAGTAGCCAGTCCCCAGGACGGCAAAGGCATCGGATGTTTCACTAAAACCGGTGGAGATGGGGCGCCCATCGGTAAAGACCATGGTAAAGCCGCGCAGCGCCGTCATGGTAACCAGGGTGGCGATGAAGGCTTGTACCTTGCCCTTGGCGATGATGGCGCCACTGACGCCCCCGAGTGCCGCACCCGCCAGCAGGGCGGCCGGGATGGCGATGATGACGGGTAGATCGGCGCCCACCATGGCGGCGGCAAAGGCCCCGGTCAGAGCCAGAATGGAGCCGACGGAGAGATCGATGCCGGCGGTCAGAATGACCAGCGTCATGCCGACGGCGATGATGGCATTGACCGAGGTCTGCCGGAGGATGTTCATCAAGTTATCGGCAGTGAAGAAATTCGGACTCAGGAACGAGACCACCAGGATCAACACCAGGAGGGCGATCAGTGATTTCTGCTCAATGAGCCAGGCCTTGAAACGTGGCGCTGTGGCCTTTTGCGATGGGGTAGTTGTCATCATGGTCATACTGCCTCTTGATAAACCTTGCCGACGGCGGCTGCCATCAAGCGTTCCTGATTGGCGTCGCAGCTAGCGAACTCGGCGCTGATCCGCCCTTCATGCATCACCAGGATCCGATCACTCATGCCCAGCACTTCAGGCATCTCGGATGAGACCAGAATGATGCTCATGCCCTCTTGCTTGAACTGGTTGATCAGCTGGTAAATCTCCTTCTTGGCGCCGACATCGACGCCGCGGGTCGGCTCATCCAGGATCAACACCTTGGGCTTGGTCATCAGCCCCTTGGCGATGGCGACCTTTTGCTGATTGCCGCCGGAGAGGTTTTTGATCAACTGCTCCTGGGTCGGCGTCTTGATGTTGAACAGGCGAATGAAGTCGCCAACTGCCTGGCGCTCATCGGCGCGGCGGATGTAACCCCCGTGTCCGACGAAGATCGGCAAGGCGCACAGGCTCATGTTTTCGCGCACCGACAGCTCGAGCACCAGACCGTCGCCCTTGCGGTCCTCCGAGATATAGGCGATGCCACACTGCAACCCTTCGGCCGGACTTAAGGGGGCTATGGGCTTGCCATACAAGGCGAGAGTTCCCGAGCTATGGGGCAGGGCTCCATAGATCATATTCATCAGCTCACTTCGGCCGGATCCCATCAGGCCCGAGATGCCGAGGATTTCCCCTTCCTTGAGTTCGAAGCTGATGTCGTGGATCCCTGCGCCGCAGAGGCCCTGCAAAGCCAGACTGATGCGCCCCTGCTTGACTGGAATGCGCGGGTATTGCTCATCGAGCTTGCGACCGACCATCATCTCGATGATGCCATCCTCATTGAGCTCACTGACCGGACGTTCACCGATAAATCGGCCATCCCGTAGTACGGTGACATCATCACAGATCTGGAAGATTTCCCGCAGTCGGTGCGAGATGTAGACGATTCCGCGGCCCTCATTCCGCAGCTCGCGGACCACACTGAACAGTCGCTCGGTCTCGGTATCGGTCAGGGCATCGGTGGGTTCATCCATGATGATGACCTTGGATTCGAACGATATGGCCTTGGCTATTTCGACCATCTGCTGCTCGCCGATACTCAGGTCGCCCAGTCGGGTTTGCGGTGCATGTTTGACGCCGAGCTTGTCGAGCAGACGCTGCGCCTCGGCATAGAGCGCCGACCAGCGGATCTTGCCCAGCGCCCCCAGAGGTTCGCGGCCGAGGAAGATGTTTTCGGCAATCGACAGCTCGGGGATCAGATTCAGCTCCTGGTGGATGATGCTGATGCCCTGATCCTGGGAGTCGCGGGGGCCATTGAACCAGAGTGTCTTCCCCTGATAGGTGAGGGTGCCGGCATCGGCCTGATAGATCCCGGTCAACACCTTCATCAGGGTGGATTTGCCGGCGCCATTTTCACCCAGCAGGGCCATGACGCGGCCCGGATAGACGTTGAGACCGGCCTGATCCAGCGCCTTGACGCCGGGGAATTGCTTGTCGATACCGTGTAATTCAAGGACTGCTTGCATAGAAACCTCGCGATCGTGCGTCAGAACGCTACACCGGCACAGATGATGAGATTGGCATAGGGGGTGACCTCTCCGGTACGCACGATTGCCTTGCTCTGATGGGTCTGCTGCTTGAAGGCCTCGTGAGAGATGTAGTCGATCTGGATCGTCTTGCCCTGCTTGACTTCGGCCTGTTGCAGCAGTTGCAGCAGTTGGCCATGACACTCGGGACTGACGCGCGGCAGCTCTTCGGCCAGGATCACTCGCTCGATGACCATCTCCTCGCAGACCACCTGAGCGGTCTCCAGCAAACCGGGAACCCCAGCCTTCAGCGCCAGATCGATTCGCTGGGTGGTCGCGGGGATGGGCAGACCGGCATCGCACAGGCAGATCTGATCGGTGTGGCCGCATTCGGCAATCACGGCACTGAGCGGGGCATTGAGCAACAAACCTTTCTTCATGGTGATTCTCCACTGGGTGTTGGGACACCCGTCAGTTGGCAGTTTTGCGCAGCACGACTCGGTTACAGTGTGGTTCATGGGACGTCATTTGCCGGTATTCGGCAGAAATTATTCTGTCCATATTCACCACTTCCCTATCTACGTAACCGATTACGTAATCGATTACGTAATCGATTACGTTTGAGAGTAGACGCCTCTCGAACGGGCGACAAGGCGACATTGCGGAATTTGTGAAAGCGCTCTCAAAGTGAGCGAGCTGTGTGCGCCAGCCTGCTGCCTTAATGGCAGTCGTTAGTTGTTTATCTGGTTTTGATTCGGATGGATGGGGTATTGAACTGTGGTTGTGCTATTTATTAGATTTATTCGTGGCATGGCGTTCACGCTGGGACGCCATGGTCGAAGCGTTGGGCTAGGAGGCGCGAGCAGGCAGCCAAATGGTGAAGCGCGCCCCTCCGAGTTCGGACTCGGCCACTTCGATGGTTCCGTGGTAGCTATGGACTATCTCGCTGCAAACGCCGAGGCCAATGCCTTGTCCGGTGGAGTTGTCGGCGCGCACCCCGCGTTGCAGGATGCGCTCGCGCAGCGCCTCGGGAACGCCGGGGCCATCGTCGCTCAGGCAGATCCTTAATCCCTCGGCGGTCGTTTGCATCTGCAGATGGATCTCGCTGATGGCAAACTTGTGGGCGTTATCCAGCAGGTTGCCCAGCAGTTCGAACAGATCATCCTGCTCGCCGCAGAACAACAAGTTGTCGGCCAGCTCCTGGCTGACGCGGATACGCTTGTGCTGATAGACCTTGGCCATGGTGGCCAGCAGTTTTTGCACGATGGGGACCGGATCGATGCCGCTGTTGTTCAGCAGTTGCCGGCCGGTGACGGCGCGGCGCAGATGGTACTGGATGATCTGATCCATCAAGGAGACCTGTTCATTGAGGTTACGGCGCGCTTTCGGCGTCAGTTTTTCCTCTTCCATGGTCGCCTGAATGAGGGCCAGGCGGGTTTTCAGGCTATGGGCCAGATCATTGACCGTATGCTGATAGCGCTCCTTTTGCTGGCGCTCGTTGTCGAGCAGCCTGTTGATGGATTGGGTGAGCGGCTGCAGCTCTTTCTCATAACGGGTGCCGACCTCGGATTGGTTGCCGGCGCGGATCGCATCCAGCTCATCCTTGATGCGACGCAATGAGACCAATGACCAGCGGGTGGTGATCCAGAACAGGAAGCCGACACCCAGGTAGATCAAGATGGCGCGGTGCAGTAGTTGCATCAGGTAGTGGTCGGCCTGCGCCACCTGATCGCTGGCTGGACGCATCAGTATGGTGTGGAAGGTCTTGGGCTCCTTGCCACCGAGGTAGCGGCTGACCCGCAGGCTATACAGATAGTAGGGGGTCTCTGTATCAAACTTGACCACGCGAAACAGCGATTCACGCGGACCGATAAAGGGCAGGATCCGCTGGCAGAGCTTGCGCACCGTCAGCAGCTCGATCTGGGCGATGTCCTGCCACAACAGGTTGCCGTCCTGATCGCAGATGACCCCATCGACCATGCGGTTGGGTTGTTCGAGGTTCAGCGAGCTGAACATGTTGCGCCGGTTGCTCGGCTCATAGGGTCGACTGCTGGTGGAGAAGAGGCGAGAGAGATCCCCCTGCAGCTCTTGCTGGACAAATTTGGCCTGGGAGTTGAGAAAGGAGTCATATTCCAGGCTGACCAGCAGGGCCATCAGCAAGGCGACGACCAGCATGGCCAGCAGCAGGAGCTTGACGGCGAGGGAGCGTCTCATTGGCAGCTCAGGTTGAAGATGTAACCCTGCCGGCGGATGGTGGTGATGGGCTGCAATTCGCCGTCCGGATCCAGTTTCTTGCGCAGGCGGCTGACCAGCACCTCCAGAGTATTGGGATCGCCCTCGCCATCATCATAGAGTTGATCCATCAACTGCTGTTTGGAGACCACCTGGCCGCTGTTGCGCATCAGGTATTCTAGAATGCTGTACTCGAAGTGGGTCAGCACCACCGACTCCTGGTTAATGGTCAGCTCCTTGCGCGAGAGATCCAGCTGATAGGGGCCGGCCTGGATTTGCGGAGAGATAAAGCCGGCACTGCGGCGAACCAGGGCGTTGAGGCGGGCGCGCATCTCCTCTTTATGGAAGGGTTTGACCATGTAGTCATCGGCCCCAGCCTCCAGACCGGCCACCTTGTCCTGCCAGTTACCGCGAGCGGTGAGGATCAGGATGGGAAACGGGATCTGCTTGGCGCGCAGCTGACGGATCAGACTCAGGCCATCCATATCGGGCAGGCCGAGATCGATGATGCCGACGTCGATGGGATAATCCTCGGCGAAGTGCAGAGCCTCCTCCGCCTGGTGGGCCGCATACACCTGGTGTGACTCTTCCTGCAGGATGGACTTGAGGTGATGATTGAGGAGACGATCATCTTCGACTAGCAATATCTTCATGGAATCAACCAGGTAGGTGAAGGTTTGCCTATTCTGCTATGGCCATTTGCCAAAAAACAAGCGCTGGGCTGGAAAAGCCAAAGGGAGCGAAATTGCTCCCTCGGACTTGAATTGATGGCGGGAAGAGGTCTCAGGCCTCGACTCGGCTGCCCCACAGATCGTACTCGTCGGCATGTTCAATCACCACGCGGACCAGATCGCCGGGTTTGAGGTTGGTTTCGCCGTTAAGATAGATGACGCCGTCGATCTCCGGGGCATCACCCGGGGTGCGGCCGATGGCGCCTTCGTCATCCACCTCATCGATGAGCACCCACATCTGCTGACCAATCTTCTCGGCCAGCTTCTCGGTGGAGATGCGTTGTTGCAGCTCCATGAAACGGGCGAAACGCTCCTCTTTGACCGCTTCGGGGATCTGATCGGGCAGCTCGTTGGCCTTGGCGCCGTCCACCGGGCTGTACTTGAAGCAGCCGACCCGGTCGAGACGGGCTTTCGCCAGAAAATCGAGCAGCATTTGGAAATCTTCCTCGGTCTCACCGGGAAAACCGACGATGAAGGTCGAGCGCAGGGTGATCTCTGGGCAGATGGCCCGCCAGGACTGGATCCGCTCCAGGGTGCGCTCAACCGAGCCCGGACGCTTCATCAGCTTGAGGATGCGCGGGCTGGCATGCTGCAACGGAATATCCAGATAGGGCAGGATCTTGCCATCGCGCATCAGCGGGATCAGATCATCCACATGCGGATAGGGGTAGACGTAGTGCATGCGGATCCACAGTCCCAACTTGCCGAGCTCTTCACACAGCGCCAGCATGCTGGTCTTGACCGGGGCGCCATCATAGAAGCCGGTTCTGTGTTTGACATCGACGCCGTAGGCCGAGGTGTCTTGGGAAATCACCAGCAACTCCTTGACCCCGGCCTCTTTGAGGCGCTTGGCTTCGGCCAGCACCTCTCCGATGGGACGGCTCTCCAGATCGCCACGCAGCGAAGGGATGATGCAGAAGGTGCAGCGATGGTCGCACCCTTCGGAGATCTTCAGATAGGCATAGTGACGCGGGGTGAGCTTCACCCCCTGGGCCGGGACCAGGCTCTGGAATGGATTATGTTCCGGCTTGGGCACATAACGGTGCACGTGGGCCAGCACCTGCTCGTAGGCGTGGGGACCGGAGATCTCCAGCACCTTGGGATGCACGGCGCGGATCTGATCTTCCTTGGCGCCCAGGCAGCCGGTGACGATCACCTTGCCATTTTCGGCCAGGGCTTCACCAATGGCTTCGAGAGATTCTTGTACGGCGCTGTCGATGAAGCCGCAGGTGTTGACGATCACCAGCTCGGCATTGTCGTAGCGATTGACCACCTCATACCCTTCGGTGCGCAACTGGGTCAGGATCCGCTCGGAATCCACCAGATTTTTCGGACAGCCCAAGGAGACGAAGCCGATGCGCGCCGCACCGGGTTGGCTTTGGGTCGGCGTGGCCGGTTGGGTATCGAGCATCTGTCCCAGCGTATTGGTGGAACAGGAACTGGCGGCATTCGGATCGAAGGTTTGGACGGTCATAGGCAATCGTGCGAGTAGCAGATGTTAAAAAAGATGGCGGATTATACCTGATGGTCGGTAAAGGGGAAGGCGAAACGCTGGTGATTTTTTGTGCGAAGCCTGGGGCTTTGGTTGCACGGGGCGATGGTTTGGGACGGCTTGAGATTGTCGATCCAGTTGGGAACGGGCTAGGTTTAGATCAAGCGACGTGTCATCCCGGAGGGCGCCATGAAACAACTCACCCTGATTCGTCATGCCAAATCGAGCTGGAAGATCCAGGATCTGGAAGATAGCTGGCGGCCGTTGAGCCGGCGCGGCTATTGGCAGTTGCTGGAGCTGGCCGCCCAGGTGCCGCAAAACGCCTTCTGGTTGGTCTCGCCGGCCGTTCGCAGCTACAGCACCGCCCATGTATTGCGGCGACTGGCCGGTCTGCCGATGGCCGGGATCCAGCTCGATGATCGTCTGTATGAGAGTCGGGGCGACAAGCTGATGAGCCTGTTGCAGGCGGTGGGGGAAGATGTGCAGCATCTGGTGCTGGTGGCTCACAGTCCCGGGCTGGATGAGCTGGCGAGCTCGCTCTGCGCTTCGGCGCCGACTTCGCTGTCGACCGGCTCCATGCTGCTGGTGACCCTGCAGATTGAGCGCTGGGCCGATTGTCAGGCCGGCTGCGGTGAGCTGATCATGCATCTGGCGCCGACCGAGTAAAAAGCCACCTGCATAGCAGGTGGCTTTGATTAGCCCCCTAGAAGGGGGCTATACACTTAAGAGGTGAATTCAAGACTCTGCTGTCTCTCCTCTTCCTCTTTCGCCACCTTATCTTGGTGCTTTACATAACGCCGGATGATCTCTTCGTTCGCACCTACCGAATCCACGAAGTAGCCTCTTTGCCAGAAGTGGTTTCCCCACAGTTTCT
>JASDSW010000007.1:0-114311 GCA_041441555.1 Aeromonadaceae bacterium
CCCCGACTGGGCGTTCACCACCTCCATAGGAGGTGGTTTTGGGATGACAATAAAATTCAAAAGCCTGGAACATTCAACAACCAAAAACGACAAAAACCAGAGATTACAACCAGCACAAGACAACACAAAAGCACATAACACCACAATGCAATCACTTGACATTGCAAACGTCCAGCAGATGCACAGAATTCAGCAGGAGATAGTGCAGAAAGGAATATTTGCAGAGCCCCACGAGAGGGCTCACGGCGAGTTGGCGACCGAAAAACTCAGATCACCCGGGAGAACTGCTGTTGACGAGCGCGTTCGCGCAGGTAGCTGTCAAAGCACATGCAGATGTTGCGGATCAGCAGGCGACCGGTGGCCGGCACCCGAATACCAGACTCATCGAGCAGCACCAGGCCATCCTCGACAAAGGGGCGCAGCAAGGCCAAGTCCTGGGAAAAATAGTCTTGGAAATCGAGCGCATACCGCTCGGCTATGTCGGCAAAGGAGAGCTGAAAGTTGCAGATCAGCTGCTTGATGACATCGCGCCGGATCAAGTCATCACGACTCAAAGCACAGCCCTTCCACTGCGCCTGCCCCCGGGCGGAAACGGCGGCATAGTAGAGCTTCAGATCCTTTTGATTCTGCGAGTAGGCATCCCCCAGCATGCTGATGGACGAGACCCCCAACCCCAGCAGATCACATTCGCCCTGGGTGGTGTAGCCCTGAAAATTGCGGTGCAGCTTACCCTCGCACTGCGCCACGGCCAGCTCATCATCCGGCAGGGCAAAGTGATCCATGCCGATGTATTGATAGCCCTGCGCCGTCAGGTACTCGATGGTCTCCTGCAAGATCGCCAGCTTCTCGGCCGGCGGCGGCAGGGTCTCATCCTTGATCTTGTGCTGACCGGCAAAGCGGCTCGGCAGGTGGGCATAGTTGAAAATGGAGAGTCGACCCGGCTCGGTCTGTACCACCTGTTCCAGCGTATGGCGGAAGCTGGCCCGGGTCTGCAACGGCAAGCCGTAGATCAGATCCAGATTGGTCGAGCGAAAGCCGAGCTCCTTGGCGCGCAGCAGCAGGGCTCGGATGAAGTCGTTATCCTGCACCCGGTTGACCGCCACCTGCACCGACTTGTCGAAATCCTGTACCCCCAGGCTCAGGCGGTTGAACCCCACCTCCTGGAGCACATCCAGCAGCGAGAGCTCGATCTCGCGCGGATCGACCTCGATGCTGATCTCCCCTTCGTCGGCAAAATGGAAGTAACGACGCAGCATCGCCATCAGCTGACGGATTTCGTCGGCATTCAGGTAGGTTGGCGTCCCGCCCCCCCAGTGCAACTGGGTCACGGTACGCCCGGCGAACAGCGGTGCCAGATGGGCCATTTCCTGTTCCAGATAGCGCAGATACTCGGCCGCCTTGTCGGTCTGTCGGGTGACTATCTTGTTGCAGGCGCAGTAGTAGCAGAGCATGTGGCAGAAGGGAATATGCACATACAGCGACAGCGGCCGCTCGGGATATTGAGTCGCCGCCGTCAGAAAGTCCTGGTAGCCAAATGACTCGGAAAATTCCAGCGCCGTCGGGTAAGAGGTGTAACGCGGGCCACTGTAGTTGTACTTCTGGATGAGCGCGTCATCCCAGACCAATTTGTCAAACTGCACGCTCATCCTCCTCGAGGTCATACAGAGCCGGCCCGCGGCTGTTACTTCTTGCTGCGCTTGAATTCAGGATCGATTTCGCTGGGGTCGAAATCGTCCTCGATGAAGCGTTGCAGCAGGTCATCTGGCGAAGCGGCCTGCTCCTCTTCATCCTCTTCATCATCGATGCCCAACTCGGCCAGCAGCTCCTGATGACGCGCCAGCTTGGTGTCCAGCCAGGCTTCATCCTCGGCGGAAACACTCTGCCCGTCATCCAGCCGATCGAGCAGCAGGTTCAGACGCTCATCGTTCTCGATGGCGGCCAGCTCCTGCTCCAGCTTCAGTTGCTGTTGTTTGGCGAGTTGCTCGGCGATCTGCTCCGGACTCTTGTTCGGCTTGGCCGGTTTGCTGACGGCCTTCTTCTGCGATTCGGCTACCACCAGAGGAACCGGTTTGCGCGAACCGATGCGCGGGTCCTTCTTCTGCCCGGCAGAGTTGGCGGCGCCCTTCTCGGCGGCAGCCGCCTGACGGGAGCCGGCCTTCAGCCCCTTGCGCTTGGCATCCCGTTTGCGCTGCCGCGCGGCATGGGCGCTCTCTTGCGACTCGTTTCTCTTAAAGCCTTTGCCTTTGGGCGATGCCTGATGCGGCTTCTGCGTGGCAGCCATGGTGTTCTCCCGGTTACCCATTCGTGAAAAGTACGGCCAGCTCGGCCATTGGGGCGACATTGTGACATGAAAGGGACCCGCGCCCAAATTCCGCCACCCGAATCGCTTAAAAAAGGCGTTTTTCCCCGGTCGAGGTCATCCACAAGCCCCCTGGCACAAGGTATGCTGATGCCACCGAAGCAAGTGAACCCCGGAGTCGATATGAGCCAGCCCCTGAAAGCCCCCCTGCCCCTGCTGATCCTGGATATGATCGGATCCTTGTTGATGCTGTGGGGCATCGTCGAACACTTTGGCTGGTTGCATCTGATGCCGGAGGCCTGGCGGTTCCCCTACTACACCCCGGTGCTGCTGGTCAGCGGCCTGCTGCTCATCATGCCCTATCAGTTCAAGATCGTCCTGGAGGCGCTGCGGCGACGCGGCAGCAAACCCTAAGAAGATCGGCGAGATCGCAACAGTCCGACCGCGTTTCTGCCATACTCAGCGGCAGTATTACCACCCCTGGTGACGCCTCCCTCGTCACCAGCCTCACGGGAGGGCGAGGCATGTCCCACCTGGTACACTCATCATGACGAAGACAAAAAAGAACGCCCCCATCTCCACCGAAGACATCCTTCTGAAACTCTGCCACTCCGTCAGCAGCGTCCTGACCGAGGCAACCCGGCATGAGGTGAACTACTCCCCCATGGTGCAGCGCATCAGCAAGACCTGCTTGCGTCCGGACATCGGCTGTTTCGTGCTGTTTGATGGCGCCTTTTCCGGTCTGGTAGTCATCAACTTTACCGCCAGCGCCGCGCTGGAGGTCTACCAGAACTACCTGATGAACATGGGGATCCCGAAGGAAGAGCTGGCCACCCTGCACACCTCCGACGAAGTCGGCAACGTGATGGGGGAACTGATGAACCAGATCCTCGGCGACTTCACCAACAAGGTCAGCCAGGAGCTGCAAACCTCCATCAGCCAAAGCCAGCCCAAGATGCTGACGCTGAACAAGCAGGTTCTGATCTCCGTGGATACCAACCTGGATCGTCCGCAGGCCCGTCGCGTCTCCTTCTTCACCGAGAAGAACAACATCTTCTACATGGAGCTGGCGATGGATAAGACGGAATTCATCCAGCTGCACGACTTCGAGAAGCGCGAAGAGGTCGATCCGGATGACCTGTTGCGCAGCGTGGCCAACGGTGAAACGCTGGGCTCCAATGGCAGCGCCGCCCCGGCGACGTCCGCCAGCGATGACCACGACGATCTGCTGGCCTCGCTCGGACTCTAACCGCCCCCGAGCCTCGTCACACGTTACCGCACGCCCCTGGCCGCCAAGCCGGGGGCGAACGTTTCCCACCATCCCCCCACATCGGCAGGCGATGCACACCACAAGCCATCCCGCGCCGAGCCGTGCTACTATACGCACCGTGATGCGACAGCCGATCGCAATAGGCCATCAGGGCGACTCTCGCCTCTCTTTGACAATGGGAATTTAACCGTGCAAACGCCAACCCTGAACTTCAACAAGGTACGCTTTGTAACCAGCGCCCCGGATATTCGCCACCTCCCGGATGATAGCGGGGTCGAGGTCGCCTTTGCCGGGCGTTCCAATGCGGGGAAATCTTCAGCGCTCAACGCATTAACCAATCAGAAGAACCTGGCCCGAACCAGTAAAACCCCAGGTCGCACCCAGCTCATCAACCTGTTCGAGCTGGAACCGGGCAAGCGCCTGGTCGACTTGCCCGGTTACGGCTATGCCCAGGTCCCGGAGGAGATGAAGCGCAAGTGGCAGGAGTCGCTGTCCGAATATCTGCAAAAGCGCGCCTCGCTCAAGGGGTTGGTGCTGCTGATGGATATCCGCCACCCGCTCAAGGACACCGATCAGCAACTGCTGGAATGGGCCGCCGGTAACGACCTGCCGGTGCTGGTGCTGTTGACCAAGGCCGATAAGTTCAACGCCGGCCCGCGCAAGAATATCGTGCAGCAGGTGCGCCGGGATCTCCTGGCCTTCGGCGATCTGGTGCGCGTCGAGGCCTTCTCCTCCCTCAAGGGGGTGGGCATCGAACGACTGGCCGAGATCTTGACCGAGTGGTACCTCGCCGAGCCGAACGAAGCAGCCGAGAGCGACGCCGACTAGCCGAGGCGCCCGAACCGCCCGCCGAACGGGCGGTTTTTTGTTCGTTATATTTCCCTCTTTACTGAGGTTCGGCATAATGCCGCCACTTCAGGCAACCGTGAGCCACAGTTTCATGTCCGATATCTTCAACAGCATCATCCTCGGCATCGTCGAGGGCATCACCGAATTCCTGCCCGTCTCCAGCACGGGGCACCTGATCGTGACGCAGGAGGTCCTGGGATTCCAAGGCAGCGATACCTTCGAGATCGTCATCCAGTTGGGCGGCGTGCTGGCCGTGCTCTGGTTCTACTTCCAGACCCTGTGGCAACAGGCCAAGACGGTCCGCGACGACCGCCAGGTACAGCGCTTCTGGATGGGAGTGATCCTCGCCTTCCTGCCCGCAGCCTTTGTCGGCCTAGCGCTGCATAGCTACATCACCCACTACCTGTTCAACGCCGTGACGGTGGCCATCAGCCTGATCATGGGCGGCGTGGTGATGTGGTGGATCGAAGGGCGCCCGCAACCGGCCAGCTCCACCACCGAACTCGCCCACGTCACTCCCAAGCAGGCGTTCGCCATCGGTTGCGCCCAGCTCTGTTCGCTGATCCCCGGGGTCAGCCGCAGTGCCTCCACCATCATGGGCGGCATGCTGGTCGGCCTGAACCGTCCGACCGCCACCGGCTTCAGCTTTTTCCTCTCCATCCCGACCCTGGGGGCGGCCAGCCTCTACTCGTTGATGAAGGATCTGCAGGGAGTCAGTGACCATGGTCTGCTGAACATCTCCATCGGCCTGTTCACCTCCTTCATCGTCAGCCTGCTGGCCATCGGCTGGTTGCTGCGCTACGTCAGCAAGAACAGCTTCCGCGGCTTTGCCGTCTACCGCATCGTGGCCGGTCTCGTCATCCTGACCCTGAGCTACCTGGGCTTCTTGCAAAACGTCGCGGGTTGACCCCGAGATACCACAGAGCTCCGCTTCTGATCCCATCCGACGGGCTGCATCTGCAGCCCGTCGTCGTTATGCCGAGAACGCCCGCGCCGTCTACACTTGTAGCAGGATCCCGGCAAGGAATCATGATGACGGCCACCCCACCCCTTCCCAGCGAACAACCGGCCTACCGAGCTGCAATTGTTGCCGCCAAAGATCTGCTGACGCTGCCGCTGCCGACCCTCGGTGATATCGGTCTGCTCGGCCGCCTGTATGCCACGCTGAGCCCCTGTCTGCCGCTGAGTCACCTATCGGTCATTCACTGTGAGGGCAACAAGGCGCTGGTGCAGGAGCAACCCCACCTGCTGGATCCACTGCCGTTCACCCCCTGCAGCGAGGAGGGGAAGTGCCAGATCGATAAGTTGTCAGCCGGAGATGGCTGGTGTTGGTCCAAGGTCGAACATGGCTCGATCCATTGGCTGGTGGCCCGTACCCATATCAAACAACAGCCACTGCTGCAGCACCTGCTGGACATTGCCGCGACCCACTACGCACTCCGACAGGCCGCCAGTCTGCTGGATCAATTCAATTCGCCACTGCTCAATCGCATTCCCTTCTGGCAAGAAAAGCTGGAGAGTCTCACCCGGATGTTGCGTCTCTCGGTCAATCTTCCGGCTCGCCAGCTGATGGCTCAGTTTGATTCCACCCTGCGTTTCTGGATGGGGGCGCAGGAGGTTCTGTTGCTGCGGAACCATCGCGAAACGCCGGATATCGTCTATCCGCACAACGTCCATCACTCCCAGTCTCTGCTGACCCTGCTCGGCGATGATCGGCCCCAGCAGGCCGAAGAGAATTGTCAGTTCTGGTACAGCTTCCCCATCCTGTTGCGTCACCAGCACCACGCCAACCTGGCACTGGCACTCCCCCACCCGCTGGTCAGCGAGGATCGGCAGCTGCTGTTCTTCATCGCCGAAACACTAGGGCTGATGACCGAGCTATATGAACTGCGGCAATTGAAACAGGAGATGGCCGAAAGCGCCAATGACACGTCCCCCGAGGAGATGGCCCGGTTGCGGGAGTTGAAGCGCAACAATCTGCGCCTGCAAAAACAGCTCAAACATCGCGAAGAGCAGGAACGCCTGCTGCAACAAGATGCCCAACGGGATCCGCTGACTCAGCTGGCCAACCGCGCCCTGTTCATGCACCGAATCGACCACGCCTTCAAACACTATCAGCGTTATCCCGACCAGGGCTTCGCCATCCTGCTCATCGAGGTGTTATCCCTGCATCAGGTCAATGAACAGTACGGCGATGAGCTCGGTGATCTGCTGCTCAAGAACATGGCCCAGCGCCTGCGCGCCTCGACCCGACAAAATGATCTGGTCGCCCGCCTCAGTGGCGACGAGTTCATCATCTTTTTGGATGCCAGCCAGCATACCGAATCGATCACCCCGGTCATCAGCCGCATCCTGGAGCAGTTGCAAAAACCCTTGATGATCGACAATCACGAACTCAGCATCCATGCCTGCCTGGGGGTGGCGACCGTGAGCCCCTCCGTCGAGAATATCGGCCAACTGCTGCGTCAGGTCGACATCGCCACCTATCAGTCCAAGCGCCACGGACAGGACAGCGCCGTCTTCTACTCCGAGCTGTGTGACATCCCGGATCGCCTCTCCCCGGAACAGTCGTTGCAACAGGCCTTGAAGGAAAATCGGATCCTGCCCTACTTTCAGCCCATCCTGCGACTGCGCGATCGCCGCGTGGTGCAGATCGAGCTGCTGGCCCGTCTGATGGATGAAGAGGGAGAAATTCATGAGGCGGGCAGCTTCATCCCGCTGGCCGAGCAGAGCGATCTGATCGTCGAGATCGATCAGATGATGCTGCGCCACGCCTGTGGTCTGCTGCAGGGACTGTTTCACCCCCTGATCCGACAACACAGCCTGCGTCTGAACATCAATCTCTCCGGCAAGCACCTGGCCTCCCGAGAGCAGATCCAGCAACTGCTGCAGATCATCCATGAGGCCGATGTGCCACCCAAGCTGTTCATCTTCGAATTCAAGGAGCGGGAGCTGACCCGGCGTGACAACAAGACGCTAGCCCTGTTGCATGAGCTTCGAGCCAAGGGGATCGGCATCGCCGTCGATGACTTCGGCACCGGCTTCAGCTCGCTCAACGCGCTGTTCCACTACCCGGTGGACTTCGTCAAGATCGATGACAGCTTCACTCACCGGCTGCTGAAGTCGAACCGCGACCGGGCTCTGGTACGCGCCATCCGCGACATCAGCCACGATCTGGGCATGCAGGTGATCGTCGAAGGGGTCGAGCAGCATGAACAGCACATGAAGCTCAATGAGATGGGCTGCGATCTGGCCCAGGGCGATTTCTTCTCCTCGCCGATGCCGCCCGATGTGTTGTTTAGTCTCCTGCCGAGCCGAGGGGCTCGCCCGGAGGAGAAGAAGTAACCGCCGACGACGAGCTCTGACGCCCGTATCGATCAGGCCGCTGCCGTTACTTGTCCTTGAAGAGAGCCCGCAGGTTGGCTATCCCCACCTGCCCCTTTTGCTGACGCTGCTCGGCGCTGACCTCGCGTTTGTCCCCCTCCCACTCCAGATCGTGTTGCGGCAACTCCATCAGGAAGCGGCTCGGCTCCGGTCGTACCGACTCGCCAAACTGGCGCCGCTCCTTGCACAGGATGAAGGTCAGCTCGGTCTGAGCCCGGGTGATGCCCACATAGGCCAGCCGCCGCTCCTCGTCGACGTTATCCTCGTCGATGCTGACCTGGTGCGGCAACAGCCCCTCCTCCATGCCAATCAGGAACACGTAGGGGAACTCCAACCCCTTGGAGGCGTGTAGCGTCATCAATTGCACCTGGTCGAGCTCCGCCTCCTCCTCGTTGCGCTCCAGCATGTCGCGCAGCGTCAGCCGGGCCACCACCTCGGGCAGCGTCATGGGGGCCTGATCCTCTTTGGCATCGCCTTCGAGCATCTCGGTGACCCAACGGTAGAGGGTCGAGACGTTCTGCATCCGCATCTCGGCGGCCTTCGGACTGGGAGAACTCTCGTACAGCCACTCCTCGTAGTGAATGCCGTGGATCACATCCCGTACCGCCTCGACCGCATTGCCGCGTTGGGCGGCATCCCCCTGGCGCACCAGCCAGTCACAGAATTGGCGCAATGCGGAGAGGCCGCGACCACTCAGCGTCTGCTCCAACCCCAGCTCGAAGCTGGCGGAGAACAGACTCTTGCCCCGCTCGTTGGCGTAATGGCCCAGCTTCTCGAGGGTGGTGGGGCCAATCTCGCGCCGCGGCAAGTTGACCACACGCAAGAAGGCGTTGTCGTCGTCCGGATTCACCAGCAACCGCAGGTAGGCCATGATGTCCTTAACCTCGGTGCGCGAGAAGAAGGAGCTGCCACCGCTGATGCGGTAGGGAATGCGGTTCTGCATCAGCACCTTCTCCAGCAGGCGCGACTGGTGGTTGCCACGATAGAGGATGGCGTAGTCGGCCCAGCGGGTGCGATTCATGAAGCGGTGGCCGATGATCTCGGCGGCGACGCGCTCCGCCTCATGCTCTTCGTTCTTGGCCAGCAGCACCTTGACCGGCTGGCCATAATCCAGCTCGGAGAAGAGCTGCTTGTCGAAGACATGGGGATTGTTGGCGATCAGGATGTTGGCGCACTTGAGGATGCGCCCCTTGGAGCGGTAATTCTGCTCCAGCTTGATGACGTTCAGCCGCGGGAAGTCCTGCTGCAGCAGCACCAGGTTCTGCGGTCGCGCCCCCCGCCAGGAGTAGATGGACTGGTCATCATCCCCCACCACGGTGAAGCGGGCTCGTTCGCCCACCAGCAGCTTGACCAGCTCGTACTGGCTGGTGTTGGTGTCCTGATACTCATCCACCAGCAGATACTGGATCTTCTGCTGCCAGCGCTCACGTACCTCGGCATTGGTCTTGAGCAGCAGGGTCGGCATCAGGATCAGATCGTCAAAATCCAGGGCGTTGTAGGCGGTCATCTGCCGCTGATAGCGCTCATACAGCAGGGCCAGCCGCTGTTCGTCCGGATCCTTGGCGCGCTTGAGCGCCACTCCCGGCAGCACCAGATCGTTCTTCCAGTTGGAGATGGCATTGAGCAGTTGCCCCAGCTTCTCCTTGTCGCCCTGTAGCTCGACGTCGGTGAGCTCCTTGAGTAGCGCCATCTGATCGGTGTCATCGAACAGCGAGAAGTTGGCCTTCAGATGCAGCACCTTGTGCTCGCGCCGGATGATTTCAAGCCCCAGCGAGTGGAAGGTCGAGACCATCAGACCACGCAACAGCTTGCGATCCAGGGTCTGCGCCACCCGTTCCTTCATCTCTTTGGCAGCCTTGTTGGTGAAGGTCACGGCGCAGATCTGCTTGGCCTGATAGCCGCACTTCTCGATGAGGTAGGCGATCTTGGTGGTGATGACGCGGGTCTTGCCCGAACCGGCACCGGCCAATACCAGGCAGGGACCGGAAACATGCCGGACCGCCTCCAATTGTCGGGGATTCAATTTCATCGCCACTCACCTCCTATCCAACATCAGCCCACCAAAAGCCGGGCGGCGATTGTAACAAAAAAGCACCCCGATGCGGCCTAATACAAGTCACTTAGCGAAGGCGTGGAGGTTGTCTCGCCTGAACCTATTCACTGACCAGCATTACCCCGCTGCGGCCATTTGCACTCCCGGCGCTCGGCTCCCGGCACGGATTGGCCGCATGCCAACGATTGCCTTCGGCTGCACTTTTGCCGATCATAAGCGCCTGAACAGGAGAAACATCCGATGCCATCCCACTTCGATCTGGCTGCCATTCGCGCCCAGTTCCCGGCCCTGCAGCAGCGGGTCAACGATCAGCCGCTGATCTATCTGGATAACGCCGCGACGACCCAGAAGCCGTTGGCCGTGCTGCAAGCCATGGATGAGTACTATCGCCGCGACAATGCCAATGTGCACCGTGCCGCCCACACCCTGAGCAGCCGGGCCACGGCCGCCTTCGAGGCGGCTCGGGAGCGGGTACGCGCCTTTCTCCATGCCCGCCACAGCAGTGAAGTCATCTGGACCCGCGGCACCACCGAGGCGATCAACCTGGTAGCCTACAGCTGGGGGCAGAGCAACCTGCAATCCGGCGATGAAATCCTGCTCTCGACGCTGGAGCACCACGCCAACATAGTCCCCTGGCAGCAGGTGGCCGCCCGCACCGGCGCCGTGCTGCGAGTCATACCGCTGACCGCGAGCGGGGAGCTGGATCTTACCGCCTTCCACGCTCTGCTCTCGCCACGCACCCGACTGCTGGCCATCGCCCAGGTCTCCAATGCCCTGGGCACCGTCAACCCGGTGGCTGAGCTCATCACCGCTGCCAAGACAGTCGGCGCCGTGACCCTGATCGATGGCGCCCAGGCCGTGGGCCATCTGCCTATCGATGTACAGGCTCTGGGTTGCGACTTCTACGCCTTCTCCGGCCACAAGTTGTATGGCCCCACCGGCATCGGTGTCCTCTATGGGCGCGCCGAACTGCTCGAACAGATGCCCCCCTGGCAGACCGGGGGCGAGATGATCCAGAAGGTCAGCTTCAGCGGCACCCGCTTCAACCCACCGCCGTTTCGCTTCGAAGCTGGCACGCCCCCCATCGCCGAGGCGATCGGGTTGGCCGCCGCCCTCGATTTTCTCGCGGCCCTGCCCGAGGGCTGGCGCCGCCACGAGGCCGCGCTGCTGCAACGACTGCTGGATGGGCTACAACAACTGCCCTTCATCGAGCGGGTGGGCACACCAAGCCAGCAGGTCGGCGTCGTCTCGTTGCGCCTGGGCGACATCCACCCTCAGGATGCCGGTGAGCTGCTCGATCAGATGGGGATCGCGGTGCGGGTCGGCCACCACTGCGCCATGCCACTGATGGAGAGCCTTGGGCTCGATGGCACCCTGCGCATCTCGCTGGCCCTGTATAACAGCGAAGCCGAGGTGGATGCCCTGCTTGCCGCCCTCGCCCGCCTGCCGGAGTTTTTGGGATGAACGATGCACTGCGCGACTTTTTGTACCAGCACCCATTGGGACAACCCACCCTGGATGCCGAGGCCGTCCTCACCCGGTTTGCCCGCGCCGGTGCCTGGGAAGAGCGCTATCGCGAGCTGATCCAGCTGGGTAAACAGTTGCCGGTCATTCCGGCAGACTGGCGCGGCGAGGAGCAGGAGCTGCCGGGTTGCGAGAGTCAGGTCTGGCTGCTGGCAATGCCGGATACCGAGGGTCGCTGGCACTTCGCCGCCGACAGCCAGGCCCGCATCGTCCGCGGCCTGCTGGCGGTGGTGCTGGCGGCGCTGAACCATCAGAGTGCCGGGCATATCCTGAGCTTTGAGATGGAAGGTTACTTTGACAGTCTGCAGCTGGCCAAGCATCTGAGCCCGTCGCGCGGCAATGGCCTGCGCACCATGGTCAACGCCATCCGGCAACGGGTGCAGGCTAATCCCGGCGCATAGGGCCTCGACTCACCCCAGAGAAACCCCAGACCCGGAGGTATTGATGGCTCCCAACGCCCGCGATGAGATAACCGAATCGGTCGCCGACCGGCTGGCCCAAGCCATCGACGCCCACGAGCAGGGGCAGCCGCTGGTGGCCCATGGCTTGCTGGAGCAGTTGGTGCAGCAAGATCCCGAGGATGCCGAAGTGCGGCTCTGGGCCGGCATTCTGACCTTCGAAGCAGGCGACTACCTTGCGGCGACCACCCACTTTCGTCATGCCAGCCACTTGGCGCCCCAACAGGCCATGGCCCACTACAACCTGGGGCTCTGCCTGGAGGAGTTGCAGGATAATCCGGGGGCCATCGCGGCCTACAGCCAAGCCATCGCCTGCCAAGCCGACCATGTGCAGGCCTACAACAATCGCGGCATACTTCATGCCGCCAACGGCCAACAGGAACTCGCCCTGCACGACTACGAGCAGGCCATCCGGCTGGCCCCCGATTACGCCGATGGCTATTTCAATCGCGGAGTCCTCCGCGCCGAGCAGGACCGCCTCACCGAGGCCGAACAGGATTACCGGCAGGCCATCCGCCTGGATCCCGACCACGAGGCGGCCCAATTCGCGCTTGCCGTCTGCTGGCTCAGCCTCGGCCAGTGGCAACAAGGCTGGCCGCAATACGAATGGCGCTGGCGCTTCGCCGCCGTCAACCGTAGCCGTCCGCCGCGCATCGCCCCGCCCTGGGATGGCCGAGCCCCCTTGCAAGGCAAGCGGCTGCTACTCGACTACGAGCAGGGGTATGGCGACTGCCTGCAATTTTGTCGCTTCGTCCCCACCCTGGCGGCACTGGGTGCCGACATCCAGCTGCGCATCCAACCAGCCTTGCGGCCGCTGCTGGGCAGCCTGAGCGGCGTGCAACGACTGATCTGCGACGAACCACCCTCTGCCTGCGACTACCAGCTGAATCTGATGAGCCTGCCGGCCCTGCTGGCCATCACCCCCGATAACATACCGGCCAGCCAGGGCTACCTCAGTGCCCCGGCCGAGCGGATCGCCCACTGGCAGAGTCGTCTGGTCAAGAGCGGGCGACCACGAATTGGTCTGGTCTGGGCTGGCAACCCCCATCACAGCAACGATCGGCAGCGCAGCCTGCCGTTGGCACAACTGCTGGCGGCGCTCCCCTCCGGGCCGAGCTACTTCAGCCTGCAGCGTCATCTCTCGGCTGAGGACGCCGCCCTGTTGCCAAACCGTCCGGATATCCGCCTGCTGGGGGAGGAACTGACCGACTTTGCCGACACTGCCGCGCTGTGCAGCCAGCTGGATCGGGTCATCTGCGTGGATACCGCCGTGGCCCACCTGTGCGGGGCGCTGGGGGTGGCGGTCTGGATACTGCTGCCGTTTGCCGCCGACTGGCGCTGGTTGCGTCAGCGGGAGGACAGCCCCTGGTACGCCAGTGTCCGCCTGTTCCGCCAGAGCCAACCGGGGGATTGGCATGGTGTGCTGGTACAGATCTCGGATCGGCTAAGCCATGGACATGAGCAGTCATGAGACAACCGTTGGCAGCCGAGAAGCCGCCAACGGGAGCCGGATAAACGGGGCTACTCCCCGCGCCAGCGCTTGAAGATCAGCGAGGTGTTGATGCCGCCGAAGGCGAAGTTGTTGGACATCAGGTAGTCGATCTGCAGCTCACGCCCTTCCCCCTGGATGTAATCCAGCGCGCCGCAGGCCGGATCCGGGTTCTGCAGATTCAGGGTCGGCGCAAACCACCCCTCGGCCATCATCTCCAGACCCAGCCAAGCCTCCACGGCCCCACAGGCGCCCAGCGTGTGGCCGAAGAAACTCTTCAACGACGAGATGGGGGTCTGGCTGCCGAAGATGGCATGGGTCGCCTGGCTCTCGGCGATATCCCCCCGCTCGGTAGCCGTGCCATGGGCGCTGATGTAGCCAATCTGATCGGCCGTCAGCCCTGCCTGATCCAAGGCCATCTGCATGCAGATCTGCATGGTCTCCTTCTGCGGCTGGGTGACATGGGCGGCATCGCAGTTGCTGGCATAGCCCACCAGCTCGGCCAGGATGGCGGCGCCGCGGGCCTGGGCATGCTCCAGCGACTCCAGCACCAGGGAGCCGGCCCCCTCACCGATCACCAGGCCATCGCGCCCGGCATCGAAGGGGCGTGGCGAGAGCTCGGGCTGCTCGTTCATCAAGCTGGTGGCAAACAGGGTATCGAACACCGCCGCCTCGGAGGGACAGAGCTCCTCGGCACCGCCGGCCACCATCACGGTCTGGTAGCCGTGGCGGATCGCCTCGGCGGCGTAGCCGATGGCCTGGCTGCCGGAGGTGCAGGCGCTGGAGGTCGGGATCACCCGGCCGCGCAGCCCGAAGAAGAGCCCGGCGTTAACTGCCGTGGTATGCGGCATCATCTGCACATAGGTGGTGGCCGTGATGTGCTCGGTACTCTTGTCGTTGAGCATGGCACCGAAGGCACTGATGGGAGCCGTGCTGCCGGTCGAGGAACCATAGGCGATGCCGGTGCGGCCGTCGGTCAGGACTTCGTTCCCCAGCAAGCCAGATCGCTGCAGCGCCAGCTCGGTGGCCACGGTCGCCAGCTGCGAGACCCGCCCCATGCTGCGGGTCTGCTTGCGGTTGTAGTGGCTGGGTAACGTGAAGTCGGTAATCGGTGCCGCCAACCGGGTATTGAGCCCGTCATAGGCGCCCCACTCCTCCATGGTCACCACGGCACTGCGTCCCGCTTGCAGGCGCTCACGAATGCTGGGCCAATCATTGCCAAACGCTGTCACCCCGGCCATGCCGGTGACTACCACTCGTTTCACTGCTTCTATCCTCTTCGTGGGCGCCAGAGCGCACCAACTCAATTCTGTTGTCTCGGCAAGATGCCCTGTTCATTCAAGATTGGCTGCCAATCACTCGACGCCGCAACGCCACCGATTGAGCGCTAGACCATGCCGCCATTGATCGAGATCACCTGGCGAGTCACGTAGGCGGCGATATCCGACATCAGATAGCTAACCAGCCCGGCGACCTCCTCGGCCTGCCCCATGCGCTGGGCCGGGATCAATTTCATCGCCTCGGTCAGCACCTCGGGAGCGACCATACCGGTGTCGATAAGACCCGGTGCCACGCAGTTGACGGTGATCTTGCGCTTGGCCAGCTCCAGAGCCAGCGCCTTGCTGGCGCCGATGATCCCCGCCTTGGCGGCGCTGTAGTTGACCTGGCCGCGATTGCCCATGATGCCGGAAACCGAGGAGAGGGTCACGATGCGCCCCCCCTTTCGGGCGGCGATCATCGGCATGATGCACGGATGCAGCACGTTGTAGAAGCTATCCAGATTGGTGTGGATCACCCCATCCCAATCCCCTTCGCTCAGCGCCGGGAAGGCCGCGTCACGGATGATACCGGCATTGCTGACTACCCCATAGTAGGCACCGTGCTGCTCGATATCGGCCTCCAGCACGGCCCTACACCCGGCACGGTCGGCAATATCGAACTGCAACAGACGCCCCGAGCCACCCGCAGCACGGATAGCCTCCAGCGTCGCTTCGGCACCACTCTTGTCGCTGTGATAATGCACCAGAACACAAAATCCATCGGCCGCCAGTTTGAGGGCGATGGCCCGGCCAATCCCCTTGCTGGCGCCGGTCACCAAGACGCTACGACTCATGCTTGTCTACTCCCAACAGGGTCTTGAGTTGTTCGGCATCCGGCTGAATGGTGCTGAGCCGGGCCTCGGCCGCCAGCTCCCCCTCACAGCGCAGATAACATTGAAAACTGGCCAAGGCACCATCCTGCAGCAGCTGTTCACAGTCGATGGTCAGCAGACTGCCTGCGGGCAGTCGCGCCAGGTGGCATTGATAGTTGCGGGCACCCAGCAACAGGCCAATCTGCGGCCCCTCCTGGCGCAAAAACCCCTGATAGCCGGACCAGGCTGCCACCGTCTGGGCCATCAGCTCGATACCCACCCAGCCCGGCAGGGCACCATCCTCGCATAAAAACAGCGCCAGGGTCTCACCGACACGCACCTCGCAACGGGCGGTGCAGGCGGTCGCCTCACAGAGACGATCAAGCAGCAGCATGGGGGCGGCATGGGGAACCAGGCTCGCCATCGGCGGATAACTCATGGCTCACTCCTGGCCAGCAACAGGCTGACATTGTTACCACCAAAGGCAAAGGAGTTCGACAGCACCACCCGGCGCGCCAGGGGTTGCGGTGCCAGCAGCAGGTCGATGGGAGCCAGGCTCTCATCCCGCTCGCTGGCCGCATAGCGCTGATGGGGCAGCGGCAGATCCTCGGTCAGCAGCAACCAGGCCAGGGCCGCCTCGGTAGCCCCCGCCGCCCCCAGGGTGTGACCGGTCAGCGCCTTGGTGGAGCTGCAGGGCACCCGATCGCCGAACAAGCGATGTACCGCCTTGGCCTCCATCGCATCGTTGAGCCGGGTGCCGGTACCATGCAGGTTGATGTAACCGACCTGCTCGGGCTGCACCCCTCCCTGCTCCAGCGCCATCCGCATCGCCGCCTCGGCACCAATCCCTTCGGGATGGGGCGCCGAGACATGATAGGCATCGGAGGACTCTCCAGCACCGAGCAACGCCACGGGCCCCACCTCGCGGGTCAGCAAACAGAGGGCCGCCGCCTCGCCAATGTTGATGCCATCGCGATCGCGGGCGAAGGGGGTGCAGATCGCCGCGGCCAGCGACTCCAGGCTGTAGAAACCATTTAACGTCAGGCCACACAGGGTATCAGCGCCACCGACCAGCACCACATCGGCCATATCCGCCGCCAGCAGCCGCTGGGCGCTGATGAAGGCGCGGGCACTGGAGGAGCAGGCGGTGGAGAGGGTATAGGCGGGACCGCTGACCCCGAGATAGTCGGCGAGAAATAGCGCCGGGCTGCCAAGCTCCTGCTGGCAGTAGTGGTAACCAGGCGGCACTTCTTCGGCGGCGAGGGCCTGGATCCCCTCCTCGATCCCCGAGGTGCTGGTGCCCAGCACGATGGCGATGCGCTCGCTGCCGACCTTCGCCCGCCACTGCTCGACGCACGCCCGGATCTGGGCCAGTGCCGCCAGCAGCAGGCGGTTGTTGCGGCTATTGTGGAGGGCCAGCTCGCTCGGTATGGACGGTAATTCGCCCTGCACGGCACCAACCATCACCCGGCGGCCGTCATGCAGGGGCTGAGCATGTTCGCGCAGCGGCTGAAGTTCAGGCTGCCGCAACGCCGCCACCACCTGAGGGACATCGTTGCCCAGCGCATTGATGAGGCCGACGGCCTGGAGATAACAAGGAGTCATGGGCTCACTCACGGTTGGCGTTTTCCGCCTCATTCGATGAGGTCTGGGGCGGTAACGTCTGGATCGTTAACTGATAATCGAAGGCATGTTGCCACAGGCGGACCGGATTGCGATCCCCCGCCTGCGGCTGATAGGTAATTTCGCTGACCAATTCACCCTTTTCGTTGCGCAGCTCGCGGCGCAGCGGCTGGTCGATCAGCTGCCATCCGGCGGGCAGCACCGCCTGCCAGGTCTCACGGGGCCAGTAGCTGAGCAGCACATCGGCCAACACCTGGTTGGCCGGCGGCAGGGCACCGAGTGCCGCCAGGGCGGGCAACTGCTCGACTCGGATGCCGTCCATCCCATACTCGACGCGGAACAGCCGCACCCCGAGCAGCGAGAAACCCACCAGGCTCAGCCGCTGACCATCGGCTTCCATCACCACCAGCAGGCTGTGGCCACTGCTCTGCCTCTGCCCCTGGACCTGGGCGGTCAGGATCTGCTCGACGTGCAACGGGGTAGCCCGGCTCGGTGATGGCAACGGAACCACCACCTGCGGGGTCAGGTTGGCCTCGGGCCGAGTGCTGTCCGGCGTGGTCGTGCTGGCACACCCCGTCAGCCACACCACCAGCGCACAGACCCACGATAAACAGCGGCGGCTAAGCATCCGATACCTCCTTCGATGGATAGCGAGCCGGCATCGCCAGGGGCGCCAGCAGGAAGGAGACAAACACGCCGACACTCAGCACCAGACCGAAACTGGCAATCGCCTGGGTATGGCTAAGCGCCAGCAAGCCGAAGGCCAGCTGGGTGGTCAGGTTGGCCAGCAACACGGCCAGCAGGGTCGCCACCAGTCGCTCTTGAGCCGCACCAGCGCCACCGTCACCCGACTGACTGCTGTGGGCGAAGAAGAGGCCGTAATCGATACCGATGCCGAACACCAGACTCAAGGCCAGCAGGCTGAACAGGGTAAAAGGCATGCCACAGAAACCCAGGGCAGCCGTGGCCAGTGCCAAGGCGATGCCGTTACCCAACAGGATGCGCAGCGTCATCGCCCGTCCCAGCTTGTGCCAGAGCAGCCCAGCGGTCAGCAAGGCCCCCAGCCCGAGAAACAGACCGAGCAGCAGCCGATAACGAGCGAAGAGATCACTCCAGCTCTGCCGCTTGTCCTGCCAATGCACCCCCTGCAGCTGGGCGGTGGCACTCTGCAGCCGCGCCGCATCACGCACCCCGTTGACCGGCACCAGCACGGCCACCTGCCCCTGCGAGTTGCTCAACCCCTGCGAATTGCTTAGCCACAGCAGCCGCATCCCCTCGCTGACCGGGCTGCGCAGCCAGCTCTCCGGCAGCAAAGGTTGCAGCGGCGGCACCGTCGAGGTGGCTGCCTTCATGGTCAGACCCGCCTGTTGCAATCGGCTCACCACCTGAGGCTGCAGCGCAGAGAGCGCCGCATGTGTCGCCTCCTGGCGCGCTTGGGAAGGCAGACTGTCACTGAGCAGCCGATAGCCGTCGATGACTCCCTCACCCTGCAAGGACGCCAGGATCGGCCCCAACGTCTCCAGCCGTTGCAGCGTCTGTTCGCCGTTTTCCCCCAGCACCAGGAAACCGGTCAGTTGGCTCGATTGACCGGTCAACCGGGCCAGTTGCTGATCCTCGGCCTGCAAGGCCTGCGGCAGAGGCTGCAGACGGCGGATGTCGTCATCCACCACCAAGCGGCTCAGGCCGATGGCCGATACCGCCAGCAGCAGCACCGGCAGGGCCTGCCGCAGCAGACGGCTGTGTTGCCACCCCTGCAACCAGCGCAGCATCAGGGTGCGCAGCGGCAATGGCCGCTCGGTCATGGATCCCACCAAAAACGGGAACCAGACAAAGACGGAGATGAAGGAGCCGATGAGGCCGGCCAGCGAGAAGACCGCCATCTGCTGCAGACCGGGGAAAGGCGCCAGCCAGAGCAGCAGGTAGGCAAACAGCGTGGTAATGAGCGCCAACAACAAGGGCTGGCGCAGACGCAGCGCGGTGGCCAGCGGCGACTCCTCGTGACCATGCAGACGGCGCTCGCTCAGGTAGTGCAACGAGTAGTCATCCGAGATGCCGATGAGGCTCGAGCTGATGACCAGGGTAAACAGGTGGATCTGCCCAAAGCAGAGCAGCACCGCCAGCAGGCCGCTGACCATGCCCACCGCCAGCGGCAACATGCAGAGCCAGAGCGGGCGCAGACCGCGAAAGGCCCACCAGATGAGCAGCAGGACACCGAGCAGCGAACCCAACCCTATGGTCGAGATATCGGCCTTGGCCAGCTCGGCGGCATGATCGCTGTAGTAAAGGGTGCCACGGCGCAGCAACTGACTGCCAGGGAAGCGGCTCTGCAGCTCGCCGCGCAGCGTCTCGAGTCGGGCCGCCAATTGCCGGCCGGCGCGCAGATCGAAGGCGGAGCCCTTGAGTTCGGCACGCAGCAGATACCAGTCGCGGCCCGTACTGACGTCGTGGCTGACCAACCAGCCATGTTGCAGACGCAACGGCCCGGTATTCTGCCCCTGCACCACGGCGCGGGTCAGCAGCAGCGGATCGGCTTGCCACTCGGCGGGCCCCACCCCGGCAAAGGGAGAGTAGACCTGGCCCAGCACCCACTGACTCCAGACGGCAGCGCCCTGGGCCAGCCGTTGCTGGCTGGCGGCATCCAGCCGCTGGTAGCGAAAATCGTGCAGGAAGTGGCGCCAGGCGGCCACATCTACCGCATTGGGTCCCTGGACGCTCTGCAAACCCGGCAGCTCATGCAACGCCTGATACCACCAGAGTGCGGCACTCTCGCCGCGCTGACCGGCCGGCAGACTGATGAGCCAAAACAGCTGACGATCCAGACGCTGGCTCAACTGCTCCTGCCAGATAGGATCCAGCCCCGAGGCCTCATCCTGGGGCAGCAGCGCCATCACGCTGCTGTTGATACGCGCCTCCGGCAACAGGGCCAGCAGCCCCGCCAACATCAGCAGGGAGGCCACCAGCCAGCCCCAAGCCAGGCGACGCCAGCGCCGTTGCTCGACCGGACTCGGTTCCATGGGGGGAGTCGGCTCCATGGGGACACTCGGCTCCGCCGCGGCGACCTCAGTCGGCAAATCGGCGCTGTTCGACATCGGTAAGCTCCTCGGGGACATGCTGAATGGCGCTGAAATTCAGTTGGGTTTCATCCCCCTGGCGGTCACGGATCAGCAACTGCTGCAACTCCAGGCTGCCCTGCATCTCCAGCTGTGCGAACACCTGATTCAGCGGCGGCTGTTTCGGCGTCAATTGCAGTTGCCAGGCCTGGGGCCCCGGGGTAAACGCCAGGGTGAAGTGCTGCTCCATCGCCTGTTGGTCGGCCGTGAAGAGACTCAGCAACAGGTGGGAAAACTCGAACAGCTGCGGATTGGCATCCGCGGTGATCGCCTCCGCCGGCTGTCCAGCCAACTGCTGCACCAGACGCCGATCATCCAGGGTCAGTGTCAGCTCGAAGGGCTCAGTCTGGTGCCACCAGAGACCATGGGCGCGGGAGAAGAGCAGCTCGCCACTGGAACGCAGCGGCTGCGCCAGCCCGCTGACCCGCTTGAGCTGCACGAAATGGGCGCGCAGGGTCGGCGCCGCCGTCAGCTGACGCTGCAGATCCGCCAGCGTCTGGGGGCTGGCAGTCGCTGCCGCGGCCGACTGCCAGCAAACGAGCAGCAGCCCCAGGAACCAACCAAGCCTCATGACGCTATCCCCAACTTTTGCAGCAGGATGGGCGGTGAGACCAGCCGCATCTCGCCACTGGGCATCGCCACCGCCACCTGGATGGTGTAGCCCTTGCTGGTGCGCGCACCACTGGCCACGTCGAAGAATTCGTAGTCGATGCGCAGACGGTTCTCGTACTCGCTGATGCGGGCCTCGACCCGCACCAGTTGGTCGAACAGCAGCGGCGCAATGAACTTCATCCGGGTATCGATGATGGGCCAGGCGAAGCCCGAGGCCTCCATCTCCCGATAGCCATAGCCGATCTGCCGCAACAGCTCGCAACGCACCTGCTCCATGTAACGGAAGTAGTTGCCGTGCCAGACCACCTGCATCGGATCGACATCGTTGAACGGGATGCGCAGCGTGATGGATGCGCTCGGCAGTTGCAGCTCACTCATGCTGGTTCTCCGCAGAGTTCCGCAGGGGCCGAGGCTGCCTGCGGCTGACGGTTCTCATATAGGGGCCAGCTCGCCTGCTGGATGGTGGCGATCAGTGCACGCAGCTCACCCTCCAGCGGCCGATCCTCGGTCAGTACCGGGCTCATCGCCCGCACATCGCTCAGGGTCTGGCGCAGGGACGGCGCCAGGCGGCCGACGCTCTGACCATCCAGCGCCAACCGCTGCTCGGTCCCCTGCACCGCCGCCAGCAGAGCGGCTGCGGCCACCTGCTCGGTCAGCTGCAACACCCGCAGACAATCGCGGGCGGCAATGGTGCCCATGCTCACCTTGTCCTGGTTATGACACTCGGTGGAGCGCGAGAAGATGCTGGCCGGCAGGGTCAGCTTCAACGCCTCGGCGGTCCAGGCGGAGGCGCCAATCTGCACCGCCTTGAAGCCGTGGTTGATTAGGCGGCGCTGGCCGGTGGCACCGCTGAGGTTGCTCGGCAACCCCTTGTTGAACTTGACGTCCACCAGCTGGGCCAGCTGGCGGTCCAGCAGATCGGCCAGGTTGGCGATGGCCGTCTTCATGCTGTCCATCGCCATGGCGATGTGGCCACCGTAGAAGTGACCGCCGTGCATCACATGCTCCTCTTCGCCATCGATCAGCGGGTTATCGTTGGCGCTGTTGAGCTCGTTCTCGATCAGCTGCCGCCACCAGGGCAGGCCATCGGCCACCACGCCGATGACATGGGGGGCACAGCGCAGGGAGTAGCGATCCTGCAGCCGATCGCTGTGGCGCGGTAGCGCCTCGGCCTGCAGATCGGCGCGCAACCAGGCGGCAATCTGCTGCAAACCCGGATGGGGCTTGGCGGCGAAGAGTCGGGCATCGAAGTGGAAGGCGTTGCCCGCCATCGCCTCAGTCATCAGCGCCGTGATGCGGGTCGAGAGTCGCATCAGATAGTCACAGCGGGCATAGGCCAAGCAGGCCAGCGCCGTCATCACCGAGGTGCCATTCATCAGGGCCAGCCCCTCCTTGGGGCGCAGCACCAGCGGCGCAACCCCCAGCTCGCGGTAGACCTCGGCACTGGGGCGCAAGGCGCCACGCCAGTAGACCTCGCGCTCGCCCACCAACACGGCGGCGACATAGGAGAGCGGTGTCAGATCGCCACTGGCACCAACCGAGCCCTCTTCGGGGATGCGAGGGATGATGTCCTGAGCCAGTAGCCAGTTCAGCCGCTCCAGCAGCGGCAGACTGACCCCGGAAACCCCCTGGGCCAGCGAGCACAGACGGGTCGCCAGCACGGCGCGTCCGGCCTCGATGCTCAGGTTGGCCCCCAGGCCGCAACCGTGAAAATGAGTCAGGTGCAGTGGTAGCTCGGGCACCAGCTCGGTTGGTACCGCATTGGTCACCGAGTCGCCATAACCGGTGGTGACCCCGTAGATCACCCCCTCTTCGGCCAGCAGGCGATCGAGAAAATCGGCACCATTCTGGATGCGACGGCGAAAATCGGCCTGACGGTTGAGTTCAGGGAGTGCCTGCCGATGGGCCAGCGCCACCACCTGTTCGATGGTCAGGCGTTCGGCGCCAAATGTCACACGTTGGGCGTCAGCCTGCATCGGCTCGCCGCACTCACTACTTGTCTGTGTTGTCATCGGATAAGTGCCAGAAATCAAAGAAATTAAACCAGTCGAGCGGCGCCTTCAGGCAGTGGTGTTGCAACCGCTCGGCATACTGTTGAACCAGCTGCGGCAAGGCCGCCGCTCGCTCGCGACGCGGCAACTGCAGCTGCGCGGCAAACGGCTCGAAATAGACGCGAAAACGGCCCTGCTCGCGCAGGCCGAATAGCAGATAAACCGGGGCGCCGAGGGCCGCCGCCAGCATGAAGGGCCCTTGCGGGAAGGGAGCCGGCGCGCCGAGGAAGTCCGCCCAGATCACCCGTTTCTCCCGGGTCACCGAGGTGCGGTCACCCACCAGCACCACCCACTCGCCCGCCTCCAGCTTCTCCTTGAGCAGGATGGCCGTCTCCGGCCCCACCTCGCGCACCTGGATCAGCTGCAGATTGGCCTGGGGATTGACCGCCTGCAGCAGGCGATTGAAGCGTTCGGCGTGGTCGGTAAAGACCAGCGCATTGACCGTCACCTGCCCCAGCGAGCGGCTCAGGGCGCGACACAGCTCCAGATCGCCCAGGTGGGAGCCGAGCACCAATACCCCTTGCGGCCGCTCCCGGAGCGCCTGGTAGGCGCCGTTGTCGATGAGCTCGACCTGTTCGTGGCGGATCTCGCCGCGCCAGCCCGCCAGCTTGTCCAGCATCGCCTCGCCAAAGCGCAGGAAGTGACGGAAGCTGCTGCGGGGCTCCGCAGGCAGAGTGATGCCCCGGGCCGCGGCGAAGTTTTCCAGCCGTTGCAGATACTCGGTGGAGGCGCGACGCTGGCGCACACCGGTTAGCCAGAAGTAGGCGATCACCGGATAGAGGCAGAGTTGAAAGCCACGGCGCCCGAAGGTGTCATAACACCAGAGCATGAAGTTCAACCCCCACTGGGCACCCCGCTCCGGCGTCCGTGACCAGTGCAGACGGCGACGGCAGCGGCCCCAGGTCAGATCCAGCATCCGCTCGCAGACCAGACGGGTGTGCATCCAGGAGATGCGCAGGTTGTCGCGCCAGACATCGAAATGGGAGAGACCATCGGGCGGATAGATGACCCGGGTCGGCAGGAAGCGCACCGCCACCCCGGCCCAGTAGAGTCGCACCATCACCTCGGTGTCGAAATCCATGCGCTGTCCCAGCGTGCGGCGATCCAGCAGTGTCAGAGTTGAGGCCAGCGGGTAGACCCGAAACCCGCACATGCTGTCGCGGATCTCAAAGGAGGAGGTCTCCAGCCAGACCCAGACATGGGTGACATAGCGACCGTAGAAACGCCCCTTCGGCACCGACTCGTCGTAGACCGGCGCACCGGAGATCAGCGCCTGCGGATGCAGCCGTGCCTCGGCCAGCAGACGCGGCACATCGGCCAGATCGTGCTGGCCGTCGGCATCCAGCTGCAGGGCATGAGTGAAGCCCAAGGCGGCCGCCTGACGCAGACCGTGGCTCACGGCGCCCCCCTTGCCCTGATTGAGCGGCAACCGCCGCAGGGTGATCCAGGCATGACGCGCCACCAACGCGTCGAGCAGTTGGGCCGTCTCGGCGCCGCTCCCGTCATCGACGATGAGGCAAGGCAATAGCGACTCATCCTGCTGCTGCGCCGCCAACCAGCCATCCAGCATGCGCACCAGCGCCGGGCCATGGTTGTAGCAGGGGATCAGCAGACAGGGGCGAAACAGTGGCGAAGAGTCCGGGCTCCTCATAGTTTCACCCGCCCGCTGCTGGCCGTTTCACCATCCTTCAGATAGCAAAACTGCAATTTACGTTGTTCTGGCTGCCAGCTCAGTTGCAGCTCCACCTCGTTCCCCGGCCGCAGCGGCTGCTGGAACTTGAGCATCTCCAGACCCGAAAACCGCTCTTCGATGGCCCACTGCTCACAGGCGTAGCCGATCGCCAGATGCAGCTGCGCTACCCCCGGCAACAGGGGGGCGCCAGGGAAATGGCCGGCAAACCAGACCAGCCCAGGGTCAAGCCGCAACTGCAGGGTCAGGCTGTGACCATCCAACACCTGGCTCAACAGCGTCGGGGTTGACGCATCAGGAGAGAGGGACATCAAACAGCTCCTTGAGCTCGAGATAGGGCAACTTGCCCTGAGAATTACGCGGCAGTACCGTGACACAACGGACGCGCCGCGGCAGGGCCACCGGCTCCAGCCAGGGGCGCAACTGCTGACGCAGATCCAGCAGAAAATGACCACCACCCAGCCGTTGCCACTGCCGCTCGCCCTCGGCAGAGAGCACCAGCACGGCCCCCAGCAACTGACGCGCCCCCTGCTCCAGCGGCAGTACCACGGCCTCCTGTACCCAGTCGAGGGCGCGCAGTCGGCGCTCGACCTCATCCAGCGAGACCCGCTTCTCGGCCAGCTTGACGATGCGATCCTGCCGCCCCAGCAGGGTGAAACCCTCGGCGTGCAGAGCAATCTTGTCCGTGGTCAACCAGGTCTCGGCATCGGCCAGAAAGGGGGATCGCAGCCGCAGACAGTCCTGTTCATCCTGACTGACCTCCAGACCCGGCAGCGGCTGCCAGGGCGTGTCGGCCTCGTTGGCCTGACGCCAGGCGATGCCGCCGGTCTCGCTGCTGCCATAAATTTCGACCGGCAAAGCGCCAAACAGCTGCTGACTCTGCAGGGCGGCGGCATGGGGCAGAGGGCCGCCGGAGGAGTAGAGCAGACGGCAACCAGTCGCCGCCAGCTTGGGATCCAGCCGGGCGAGGAAGGCCGGCGAGCTGACGAGCAACCAGGGCTCGCCCGGGTGGTCGGCCACCCACTGGCAGAGCTGTTCGGGAAACTCCAGATTTTGACTGGCAAACGGCACTCCGGCACACAGAGGCAGCAACACCCGGAACAGCAGGCCGTAGATGTGCTGATGGCTGACCGTGGCCAGCACCCGCCCCCCCTGCCACTGGGAGTGCCACAGCGACCACTGGACGGCCAGCTCGGCCTCCAACTGGCGCTGCGACTTGAGAATTGCCTTGGGTTGCCCCGTCGAGCCCGAGGTGAACAACACGCAGCTGAGCTCCGTCGTCCACTCCGGCAAGGAGGGCTCCTCACCCTCGATGGTCTCATCGCCCACGGTCGAGCAGACGGGCCAGGGAAGAGCGAGGCCAGGCTCCAACGGCAGATCGGTCAACACTCCATCGAGGTGCTCTGCCAGTTCGGCCAACTGGGCCAGACGATTATGACCCGGCAACACCACCTGACAGCCTGCGTAGCCACAGGCGAGCAGCGCCACGACAAAGGGGTAGCTCTCCTGATAGCAGAGCGCCCAGCGTTGCACCGGTTGCCCTTGCAGACGCGCCACCAGTCGGGCCACATCACGGCGCAGCTCGGCCAGCGTCAGGGTACGATCAGCCTGCCAGGCGATGGCGCGATCGCTCTGGGGCTGGTTCAACAGTTGGGAGAGCGGTAGCAGGGGGCAACTCATGGCTGCGCCTCCAGTGTCGACGTGGCCAGCCGCGCCTGCAGCCGACGCCGCAGCAGCCACTCGCCCCCCATCAGGGTGCCCATCAGCAGATAGCTGAGCAGGCCGTTGTAGAGACTCCACAACGCCATATCACCCAAGAGAACAGTCGTCAGCGCCAGGGTGCCATTCACCACGAAGAAGCCACACCAGACCTGGGTCACCCCGCGGGTGTAGCGAATTGCCTCCGCTGGCAATGCGGGATCCTGCAGCCGGGCCAGCCGCTCGATCAGTGTCTGCGGCTGCCACAACGAGCGGGCAAACAGCAGCAACAGCAGCAGGCTGACCAGCACCGGGTAATAGAGCAACCATTGGCTGGCTCGGCAGATAAGCGACAGCCCCGCCAGCAGCAAGCCACACCCGGCCATGCTGCGCCCCAGCCACAGCCATTCGCCCAGGCGGCCAGCAACGGGGAGCAGACGCAGGGCAAACAGCAGGATCAAGCCACCACCCAGCACGGTCAGCTCACCGTGATGCACTCCCCAGTAGACAAGAAAGGGGTAGCACAGCAGGACGACGGCCAATAGCGCCGTCGGCAGACGTCGAATCACGGCTGGGCAAGCAGTTGAGCCACCGCCTCGACCACATCGGCGACCGTGCGCACCGTCTTGAACTCTTCCGGCTTGATCTTCTTGCCGGTCAACTTCTGCAACCGCACCACCAGATCGACGGCATCGATGCTGTCGAGTTCGAGATCCTGATAGAGGTGCGACTCCATGGTCACCGCCTCGGCATCCAGTTCGAACAGCTCGACCAGCGCTGCCTGGACCTGGGTAAAGATTTCTTGTTGATTCATCCGGGACTCCTGTTGCATCAACGTTGGGATTCGACAAAGGAGGCCAAAGCAGCCACCGAGGCGAAGTGACGACGGGTATCCTGATCATCCGCCGCCAGCACCAGACCATACTTGCCCTTGATTGCAAGACCCAGCTCCAGGGCATCAATACTGTCCAACCCCAGGCCGCTGCCAAACAGCGGGGCCTCGCTATCGATGTCGTCCGGGGTCAGCCCCTCCAGGTTCAGACTGTCGATGATGAGTTGTTTGATTTCTGGATGTAGTTCGCTCATTGCCTTTCCCATGCAAGCCCCTGCTCAGTTGGCATCAGGGCATTGGTTAAAAAATCCGTTAAACGTCGTGCAGCAACCGCAGGTGTCGGTGCATCAACCAAAAATGGGTCTACCGCCACCTTCTCGCTGATGATCACATGAAAGTGGGGTTTGCGCGCCGGGATATGATACCAAGACTCCTGCTTGGTCAATGTGGTTGGCTGACAAATGATGTGAGCCAACCGCAAATCGGCCTGGCAGCGCACGGCTATGTTGGCCGCCCCCCGTTGCAGCTGCATCGGTTGCCCCGGCGTGGTGCGCGTCCCCTCGGGGAAGATCAGCAGGGTTCCCCCCGCGGTCAACTGCTGCTCACAGAGCGGCAGCAAGCGCTCCGGAGCCACATTCGGCAGATAGCCAGCGGCCCGGACCACCCCCGCCACAAAGGGGTTGCGCCACAACGCCTGCTTGACGATGCAATCACAGCGCGGCAGCACGGAGGCTAGCAGCACATAATCGAGCAGACTCGGGTGGTTGGCCACCAACAGACACCCCTCATCCTGTTGCAGCACCTCGGCGCCGTCGATCCGATAGCTCATGACCCCCAGCGCCGCCATCAGGCGCAAAAATAGCCGGAAGCAGCAACGGATCGCCGCCTGAGCCCGACGCTGACGCACCTCAGCCTCGCGACAGAAGAGCCACAACAGCGGGAACCAGATGAGCGACAGCCCCAGGGCGCCAAGGCCAAACGAGCCGAAGCTGAGGGCGGTACCCACCAAGCGCCAGAGACGATTCACCCCGCCGCGCATGACCAGAGATGCCCTCCGAGCGAGCTGGGTAGAGAGACGGTCGTCGCGTCCAGCAAGCGGCCGCGCCAGAAGGTCAGCGCCTGATTGAGCCCGGACGAGGATGAGGTGTCACGGCCCAGATAACGCCACTGACTGCCAGGGGCCATCACCAGGCCCACCGCATGAGGCGGTTCACACTCGGCAATCCAGGGGCGATATAACTCCGGCAGGGAACCTTCAAAATAGAGCAACAGAACCGGCCCCGAGACAGCTTGCAGTGTCGCACTGGCCTCCAGCAGCCCAGCATGAAAACTATCGACACCCGCCGCCAGGGATGAGGCAGGCAGCGGCTGCTGACCGACGATGGTCGTGAGCCCGGCCACCGTATTGTGCACCGACATGGAGAAATCGGTCGGCGACAAGGGCTGTTGCTGGATCAGCTTCTGCAACAGGGTGAAGGTGCGGGCCAGCTCGCCATGGCGGCTGACACAGAGCAGATGGCGGGGTTGCCAACGCGCAAGCAGTTGCAGGGCCAACTGCACCGCCAGCCGCGCCGAATGGCTCATGCGCCGGGCGGTCATGACCGGGATCAAGGGGGTGGCCGGCAGAGAGGCCTCGGGCCAGCGGCCATCCTGACTCCACTGCCGCCAGCTGGCGGCGGAGTCCAATCCGGGAGCCAGCGCCTCTATATCCAACAGCGAAAACGAAACCGCCATGATCCTCTTTTCATCCTTAAAATTTAGGTATTCATCAGGGGGCCCCTGAGTTTTCCAAGGCGGCAGTTCCGTGGTTGCTATAGAGCCGAAAATCCCGCTTTTGACCAAAAGATAACACGGGTTCAAAGATGGTGTAACAGACACGCCATATTTGATTAAAACATCATGTAACTCAATCGGATAGAATCACACATTTCTCAAGGTAACTAAAGTTTTCCAATGAAAAGTTGCGATTCAGTTCACTGTGAACGAGCAAAGGCTCTAGATTGGATCGGAAACCGCCATAAACCGCTACTGCCGGCGGGGGCCAAGCTGGTATCCTTTGCGGACGCTCTCATAAAAAACACGCTGTTTATCAATCAGATTGATCGGATCAGCTCGTTTAAGCATAAGGAATTGTCGATGAAAGCCTATCTCTCTGGCCTAGCCCTGGCCGCCGCTCTGTTGCTGGGCGGCTGCGCCAACACACAACCCATCAAGAATATTGAGCAAGAAGCCATTACCCACACTCTGAGCCAAGCACAGGTCGAAAAGGCAATCCTGCTCGCCGGCCTGAAGAAGCACTGGGTCATGAAGGTGGTCTCCCCGGGCCTCATCCGCGGCGATTTGGCACTGCGTAGCCACCAGGCCAGCATCGATATTCGTTATAACGAACACAATTTCTCCATCACCTACGTCAGCAGCAGCGGCCTGGATGCCGATGGCCAGGGCAATATTCACCGCGGTTACAACCGCTGGATCACCATGCTGGATGAAGCCATCCAGGTCGAGCTGTTGAGCGCGACCCAGCAGTAAGCCATGGGGGAATCCTCCCCCCTGTTGTCATCAGAAAGTCGCTCAAGGAGTCGTCGTTGTCCCAGATCCCGTCAAAACCGGAGCTCTCCGCTCTGGATGCCATCACCGAGGCCCAGAAGATTGCCTTTGCGCCCGTGCTGTTTCAAACCGCCTGGTGCCTGCGGGAAACCGGCCTGCTGGCCTGTCTCGATCAGCATCCGGAAGGGATCTCGGCCGAAGCGGCGGCGCAAGCCTGCGATCTGACCCCCTATGCCGTCGGTGTGCTGTGTGACATGGGGGTCAGTGGCGCCATCCTGCGACAGCAGGCCAACGGCTACAGCCTGAGCAAGATCGGCCACTTCCTACTGCACGACAAGATGACGCGCATCAATATGGAGTTTACCCAGAACGTCTGTTATCAGGCGATGGGCCATCTGCTGGAGTCGATCCGAGAGGAAAAACCGGCTGGACTCGCGGTGTTTGGCGATTGGGCGACCATCTACCCGGCGCTGAGTCAGCTACCGGAACCCGCCAAAACCAGCTGGTTCGACTTCGACCACTTCTATTCGGATAGAGCCTTTGCCGCCGCACTGCCCCATATCCTCGCGCTCAAGCCCCACCATCTCTACGATGTCGGTGGTAATACGGGCAAGTGGGCTCTCACCTGTGCCAAGGCCGATCCGTCGTTACAGGTGACGCTGCTGGATCTGCCCCAGCAGTTGGCGCTAGCCCAGCAAAATATTGATGCCGCTGGCGTGAGCGACAGGGTCCGGGGACACGCCGTCGATCTGCTACAGGCCACAAGTCTGCCGGGCGAAGCCGATATCTGGTGGATGAGCCAATTCCTCGACTGCTTCAGTCTGGAGCAGATCACCGCAATCCTGACGCTGATCCGCCACAGCATGAAACCGGGCGCTCGCATCGCGATTCTGGAACTCTTCCCCGATCGCCAGAACTTCCCGGCTGCCAGCTTCAGTCTGAATGCCACCTCGCTCTATTTTACCGCGCTTGCCAACGGTAACAGTCGCTTCTACCCATCGGCGGATCTGTTGTCCTGTCTGGATCAAGCAGGGTTACAGCTTGAGCAACAGATCGACAATGTGGGAATGCTCGGTCACACCCTGTTGCTGGCCACGCCGAAAGCTTAAAGCAACAAAACCCAACAAAGTCAGTGAGATGAAATCCATTGGCTTTGTTGGGCTTATCATCAAACTGCATTGCCACTTACCGCATCACCATTGCCTCTTCATCCATCACCGTAAACTTCGATAAAACTGAGATCAGAAGCCATGACACCATGGTTTTCCAGTGGTAGCATATTGAGTCCGTTAGCGACGAATTGTCTGTCCGGATTACCAAACTCAACCAGGGAAGATAGTGACGATGAAAAGAAATGCCATGCTGGCTGCAGCACTGACTCTCGGCCTAACCTGCTTCAGCCTCTCGACACAAGCAGAAACCGACACCCAAAAACTGGCGGAAAGGGTGCGCAAGGATATGGAAATCCAGTTAAAGAGAGAGGATCCGGAAATGGCCTCGGTGAAATTTGTGAGCATGGAGCTGACACCGACCGGTGATAACAAGTACCGAGGCACCCTGCAGGCTCTGGACGATCAGGAGACGGAGCAGGTGCTCGTCGATGTCGAGGTAGAAGGAGACGACTTTACCTGGACCATAGTCGAGTAATAGCAGCAGGAGGGCAAAGCCCTCCGTTGTCACACCTGCACATCTCCGGTCTTCAAGGCCTTAGCCCCACGCTCGGCAAGCTTCTTCAGCACTCGGGACACCGCCGTAAAACCGAAAGTCGCGGTGACGACCGTGGTAGCACCAAAGCCGGAGGCGCAATCCATCTTCATGTTGCCATCGCTCTGAGCCTTGGCGTGACAGACGCCTCCCGCCCCATCCGGGTAGCGCAGTTGTTCGGTAGAGAAAACGCACTCCACGCCGAACTTGCGCTGCGGATTCTTGCTGAAGTTGTGCAGACGCCGTAATTCGCCCCGCACCTTGGCGGCCAGCGGATCCATGATGGTCTTGCTCAAATCGGCCACCTGGATCTGAGTTGGATCCATCTGCCCACCGGCGCCACCGGCGACGATGATCGGGATCTTGCGATACTTGCAGAAGGCAATCAGGGCGACCTTGGCCTTCAGACTGTCGATGGCATCAATCACATAATCAAAGTCGTTGTGAATATGCTCGGCCATATTCTCGGCGGTGACGAAATCATCCACCACAGCCACCTGGCACTCCGGATTGATGGCACGAATGCGCTCGGCCATCACCTCGACCTTGAGCTCCCCCACCGTCTGCTGCAGAGCATGGATCTGACGATTGCTGTTGGTGATGCAGATATCATCCAGATCGATCAGGGTCAATTGCCCGACGCCGGAGCGCGCCAACGCCTCCGCCGCCCAGGATCCCACCCCGCCGATGCCGACCACACAGACATGAGCGGCGGCAAATTGCATCAGGGCCTGTTGGCCATACAGGCGGCCGATGCCACCAAATCGTTGTTGATATTCCGGAGTCATAGTCGCTCTGCTCATCCACGCCAGGGTGGGTGATTATAGCAAGCTCATCCGCCCACGAGTATCAGGTCCGAGAGAGCCCAGATCCGACGGAATGGATTACACTCAAAGACAGAGGAACTGATTCGTGAGGGAAACAGCATGCTGCGAGGATTACCCGGCATACTCAACGGCTCGGAGATGCACTTCATCGCTCAGCCGATCCTGCATCACAACGGCATCCTGTTTGGTCATGAGCTGTTGCTGCGCTTCAAGGAGTATCCAGACCCGCAAGCCCTGTTGAAAATCGTCAAACATCTGGAGCTGCGCCGCGAGCTGGATCAGCATGTCTGCGAGATGGCGGCCGAATTGAGTGCCGGTAAACAGGACAAGGGCTGCTGGCTGCTGAATATCTTTGCCCATTCGCTGCCCGTCGAAGAGATCCGCTCCGCCCTGCAAAGCCTGAGCGACTGCCTGATGCCGGCCCCCTTATGGCTTCATGTCCTAGAGCTGGATCAGGTACAGGATATGCCCCATCTGCGCAAGGCCATGGAGCAGTTGCACGAGAGCAAGATCCATTTCGTGCTCGATGTCGAGGATCTCGCCCACCCCTACAGCCAATTTCTCCCCTTCGACATGTTGCGGATGAACGCTGGCGACAAGGAAAACCCCAACTGGCACCACTGGCTGGAAGAGGCCAAAGTTCGCGATGTGCCACTGCTGGCTTATCGGGTGGAAAGCGAATCGCAAGTACACGCTCTGAGCCAAAAACGAGTCGACTATCTACAGGGTTTTGCCGTGCGGGATGTGATGCCCCTGGAACTTCCGCGTTTTGATGCTTAATCAAGTCTTAATGTTTTCCAGCAATAATTCCTTACTGAACCATAATTTACACCGCCACCGAGCCGGTTCAGAATGAGGCTCGAGCTCTCCGTTTTTTCTTCTTTTTTCATCAGAAGGACTCCTCATGAGTGTATTCCCGTCTGAGCAGACCCCCTCCATCTCCATCATCATCCCTGCGAAGAATGAAGCAGAAAACATCCGTCCGCTGATCGCCGAAATTCAGGCCGCCATGGCCAACCGCGACGACTACGAGCTGCTCTATGTCGATGATGGCAGTACCGATGAAACCTGGCAGGAGTTGTTATCGGTGCAGCAGCAGGGTGATTGCCCGTTGACGCTGTTGCGCCACCAGCAGAGCGTGGGTCAGAGCCTGGCCATTCTCAGCGCCGCTTGGCAGGCCCGGGGCGACTGGCTGGTAGTGCTGGATGCCGACGGCCAGAATGATCCGGCCGACATACCCGGCATGCTGGCGGCGGTGCAGGCTGCCAACCAGCAGAACCCTCAGGTCTGGGGAGTGATTGGACACCGCGTCAATCGCCGGGACGACTGGGTCAAGCGCCTCTCCTCCAAGGTAGCCAACGGTTTTCGTGACCTGTTGCTGCGAGATGGTATTCCGGATACCGGTTGTGGCCTGAAGGCGGTGCTGCGCGAGCGCTATCTGCGTCTGCCCTCGTTCAACCACATGCACCGCTACATCCCGACCCTGATCCAGGCTCAGGGGGGCATCATGCAGGTTCACCCGGTCAACCACAGACCACGCCTGGCCGGCAACTCCAACTATGGTGTCTGGAACCGGCTGTGGGTGGGTCTGGTGGACGTCCTGGGCGTCTGGTGGCTGAAACGCCGCGCCAAGCAGGTTCTCATCGCGGAGATCCGCCCATGAATTGGCTCGATCTGCCGATCGAGTCGCTGTTCTGGACCGGCCTGCATGTGACTGGCTGGAAGCTGATCGGCTATACCGGCGCCCTGCTGTTCGGCGGCCGTTGGTTGGTGCAGTTTATCGCCTCGAAACGAGCCGGTAAGCCGGTGATCCCCCGTCTGTTCTGGTACATGAGTGTGCTCGGCAGCCTGATGACGCTGGCCTACTTCCTGTTCTCTGCCAAACAGGACTCCGTCGGCGTGCTGCAAAACATCTTTCCAGCCTTCACCGCACTCTATAGTCTCCGTCTGGATATCAAACATCGCGGCTGGCGCCGTGACAAAGGCAGCCATTAGCCACGAGGAGTTGTCATGCTGACCGATGATCGCACTCTGCACGGGCCCGACTCTGAACGTCAGGCCTTCTGGTTACTCTTGTTGCTGGGAATCATAGTGCTCGGCGCCGGCATGGGGCTCCGAGACCCCTGGCCTGCCGACGAACCCCGTTTTGCCTTGGTCGCCAAGCAGATGGTGGAGTCCGGGCAGTGGCTGTTCCCGTTCCGCGGCGGAGAGATCTACCCGGACAAACCCCCGATGTTCATGTGGGCCATCGCCCTCTTCTACCAACTGACCGGGTCGATGCGCGTCGCCTTCCTGCTGCCGAACCTGCTGGCCGGGCTCGGCTGTCTGGCGCTGGTGTTCGATCTGGCGCGACGCCTGTGGGATCGGCAGACCGCCTTTCGGGCCGGCCTGTTGCTGCTGTTTACCGTACAGTTCACGGTGCAAGCCAAGCTGGCGCAGATCGATGCCCTCGTCACCTTCGCCATCACGCTGGGGTTCTATGGCTTCATGCGCTTCTTGCTCTGTGATGGGCAGTGGCGTTGGTATTACCTGGGCTGGTTTGCCGCAGGCTTAGGGATCATGACCAAGGGGGTCGGCATCCTGGCGGCCCTGGTGCTGATCCCCGCACTCTGGACTCACCGTCAGGAGATCCGTCGCGCCACCCGCAGCGCCTGGCTGAAAGCCTTGGCCGGCCCACTCTTCATGTTGCTGGCCATAGGGCTCTGGTTGATCCCCATGTTGTTGGCCGTAGCGGCGAGCCATGACGCCACCTTCGAGGCCTATCGCAACAACATTCTGTTCCACCAGACGGTGACCCGTTACGCCAATGCCTGGCATCACCTCAAACCCGTCTGGTATTACCTGACCGAGGTGGTACCCGTGTTCTGGTTACCCCTCTCCCTGCTGCTGCCTTGGCTCATCTGGCTGAGTCACCAAGCCTTTCGGCAGGGGAAGCGGGAAGTGATCCTGCTGGTTGGTTATCTGCTGCTGATGCTTTGCTTCTTCTCGCTCTCTGCCGGCAAGCGAGGGGTCTATATCACCCCCGGCACTCCGGCGTTGGCGCTGCTGACGGCCCCCTGGCTGCCGCTGTTGCTGGCTCGCCGCTGGCCTCGGCGTCTGCTGCAAGGATTCGGTTGGTTGCTCAGTGGCCTGTTCGTCGTCCTGGCCATCGCCCTGCTCGTTAGTCCCAAGCTCGCCGCCAAGGCCGCCGAATTGGGCAGCAACCCCTGGCTGCTGGTACTCGCCATCGGCCTGAGCGGTCTGCTGGTCAACACCCTGCTGCGTCGAGCACCATTCACCGCCACCCTGGCCACCCTAACCGTCTTCTGGCTGTATTACAGCTTCTGGGCCTACCCTCTGCTCAACGACGTTCGCACGCCGCAGGGCATCATGCAGGAGGTCAGCACCAAGGTGCCGCGCCACGATGAACTGTTGATCGTCAAATTCCGCGAGCAGTTCCTGCTGTTTGCCGACCGACCGCTGCAGCATTGGGCCTATCAGGCCGAGAATCAGGCCCAGATCCAGGCGAGTGCCCAGTGGATACAAGAAGCACCCAACCGCTGGCTATTGGCACCGACCCGCCTGCTCGACGCCTGCTTCGACAAGGCCAAGGGAGTGCCTCTGGGCCTGCGTCACGGCGATATCTGGACCCTCTACCGCGCCGATGCTCTGCGCCCAAGCTGTCAGCAGGCCAAGGGGGATCTGACGCTCTATCGCTACGACCCACAGCATGGCTACCAGTAAACGGGAGGTGAAGATGAAGATATTGATCACCGGGGTCGCCGGATTTATCGGATTTCATGTCGCCGAGCGCCTGCTGGCTCAGGGTCATGTTGTGGTCGGTCTCGACAACCTGAACGACTACTACGAGGTGAGCCTCAAGTTGGCGCGTCTGGCCCGCATCGAGTCTCGACCCAATTTCCGCTTCATCCGGTTGGATCTGGCCGATCGGGCCGCCATGGCCGAGCTGTTCGCCCGTGAGAAGTTCGAGCGAGTCATTCACCTCGGAGCCCAGGCCGGGGTGCGCTACTCCATCGACAACCCGCACGCCTACGCCGATGCCAATCTGGTGGGCCATCTCAATGTGCTCGAGGGGTGCCGACAGAATGGCGTCGGCCATCTGCTGTACGCCTCATCGAGCTCGGTCTATGGCCTCAATCGCAAGACGCCATTCTCCACCAGCGATAGCGTCGACCATCCGGTCTCCCTGTATGCGGCCACCAAGAAGGCCAACGAGTTGATGAGCCACAGCTACGCCCATCTCTACGATCTGCCGACGACCGGCTTGCGCTTCTTCACCGTCTACGGCCCCTGGGGTCGTCCGGACATGGCGCTGTTCAAGTTCACCCAGGCGATCCTCGCAGGCCACCCCATCGACGTCTACAACCAGGGGGACATGCGCCGCGACTTCACCTATATCGACGATATCGCCGAGGCGGTGGTGCGACTGATGACGGTGATCCCGACGCGAAATCCTGACTGGACGGTGGAGAGCGGCAGCCCGGCCGAGAGCAGCGCCCCCTACCGGGTCTACAACATCGGTAACAGCCAGCCGGTGCAGTTGACCGAGTTCATCCACGAGCTGGAGCTCGCCCTGGGGGTGTCGGCCAAGATGAATCTGTTACCCATGCAACCCGGCGATGTGCTGGAGACCAGTGCCGATACCTCGGCCCTGGCGGCGGCGATTGGTTTTAAACCCCACACCCCACTGGCTGACGGCCTGGCCCGCTTCGTCGGCTGGTATCGTGACTACTATCGGCACGAACACTCGCAACCGACAGCCCCATCCTTGATGAGCTGACCAGGCGTCAGCCGGAGAGCGCGGCCGTCAACCCGGCGGCGCCTCCCCGAACTAGTGCGGAATCGGCTCGGGCTGTACCGCCTGCTGTACCAGCACCTTCTTCTCCCAGCGACGACTCTTCCAGCGCCAGTACATCGAGAGGCCGCGAGTCCACTCATCCGCCGCAAACGCCAGCCAGATGCCGACCAGCCCCCAGCCCAGGTGCAGACCGAGGAACCAGGCCAGCGGTATGGCGATCCCCCACATGGAAATCAGCCCCATCAGCAGCGGGAAGCGGGCATCGCCGGTGGCCCGCAACGAGTTGATCACCACGATGTTGAAGGTCCGACCCGGCTCCAGCAGCAGGCTGACAAAGAACAGCTGGGTTGCCATCGCCACTATGTCGGCATCCTCGGTGAACAGCGTCATCAGGTAGTGGCCACCACCGAACGCCATCGGGATCACCACCACGGCGGTCACCAGCAGCCCCAGCTTGAGACTGCGCAGCAGCTGGCGATAGGCCTGCTCGAACTTGCCAGCCCCCACCATGTGACCGATCAGGATCTCGGTGCCAAGCCCGATGGAGAGACCGAACAACAGGATAAACAGACAGATCTGGAAGAAGAAGGATTGGGTCGCCAGCGCCTTATCCCCCATCAGAGCCACAAAGGAGGTCACCACCATGAACTGCAACATCCAGGAGAGGTTTTCGCCCGCCGCGGGCAGACCGATATGCATGATCTTGCCCAGCACCTCGCGCTGCCACTGGAACAGCTGACGGAAGATCAGACGGATGCCGGTCCGCTTCTGCAGCAGGTAGATCAGCAGCGCCAGGGCGACCAGACGGCCAACCACGGTACTCCAGGCCACCCCGGCCACCCCCATCTTGGGCAGACCGAAGTAGCCGAACAGCAGCAAGGCATTGCCGACAAAGGTGATCAGGTTGGCCACCAGGGTGACGTACATGGCTTCGCGGGTATGGCCGTGGGCACGCAGGGCCGCCGCCATGCAGAGCGCGGCTGCCTCCGGCAGCAGACACAGGCCAATCACCGTCAGGTAGACGTGACCATCGCGCATCAGGTTTTCCGGCATGTTCATCAGGTGCAACAGACCATCGGCCCCCAGGATCACCGTCAGCGAGGTCAGCAGCCCCACCAGCAGGTTGAAACCGATGGCGGTATGCACCACCCGCCGGGTCATCCGCCGGTCCCCCGCTCCCAGATACTGGGCGATCACCACGCTGGAGCCGATGCCGATGAAGTTGAACAGCGTGATGCACAGATCGAGGATCTGGTTGCCCACGGCCAGCGCCGCGACGGACTGATAGGAGACCTGTCCCACCATGAAGGTATTGAGCGCCCCGGTCAGGAAGTGAAAGGCGATATCGATGAAGAGCGGCCAGGTCAGTTGAAACAACGAACTGGGTGAGGATTGGGGAGCGGCCATCGGATCTACCTGAGACAGAAGAGAAGAAGAGGAGAAACAGCGGGGATTAAACGCCAGAGTGCGGGGCAATGCAATCGGATCCCGGGTTGGAGTCCGGGGGTTGAAGAGGGCACCCCTTCAACCCGACCGCGCCGACTCGCGGCGGCCGCTCAGGGCGCGGACTCCGGCTGACTGACAAACGCCAGCTTGTGTAGCCCCTGTTGCGAGGCCAGGGCCAGTACGCCGGCAACCCGGCCGTAATCAACCCGGTGATCGCCCCTCAACTGCAACTCGGGCAGCGGCGCCTTGTTCGCCGCCTCGGCCATCAGCCCCTCGAGTTCGGCATCGCTCGCCGGCTCGCCATTCCAGTGCACAGTCCCATCGGCGGTGATCGAGACCGAGATGTCGGCCGGTTTCGGCTCGTTGAGCTGACTGCTGGCCTCCGGAAGATCCAGCTTGACCGCATCGGTCAGCAGGGGGGCGGTGATCATGAAGACGATGAGCAGCACCAGCATGACATCGATCATCGGGATCATGTTGATGTCCGCCATCGGCTGATCATCCCCCTCGTCGGATAAGCGACCAAACGCCATCAGGCCACCTCCGGCGCCGAGGCCATCTGGGCTCCGGTTGTTTCACCCGCCCGCACGGCGGAGCCCGTGGTCAGCAGAGCAAACAGATCATGAGCAAAACCGTCCAGAGCAGCCAACTTCAGGCGGTTGAGGCGCACAAACAGGTTGTAGATGAGCACCGCCGGCAAGGCGACCGCCAGACCGAAGCCGGTCATGATCAGTGCCTCGCCCACCGGCCCTGCCACCTTGTCCAGGCTGCTCTGGCCCGTCGCGCCGATGGCCAGCAGGGCATGATAGATGCCCCAGACGGTACCAAACAGGCCGACAAAGGGAGCAGCCGAACCCACCGAAGCCAGGAAGGTCAAGCCAGCCTCCAGGCGCAGGCGTTCGCGGCTGATCGCCTGGCGCAACGCCCGCAGCAGAAACTCGTCTGCCGACCCCAGGATCAGCAAGCCGAGTTCCCCGTCGCGGCGCCCCAGCTGGGCCCGGGCACCGAAAGCCGCTGCCGCCAGGCGGCCATAGGCCTCCCGCGGCGGATGCTGCAGCAACTGCTGTTCAAGCTGCGGCAGGTGACGACTCTGCCAGAAGCGCCGCAGGAATTGATGCCCCAGCCGCCGTTCCCGCCAGCCGGTCCAGCTCTTCAACAGCAGGTAGTAGCAACTGCCCACTGACATCAGCACCAGCAGCACCAAGGGCAGCAGACCAATGCCACTGCTCTGACTCAGCAGATGGGCCACGCCCATGGCCCCCGGCTCCATCGCATCACTCATGATTTTCTCCTCAATTGAAAGAGCACCGGGACTCGTACCCAGGCCTGAACCTTTTCCTGGCCGCGCTGCGCCGGAATAAAGCGCCACTTGGCCACCATTTTTCGCGCCGCCTCATCCAGACGGCGGTGACCACTGCTGGCCAATAACTCGACCTGCAAGGCCTCTCCCGCCGGCGAGACCAACACCCGTAACATCACCTCGCCCTGTTCGCCAAACCGGCGGGATAGGGGCGGATAACTGGGCGCCGGATTGCGCAGGGACGCCGACTGATACTGAGGCTCCCGCAGCGGTGGTACCGCGGGCGTCGGCACCGGCTGCGCCGACGTCGGCGCGGCGGTGGGCATCAGGCTCGCCGTCTGGGGTGGCTCAACCGGCACGGGACGCGGCCGGTTGACCGGTTTTGGGTGCGGGTGGGCCTTCACCTTCGGTTTGGCCGCCACCGGGCGCGGCTTGGCCGCTTGCTGAACGACCGGCGGCTTGACAACCGGCGGAGGTGGCGGTTGGCGGACAGCCGCTGGCGGCACCGGAGTTGCTGTTGGGGTCTGTGCCGGCGGCTCCGCCAGCCAACGCACCGAAACCACCTCGGGCTGCGGCCGTTGTAGCGGTGCCGGTGTCGGTTGCCACAACCCCCAGGCCAGCAGCAGGTGCAGCAACACCACTCCCCCCCCGCAGAGCAAGCGGGTCGGCCAGGAGGCCCAGGAGCCGGAATCCATCGTCACCGACCAGCGCTCGCTCACCCGAATCGCATCCGCCCGGCCCACGGGACTCCCCACCACCTCAGCGACAGGAAGAAGCTCCGCTGGCCCCTCGACGCTTGTCCTCACCCAACCGTTCATCTTGGTTTCTCCATGACCATCAGCCCCGTCGCCACAGGCTACAGAGGAAGTAACCGCCACCGAGCAGCGAGGCCATCAGACCGGCCGGGATCTGATCGGGGAACAGCCACTGGCGGCCGGCCCAATCGGCTAGCAACATCACGCTCATCCCGCAACCCATGGCCCCCAACAGTTGCTCCCTGGCACGAAACAGCCCGAGGTGACGCGCCAGGTGTGGCGCCAGCAGGCCGACGAAGCTGACCGGCCCCACCAACAGGGTCGCGGCGGCCGTCAAGAGCGCGGCCAGCAGCAGGATCAGCAGCCGGCTGCGCGCCGGATCGACGCCAAAGCTGCGGGCGGTCACCGCCCCCAACGGCACCAACTCCAACCAACGCAGCAGAGGCCAACTCAGTGCCAGCAGGCCACCCAGCAACAGCAGCAGACTCCAGGCCATCGGCGGCGTGACATAGTAGGTCGAGCCCGACATCCAGCTCAGCAGCTGCATGCCGCGGGGGTTACCGGAGCCCAGCACCAGGCTCTGACTGGCCGCAAACAGCGCGGTCACCGTCATGCCACACAGCAGCAGGCGCAGCGGAGCAAACTGGCTGCGGCGACTCCACAGCAACAGGAAAAACAACAGCAGCAGGGCGCTGAGGGTGCCCACCAGCAGCTGCAACGGCCGACTGGCTTGCGGCGCCAGCAGCCCCAGCAGGATCAACCCCAGACCACAACTGCTGCTGATACCCAGCACCTCGGGGCTGGCCAGCGGGTTGCCGGTCAGCCGCTGGATCAAGACTCCCGCCAGGGCCAGCATGCCGCCCGCCGCCAGGGCCGCCAGCACCCGGGGCAACCGCCATTGGCTCAGCAGCGACCAGTCCCCGTGAGCCCACCAGCTCCAGCCGCTGGCATCCCGCGCCAATCCGAGTCCGAGAGCCAGAGCCAGCAGGCAGAGGACGCCGATCGCCAGCAGCAAGCGGTTTGGCATGGGGTGGCGGCGCCCCATGGCCATGCTCGGGCTCGGCGCCTCAGCCAGGCGCACCCGGCACACCAGGAAAAACAACAGCGGCGCCCCCAGCAGCGCCACCAGGCTGCCGGTGGCCCATTCGCCGGAGCCCGGCAGCAGGGTCACCACCAGATCGGTGATCAACAGCAACGCGCCACCCAGTATCGCGGCAACCAGCAGCCGGGAGACCAACCGACGGGCGCCCAGCAACCGGGCCAGCAGCGGGGCCGCCAGCGCCACGAAGCTGATCACCCCCACCTGGCTGACCAGGGTGGCACTCAGATAGATGGCCAAGAGCAGGGTCAGCAACCGCAACAGCCCGGGCGAGAGGCCGAAGCTGCGCGCCCCCTGGTCGCCCAACTCCAGCAGGCGCAGCGGCCGCGCCAGGGCCAACGCCAGTCCCAGCACCAGCAGCAGGCGAGGTGCCAGTTGCTCGACCGACTGCCAACCATCCTGCGCCAGGGAGCCCGCATTCAGGGCCAGCAGGCTGACCAGCGCCAAATCATGATTCAACAGCAGCAGGGTGAGCAGCGAGCCAGTCAACAGGGTGACCAGCAGACCGGCCAGCAACAGCACCAGCGGTGATCCCTGCCGCCGGGCGGCCAGCACCAACACCAGCCCGGCCGCTGCCAGTCCTCCGCCAAAGGCCACCCATTCGCCGGCCACCGCCAGCCATACCGGGCGATACAACACCACCAGCGCCATCGCCAGCAGGCCGCCACTTTGAATGCCCAGGGTCTCCGGGGCGGCCAATGGATTGCGCAACCCCTGTTGCAGCAGGACGCCAGCCACACCGAGGGAGGCTCCCACCAGCAGGGCCATGGTCAGTTGCGGCAACAGGGCAAAACGCCACAGCACCGCGGGCAGCTCCAGCTGCGCCAGCGGCAACGACAGAGCCTCCACCCACTGCGCCACCGGCAAGGCGGCCGCCAGCCGACCACTGGCCAGCCAGAGCGCCAGCAGTGCCACCAATCCGGCCAGCCCGCAGGCTCGGGACTCGGCATCGCCGTCCGCATTCACGCCCGCCGGTGCCAGCCATTCAAGATATCGAGACATCAAACAGACTCCCTGGGTGATTTCGGACCTCCGGGCCAGTGCGCCGCCAACAATCGCGAGAAGGCGATGAGGCTCGGCAGGCCATTGCCCAGCCAAACCGGAGGCAACCCCACCAGACGCCCCTCGCGGACCGCCGGCAGACGCCGCCAGAGCTGGTTATCGTCCAGCGCCGCCACGCTGGGAAAGGGCAACGGCGCTATGTAGACCACGACCGCTTCCGGCTCCGCCATCAGGGCGGTCAGGGGCACGGTCGAAAAGCCCCACAGGTTGGTCTGCTGCCGCCAGGCCAACGTCACTCCAGCCGCGGCCAGCCCGCCGCCGAACAGGCTGTTGGCCCCCAGCACCCAGCCATGACGCCGATCGGCAAACCGCAGCAGATAGACAGGGCGCGGCTCGCCGTTCGCCCTGAGCTGCTCGCCAAGCCGCGTCAGCGCCTGTTCGGTCGCGCGCAGCAATCGCTCCCCCTGGGCCGGGCGCCCCAGCAGACGGGCGAGTTGGCGGGTCGCCACACGCGCCTGCTGGTAGCTGTCGGGCTGCTCCGGCGTATTGAAGGCGATGAGCTGTACCGGGGCGATGCGCTCCAGCAGTGGCACCGAGGCCTGTTGCATGGGTGAGAGGAGGATGAGATCCGGGCGCAACGCCCGGATCAGCTCCAGATTGGGCTCCATGCGCAGACCCACATCGACCACGCTCTCCGGCATCGGCATGTCACCGCTCCAGAGGCGATAGTCGGCCAACTGCGCCATGCCGACCGGCGTCACCCCCAGCGCCTGGGCGGTCTCGGCACAGGCCCAATCCAGCGCCACCACCCGCAGCGAAGCCGAGTGGACCACTGGCACCAGTAGCAGCCCCAGCAGCATCACGATGGTTGCAACAGAGTTCATTCGTCGCCCCATCACAGCACCACGCTCACGGGCTCGCCGGTGACCGGATGGGCGAGGACCTGCATCGGCAGCTGATAAATGTCCGCCAGTGTGGCCGATGTCATCAGCTCCTCCGGCGTTCCCTGTCGCAGCAGGGCCCCCTCGCGCAGCGCCACCAGGCGATCGCAGTAGCGAGCCGCCATGTTGATGTCATGCAGCACCAGCACCACCCCCAGATCCAGCTCATGGCTCAACTGGCGGATCAGGGTCAACACCTCCACCTGATGGGCGACATCCAGCGCCGAGGTCGGTTCATCCAGCAACAGGTAGCGAGTCTGTTGGGCGATCAGGGCGGCCAACCAGACCCGCTGCCGCTCGCCACCGGAGAGGGATTCCACCAGACGATCGGCATAGGGCTCGAGCTGGGTGAGCGCCATCGCCCGCGCCACCGCCCGCTGGTCGTCCGGACCAAAGCGACCGAGCAGACCGTGCCAGGGCTGACGACCGAAACGCACCAGCTCGCGCACCGTCAGTTGGTCGGTGGCAGCCGGCTGTTGCGGCAGATAGGCCACGCGCCGGGCAAATTCCCGGCTGGAGTAGCTCGCCAGATCCTCGCCATCCAGCAGGATACGGCCACCCGAGGCGCTCTGCTGCCGAGCCAGCAGCTTGATCAGGGTCGATTTTCCCGAGCCGTTGTGCCCGATCAGGCCACAGACCTGTCCCTGCGGGATCTGCAAGTCCAGCGGTTGCAACAACTGACGCGAGCCGAGACGAAATTGAACCTGTTCCAAACGGATCATGAAGAAGCTCCTGAACGACGAGGGGGCGCCAGCACCACGGGGCAACCGGGGCACAGCGCCAGTTGCGGCAGCCGATAGCGTTGGCAACAGACCCGCCGCACCATCACGGCTTGCCCCTCGACCTGCCGCAGCCGCCACGGTTGGTAGAGGGGATTGCGCGCCAGTTGCCGTAACTCGTGGGCACCGTAACAGTCCACGCTTGGCAGCTCCCCCTGAGTGATAAACTGCAAAGCCCGTTGCCGACGCAATTGCGCCGCCTGGGCCTCTTCGGCCGGTAACTCGGCGAGCCGCGCCAGCAGCATCTCCGACTCCAACCACCAGCGCCAATAACAGGCCGCATTGCACCAAAGCACCGAAGCCCGGCACCCGGTGACGCGCACCAGGGTGCGGATCCACGGCAGCAACGCCTGCTCCAGCAGCCAGAGCAGGCTGGCCGTCACGGCATCCGCCTCCGCAAGTGCCGTCGGCCAGGCGGCGCCAAGCGCCGTTCCTCCGTGGGACAAACCAAAGCCGACGACTTCGCCATCCGCTGCCAGATGCAGCGCCGCGCCCGCCAACGGCAGCAAATGAGCCTGAGTCAGCAGCAGGCTCAACTGCGGGATCAGCAACCGGGAGAAGAGTCCCCGTGACCACTCCGACGCCAGAGCCTCCCGTACCGCCGGCGGCCACTCGGCCAGCGTCACGGCCGGCAAGTCGGCGTGGTGGTGACGGGCGTAGCCCATGAGCATCGCCGCCAGGGCTGGCTCATCGGTGGGCAGCAGCCAACACGGCTGCGGCTGTGCCACCGCCGCCAACCAGACGTTTTGCCAGGGCGTTTGCCCGGTCGGCCACAGGCCAGCCAGCCGGCTCAGGGGGAGCACTTGCGCAAACTGCGGTTGTCTCCCCCCCTCGCCATCCGATCGTTCCGCTGAATGACTCATTCGGGCAGGCTCCGGCCTCAGTAGGTCCAACCGGCGGTCAACATCAGGCTACGCGGCGCCCCGTAGAAGCCCTGGTCCCAATACAGGCTGTTCAGGTACTTCTTGTCGGTGACGTTGTCGACGTTCAGCTGGGTATGCCACTGCTTGTTGAAATCGTAACGAGCCATCAGGTTCAGCAGGGCGTAGCTGCCCTGCCGGGTGGTGGTGCCGGCGCCATTGACCCGGGAAATTTCATCCTGCCAGTTCAGAGAGCCGCCCAGCTTCAACTTGTTCAGCCGGTAGGTCGAGGCCAGTTTGAACAGCCTCTTCGGCGTATAGGTCTTGGCGGTATGACCATCGGCATCCTCGATGTCGAGATCGGTATAGCTGGCCGCCAGTTGCCAATCGGTCAGCACCATGCCGGAAGCCTCCAGCTCGTAGCCCTGACTGCGCACCCCATCCACCGCGCGATAGTAGTTTTCGGTGCTGTTGTCCGGCATGACGCCGGCGATCTCCGCCAGGTTGTTTTGCCGAGTCTGGAACAGCGCCAGGCTGGTGTTCAGTCGCCCTTCCAGGAACTCACCCTTCACCCCGGTCTCATAGCTGATGCCATCGATGGGATCGAGCTGCTGCCGGTTGATGTCCATGGCCTTTTGCGGGGTGAAGATGGTGGTGTAGCTGGCATAGGTGGAAATCTCATCGGTCAGGTCATACACCAGACCGGTGTAGGGGGTCAGCACGCCGTGTGCCGAGTTGCTCTTCTCGACGCCATAGCTCTGACCCTCGGTTTCCCAACTGGTCAGGCGACTGCCGACAATCCATGCCAGATCGTCGATGACACTGAAGCGAGCCGCCAGATAGCCCCCCAGCTCCTTGTCGACCCAATGACTGCCGTTGGGATAGAGGTTGAACTCGGGCTCCGGGTAGTCGCCCTGCCACTCCTCCAGCGGCGGCAGTGCACTGCCGGTGGTGTTGCTGTAGAGCGACAGCTCATCGACGGTCGAACGCGACAGGCTGGTGCCCACCACCAACTGGTGTTCGCGGCCCAGCAGACGGAAGGGACCGGAGGCGTTCAGATCGGCGACGTGTTGATCCATCTCCATCTGGTACAAACCCGGGTAACTGAGCAAGCCCAGTCCGGTGCTCTTGTCCGGGGTGCCATACATGTAGAACAGGCGGGAGTCCTGACGGGTGTTGATGAAGTTGTAGGCACCCTTGACTTGCCAGCCGTTGAGCAGCGAGTGGTTGAGCTCCACGAAGGCACGACGGTTGTCGACATTCCAGTAGGACCAATCCGCCGAGGTGCTGGTCGAGACATCGTAGTCAGTTTGGGATCCATCGGTGTAGTAGAGCGGCAGAGCGCCCCACATGGGGCTGTCACTGTCGTTCTGTTGCAGGCTGTAGCCGGCGGTCAGCAGGGTCTGCTCGCCGAGATCGCCTTCCAGCACACCGTAGGCGACGGTGCGTTCGGAGGCGTAACGGTCCAGATAGGACTCCTTATCCTGCTTGACCAGCACCATGCGGCCACGCAGCTTTTCCGATTCGACCAACGAGCCGGAGACATCCATCTCACCACGTTTCTTGTCCCAGGAACCGACGCCGCCCTTCACCTCGGAGTGCAACTCCCGGGTCGGCCGTTTGCGCACCATGTTGACGGTCGCCGACGGATTCCCCGCCCCGGCCATCAGACCCGTGGCGCCGCGGATCACCTCGACACGATCGTAGATGGCAGTGTCCAGATCGCCGTTGACGTTGCCATTGGCCATCGGCAGACCCAAGCCATCGACCTGGAAGTTGGTGATATCAAAACCGCGGGAACTGTAGTAGGTGCGGTCCGTCTCGATCTGCTCAACCGAGACTCCGGCAACGCCACCGAGCACCTCGTTGATGGAGGTCTGGTTGAAGTCATCCATCTTCTGCTGGGTCACCACAGTCACAGATTGCGGCGTCTCGCGCAGAGTCAGTGGCAGCTTGGTCGCCGTGCTACTGCTCGACGGGGTGTAGGACTCAGACCCTTGGGTGACGCCTTCATCGGCAGCGGTCACCAGCACGGCGCCTACCTGCGACTCGGCCTCCTGAGCCGACGGTTTTTCTACCGCGGCCAAGGCGGGTGCCGCCAGCATCGGCGTCAACAGGATGCAACGGATGGCTCGAGCCAATGGAGCTGCCGTCAGCGCGGCGACCGAGAGATTCGAGGCATTGCGAGGGAAGAGAGACATACACCATTCCTTTGTGAGCGTGATCATGAAAATTGGGATGGCGCAGTATAAATACAAACAAGAACGGTTATCAACCGCAATGATATCAATTCTCAACTAGCGACTATCTAGTTGGAATATTTGGCTTCATGTGAGTGTCAAACGATTCCAAGAAGCGAGTGTTCCAGGATGGAAAGTTCGGATATGGGCAGCAACCGCTGCATTGAGACATAAAAAAACCGCCTGGATAAGGCGGTTAACAAACCCTTTTGGGGATGTGCGTTGGGCCAGCCTCACCGGCTGGCCCGCACAGGGAAGATGTGTTCAGCCGGTGATTAACCGCCGACGGCGATGCGCTTCATGTCCTTCATGTAGCCACGCAGTACCTTGCCCACCGCTTCGATGGGGTGGTTGCGGATCGCATCATTCACTTGCACCAGAGCCACGTTGTCGACACCGTTAGACTTGTCAGACAGACCCTTACCAATCACTTCCAGAGTGACCTTCGGCATGATGTGATCGCGCAGCAGCGGCACAGCGGCGTTGGCGAACAGGTAGTTACCGTATTCAGCGGTATCGGAAATCACCACGTTCATTTCATACAGACGCTTACGAGCGATGGTGTTGGCGATCAACGGCAGTTCGTGCAGAGACTCGTAGTAGGCAGACTCTTCGATGATACCGGAGGAGACCATGGTCTCGAACGCCAGTTCCACGCCGGCCTTGACCATGGCCACCATCAGGATGCCGTGGTCGAAGTACTCTTGTTCGGAGATGTTACCCGCATGGGTCGGTGAATTTTCGAACGCGCTCTTGCCGGTCTCTTCGCGCCACTTGAACAGGTTGGCATCGTCATTGGCCCAGTCGGCCATCATGCCGGTGGAGAAGGCGCCACTGATGATGTCATCCATGTGCTTCTGGAACAGCGGACGCAGCAGGACCTTCATCTCTTCAGCCAGGGCGTAAGCCTTCAGCTTGGCCGGGTTGGTCAGACGATCCATCATGGTGGTGATACCACCCTGCTTCAAGGCTTCGGTGATGGTTTCCCAACCGAATTGGATCAGCTTGCTGGCATAACCGGCGTCAACGCCTTCAGCGACCATCTTGTCATAGCAGAGGATGGAGCCCGCTTGCAGCATGCCACACAGGATGGTCTGCTCGCCCATCAGGTCAGACTTCACTTCGGCCACGAAGGAGGATTCCAGAACACCGGCACGATGACCACCGGTGGCAGCTGCCCACGCCTTGGCGATGGCCATGCCTTCACCGCGCGGATCGTTCTCCGGGTGCACGGCGATCAGGGTCGGCACACCGAAACCACGCTTGTACTCTTCACGCACTTCGGTGCCCGGGCACTTGGGAGCGACCATGACCACGGTCAGGTCCTTACGTACCTGGGTGCCTTCTTCCACGATGTTGAAACCGTGGGAGTAACCCAGAGCGGCGCCTTGCTTCATCAGCGGCATCACCGCCTTGACCACGCTGGTGTGCTGCTTGTCCGGAGTCAGATTCACTACCAGATCGGCAGTCGGGATCAGCGCTTCGTAGGTATCAACGGTAAAACCGTTGGCAGTAGCCTGTTGCCAGGACTTGCGACGCTCGGCGATGGCCTCGGCGCGCAGGGCATAGGAAACATCCAGGCCAGAGTCACGCATGTTCAGACCCTGGTTCAGACCCTGGGCGCCACAGCCGACGATGACCACTTTCTTGCCCTTGAGGAAATCGCAACCGGTGGCGAATTCATCACGGTTCATGAAACGACACTTGCCCAGTTGGGCCAGCTGCTGACGCAGATTCAGGGTGTTGAAATAGTTAGACATGGTTAACTCCATAACAAAGCAGTGAATTCCTTGAGCCCCGATGGGACTTTGACCGTCGTACTATAGCCCAGGCAAATCATTGCCGAAAATGATATATTCGAAACGGAATATTGCAGTTTAAGAAACATGAAGTCGCCCCCATCCGGAATCGAGGCGCCCCCCCAGGAAGGACCTTTAGTCATGGATCTACGCAATCTGGAACTGTTTCTCCATCTGGCCGAGAGTCTGCACTTTGCCAAGACCGCCGATGCCATGGCGGTCAGCCCCTCGACCCTGAGTCGGGCCATCCAGCGCCTGGAGCAGGAGGTGGGCTGCCCGCTCTTCGAACGGGATAACCGCAGCGTGACCCTGACCGTCGCCGGTGAACGGCTGCGCGAATTTGGTCTGCCGCTGCTGGATGAGTGGCAGAAATTGCGCCAGGAGTTGCGCCACGTCGGCGAACCGCTGCAAGGGCGGTTGAAACTCTACTGCTCGGTCACCGCCAGCTACTTCCTGCTTCCCGACACTCTGGGGCGTTTTCGCGCCCGCTATCCGCAGTTGGAAATCAAGCTGGAGACCGGCGACCCAGCCCTGGCGGTGGAGAAGGTGCTCTCGGAGGAAGCGGACATGGCCATCGCCGCCCGCCCCGACGCCCTGCCCGGCAAACTGCATTTTGTCTTTCTGCGCCGCGTGCCACTGGTCTTCATCGCGCCGCGTGCCACCAGCCCGATCTCGCGCTGGCTCAAGGACGACGAGCCGGATTGGGAGCATCTGCCGGTGATCCTCTCGGAGCAGGGGTTGGCGCGTAAACGGACCGATCAGTGGTTTCGTAACAAGGGGATCAGTCCCAACATCTATGCCGAAGTCGCCGGCAACGAGGCCATCGTCAGCATGGTGGCCCTGGGCTGCGGCGTCGGTCTGGTGCCTGAGGCGGTGATCGACCACAGCCCCATGGGCGACAAGGTGCGGATCCTCGATGTGCGTCCGGCATTCAAGTCCTACGATGTCGGCCTGTGCGTCCAGAAGCGTCGCCTCGATGAACCGCTGATCCGCGCCTTCTGGGAGACGGCCCAGCAGAGCGGCGGCTAATTGTTGGTGATTTGTTAAGAGAATCACTTAAACTGGTTGCAATGCCGCGACTGGCTCCGGTATCACTTAAGCCAGGCTTAAGCATTACTCCCTAGCCTTAATACCGACATCGATCACGCGGAGAGTCCAACCATGCAAAAACTTGCCACCCTATGCTGTGCCCTGCTGCTGAGCAGCAGCTTTGCCGTCCCCGTACTGGCCGCCAATCCAGTGAAAACCGATATGAAGGCGATGAGTCAGAGCCTGCGCGCCGCCGCCAACGCCGATGATGCGGCGGCGATGAAAGCCAGCCTGACCAAGTTGCGGGAGTATTCGGTTCATGCCAAGACGCAGGTACCTCCAGACTTCAAGGATCAACCGGCCGACGGCCCAGAGCGCAAAGCGTATGTGGAAGGTCTCGATAAGCTGATCCAGCAGATCGATGCCACCATCGGTTTGCTGGATGCCGGCAAGCTGGATGAAGCCAAGGCCGCCCTCGATGGGATGGCGCAAACCAAGAAGGAATACCATAAGAAGCTGAAGGTCTAACCGCCATGACAAGGCCGGCCCCCGCCGGCCTTGTCCACTCTTTGAGTGCCAAAGGAAAAATTGGCCATAATGAAAGGGTTGCGTCAGAACTTGGTCCGCCACTTCAGGATGAACTTATGCCAACCATTGCCGCCCTGCTCGCACAACCGCAAAACCTGCCCAACGTTCCCGAGGTGGTGCGCGCCCTGATCCAGACCTTTCATCAGCCCTCGCCGGATCTGATGCTCATCGCCCATCAGGTGGCCAAAGATCCCGTCATCTCGGCCAAGCTGTTGCGTCTGGCCAATGCCGCTCAGTTTGGCAACTGCCGACAGATCGCCACCGTCAAGGAGGCGGTCATCCGTCTGGGGACCGAGACCATCCGCAACATGGTGCTGGCCTGCGGCCTCACCGACTCGCTCAAACGAGTTCCTGGCATCGAATTACACCATTTCTGGGGCAAGGTGTTCGATGTCGCCACCCTGAGCAAACAGCTGGCACGGCGCGCCGGCGCCGGCAGCGAAGAGATCTTCACCTGTGGCCTGCTCTACGATTTGGGCCGCCTGATCATGCATCTTTCGTTACCCATCGAGACCATTCAGCGCATCGGTGAGCTGGAGCCCCTGCTCGGCCGCGCCTATGCCGAACAGACGGTGGTCGGTTTCAGTTACGCCGAGCTGGGGGCCGAGGTTGCCAATCGCTGGTGCTTCCCACTGTCGATCTGTGAGGCCATCCGCTATCACCCGACGCCGTTGGACAGCGACACCTTTTCCAGTGAGGCGGCCTTTGTTCACCTCGGACTGGCGCTGACCAATCTGGCCACGATTCCCACCGAGGAACCGGCCGCCTGGCCCCAAGCCGTGGCCAACCGTTTGGGGCTGGACTGGACCGGCTGCCGGGAGGAGCTCTATGTCAGCCGCCAGAATGGTCACGGCTTTGCCGCACTGTTGGCCGCCTGAGTCGGGTTATAGGACAAACAGCGCCAGACCCAATGCCCGCTTGACCCGCGCCAGCACCTGTTGACTCACGTCGTTGGCGCGCTCGGTCCCCTCTCGCAGGATCCGCACCAGCTCCGCCTTGTCGGCCAGATAAGCCGTCCGCCGCGCGCGGATCGGCGCGAGCAACTCCTGCAGTTCCGACTCCAGCAGCCGCTTGATCGCCACATCACCCAGCCCTCCCTGCTGATACTGCTGCTTCAACTGCGCCACCAAAGCCTCATCGCGGCCGAAGGCATCCAGATAGCTGAATACCACATTCCCCTCGATCTGCCCCGGGTCGCTGACCCGCAGATGGTTGGGATCCGTGTACATCTTCATCACGGCGGCGTGGATTTCGGCTTCGCTCGCCCCAAGCGTGATGGTGTTGCCGAGGGACTTGGACATCTTCGCCTTGCCATCGATCCCCGGCAGCCGACTGACCTTGCTGAGCATCGCCTGACACTCCACCAGCACCGAATCCCCAACGATGCGGTTGAAACTGCGCACTATCTCGTTGGTCTGCTCGATCATCGGCAACTGATCATCACCGACCGGAACATGGGTGGCGGCAAAGGCGGTGATGTCGGCGGCCTGACTCACCGGATAGACCAGAAAACCCGCCGGTAAAGAGCGGGCAAACCCCTTCTGCTCAATTTCACTCTTGACGGTCGGATTGCGCTCCAGCCGCGCCACCGTCACCAGGTTCAGGTAGTACATGGTCAGCTCGGCCAGCGCCGGCAACGCCGATTGCAGACAGATGGTGGTCTTGGCCGGATTGATGCCCACTGCCAGATAGTCGGCCACCACGTTGAGGATGTTTTCGCTGATCTTGCCCGGGTTATGGGCGTTATCGGTCAGTCCCTGTAGATCGGCCACCAGAATGGTCTGCTGGTGGGCATGCTGCAGTTCGACCCGTTGCCGTAGCGAGCCGACGAAGTGACCCAGGTGCAGGCAACCGGTGGGCCGATCGCCGGTCAAGATGGTGTAGGACATGCTCTTCTCCTTGGAATAAAACCGCCGGTTCCGAGCCATCAAGACAATGCCGGCCGAACCGGCGGCATTGGAAAGTGGAGATCACTGACCCTGGCCGCCTCAGTCGAGGCGCCACCAGGAGTGCAAAGGAGTCAGTGACCGTATCGTGTGCATGAGCACTACCCTACACCCGGCTCAGCCGGGAGATCAAGCCGCCGCCCGGTGGCCAGCGGGATTTCCGGCGGCGCGCCATTGCTGGGCAAGGAGCGGCAAGCCGCCACTTTCGACGAACCGAAAGTGATGGAAGCAGCATTCTTGCCGCAAAAAAGTGTAAACTGTCGCCGGTTTTCGGCTTGGCGCGCCACCAACCGTGGGTTACTGAGGTCGGCAACAGGCGCACAGGACGCAAAGGTTTATCAATCGACTCTTTAGGAATGCGAACCGATGAAAAACATCAACCCGACCCAGACCAAGGCCTGGAAGGCACTGGAAGCTCATTTCGCCACCCACAAGAACCGTCAACTCAAGGATCTGTTTGCTGCCGATCCGGCCCGTTTTGACAAGTTCTCCACCACCTTCGGTGGCGACATTCTGGTCGACTACTCCAAGAACATCATCAGCGCAGAGACTCTGCAGCTGCTGATCGATCTGGCCAACGAGACGGACCTGCGCTCTGCCATCGACGCCATGTTCAATGGTGACAAGATCAACCAGACCGAAGGCCGCTCCGTGCTGCACGTCGCTCTGCGTAACCGCGCCGACCGCGAGATCCTGGTTGATGGCAAGGATGTGATGCCGGAAGTGAAGGCGGTGCTGGAGAAGATGAAGGGCTTCTGTGCCAAGATCATCTCTGGCGAGTGGAAGGGTTATACCGGCAAGGCCATCGAACATGTGGTCAACATCGGTATCGGCGGCTCCGATCTGGGTCCGGTGATGATCACCGAAGCCCTGCGCCCCTACAAGAATCACCTGCAGATGCACTTCGTCTCCAACGTCGATGGCACCCACATCGCCGAGACCCTGAAGAAGATCGATCCGGAAACCACCCTGTTCCTGGTGGCCTCCAAGACCTTCACCACCCAGGAGACCATGACCAACGCCCTGACCGCCCGCGACTGGTTTATCAAGACTGCCGGTGACAAGGCCCACGTTGCCAAGCACTTCGCGGCGCTGTCCACCAACGGCAAGGCCGTGGCCGAGTTCGGCATCGACACCAACAACATGTTTGAATTCTGGGATTGGGTTGGCGGTCGCTACTCCTCCTGGTCTGCCATCGGTATGCCTATCGCCCTGTCTGTCGGTTTCGACAACTTCGAAGCCCTGCTGCAAGGCGCCTTCGAGATGGACATGCACTTCGCCACCACCGCCTTCGAGCAGAACGTGCCTGTGCTGCTGGCGCTGATCGGCCTGTGGTACAACAACTTCTACGGCGCCGAATCCGAAGCCATTCTGCCCTACGACCAGTACATGCACCGTTTCCCTGCCTACTTCCAGCAAGGCAACATGGAATCCAACGGCAAGTATGTGGATCGCAACGGCAACAAGGTCGACTACCAGACTGGCCCCATCATCTGGGGTGAGCCGGGCACCAACGGCCAACACGCCTTCTATCAGTTGATCCACCAGGGCACCAAGCTGATCCCTTGTGACTTCCTGGCGCCGGCCATCAGCCACAACCCGATTGGCGATCACCATCCCAAGCTGCTGGCCAACTTCTTCGCCCAGACCGAAGCCCTGGCCTTCGGCAAGAGCCAGGAACAGGTCGAAGCCGAGTTCCTGGCCGCTGGCAAGACCCTGGAGCAGGTCAAGGATCTGGTCCCCTTCAAGGTGTTCGAAGGCAACCGTCCGACCAACTCCATCCTCTTCAAGAGCCTGACCCCCAAGGTGCTGGGTGCCCTGATCGCCATGTACGAACACAAGATCTTCGTTCAAGGCGCTATCTGGAACATCTTCTCCTTCGATCAGTGGGGCGTGGAGCTGGGCAAACAGCTGGCCAACAAGATCCTGCCGGAGCTGAACAGCGCGGATGTCGTCAGCAGCCACGACAGCTCCACCAACGGCCTGATCAACACCTGGAAGGCGTGGAAGTAATAGTCCCAGCCTAGCCTTGAAAAAACTGCCGCGATGACGCTTCATCCGGTGGCCCCCAAGGCCTGAGTCCGTTCACCGGACTCAGGCTTTTTTTCGCCGCCATCTCCCCGCGCGGATGTCCAAGTTCTTCCTCCAGTTCATGCCCTGAATGGCGTTGAGATGCACCGGACCACGGGCAAACGCCTGTGAGCAACAGCAGTCGGAACAGGTTCGGCCATCACGAGGGAAGCTCGCGGGGTGGAGATAAAAAAACCGCCAGTTTTTCACCGACGGTTTAGCGAGAAGATCGCAAAAGGGGAGGCGCTAATTCGGCGACTGACTCTGGCAAATCGATTCAACCGAACGCTCATCACTACTATAGCAGCGAGACCTGACAATATAAAGCAATTGCTCTACTCCGATGTCACACTGCGGAAACCAACGCTTCTCCTGCGCACCAGATATAAAAAAGCCCCGGTGATGATCACCGGGGCGGCCAATAAGCCTGACTATGTCTAAAATCAAAACTGTGTAAGACAAAACGTCTTACCTCTGTACCCTACCGCTGAAACTCTACGCCTCACCTGTGGGGATGCATAGCGCTTTCCATTATAAAATTCCAATATTAATCAACGACGTGACTGGTAACATTTTCATCAGGTCTGACTCAGTTGCAAAAGCCGGGATCGGCAGCTACGCCGCATGCCTCCCCTTTCGCGATACCGAAAATAGCGCGCAAAAAAAGACCCCCACAGGGTGGAGGTCGCAAAGTGTTTCCAAATTTCTGCAATAAATTAGTCACCGAAAATCGGCGATAGTTCCAGCAACACGCAATTATTTATCAAAATATCAAATTCGCCGGTCGCTCCTGAGCTGAGAGGGCGCTTAGTGGGCCTGATCCCAGTTCTCACCGACGCCGATCCCCACCTCCAGCGGGACCGCTAGCTCGGCGGCCTCGGCCATCAGCCGTTGGATCGCTGGCAGATACTCCCCCACGCGATCGTCCCGCACCTCGAACACCAGTTCATCGTGGACCTGCATCAGCATGCGGATGGAATCCGCCTCCTGCTCGGCAATCCAGCGGGCGACCTTGATCATCGCCAGCTTGATGATATCGGCGGCAGTGCCCTGCATCGGCGCATTGATGGCGGCCCGCTCCGCCGCCTTCCGCACTCCCTGGTTACGGGCGCGAATATCCGGTAGATAGAGGCGCCGACCGAACAGGGTCTCGACATAGCCCTGCTCTTCGGCTTGCGCGCGCGTCCGCTCCATGTAGTCGAGCACCCCGGGGTAACGGGCAAAATAGCTGTCCATGTAATGCTGGGCCTGCCCGCGGGAGATTCCCAGCTGCTTGGCCAGCCCAAAGGCGCTCATGCCGTAGATCAGCCCGAAGTTGATCGCCTTGGCATTGCGTCGTTGTTCACTGGTCACCGCCTCGACCGGAACACCCATCACCTCGGCCGCCGTGGCGCGGTGGATATCCTGACCGGCGGCAAAGGCGTTGAGCAATCCGGCATCCCCGGAGAGGTGAGCCATGATGCGCAGCTCGATCTGCGAATAGTCGGCCGCCACCAGCTTGTAGCCGGGAGCGGCGATGAAGGCCTGGCGGATGCGCCGTCCCTCCTCGCTGCGAATTGGGATATTTTGCAGATTGGGCTCACTGGAAGAGAGGCGTCCGGTGGCGGTGACGGCCTGATGGTAGGAGGTATGCACCCGGCCACTGACCGGATCCACCATCTGCGGCAGCTTGTCGGTATAGGTCGACTTCAGCTTGGCCAGGGTTCTATGCTCCAGCAGCAGCTGCGGCAGCTCATAGCTTTCGGCCAGCTCGACCAGCACCTCTTCGGCCGTCGAGGGAGCCCCCTTCGGCGTCTTCTTCAAGACCGGCAAACCGAGCTTCTCAAACAGGATCTCGCCAAGCTGCTTGGTGGAGGCCAGATTGAACTCTTGACCTGCGATCACGAACGCCTGCTGTTCCAGTTGCTGCAACCGGGCCTCGATCTGCCGACTCTGCTCGGCCAGCTTACTGACTGAGATCAGAGCCCCCTGCCGCTCCATGTCGGCGAGGATCGGCACCAGCGGCAACTCGATGCTCTCCAGTACCGATTGCAGCGAGGGAACCGCCTGCAGCTGAGGCCACAACGCCTGATGCAGCCGCAGCGTGATGTCGGCATCTTCGGCGGCATAGGGGGCGGCCTTGTCCAGTTCGATCTGGTTGAAGGTGAGCTGCTTGACCCCTTTCCCGGCGATCTCTTCGAAGGTAATGGTCTTCACCCCGAGGTACTTCTCGGCCAACGCGTCCATGTTATGGCGGGTGGCGGTTGAATCGAGCACATAGGATTCCAGCATGGTGTCGAAGGCGATGCCCCGCAGCTCGATGCCGTGGTTGCGCAGTACGTTGCGATCGAACTTCAGGTTCTGCCCCACCTTGCGCTTGTCTTCATCTTCCAGCAGCGGCTTGAGCCGGGCCAGCACCCAGTCGCGTTCCAGCTGGGCCGGCGCCCCCAGATAGTCGTGAGCCAGCGGCAGATAGGCGGCCTCGCCCGCCGCGACGGCAAAGGAGACACCGACAATCTTCGCCTGCATATAGTCGAGGCCATCTGTTTCGGTATCGAAGGCAAACAGCTCGGCCTGCTGCAACTTCTGCAGCCAGGCCTCAAATTCGCTCTCCTCGAGCAGGGTGTGATAATTCACCGCGCTAGGAGCTTCTGGCAGAGCCATTGCCGCCTGGGCCGGAGAGTTCGCCGCTACCTCCTCAATCAGCCCCTTGAACTCGAACTCGCGATACAAGGCCTGCAGCGCCGGCAAATCTGGCTGCGGCTTGCCGATCTCGGCCAGCGTCGTCGCCAGTTCGACATCGGTCTTGATGGTGGCCAACTGATAGGAGAGACGCACCATCGCCTCCTGCTCGCGGAACTTCTCGGCGAAGGTCTTGCTGCCGCGAAACGCCAGGCCGGCCACGGCATCCAGATTGCTGGCAATCGCCTCAATGCCGCCGATCCCCTGCAGCAGGGCCACCGCCGTCTTGGGCCCCACCCCGGCCATGCCCGGAATGTTGTCGCTGGAGTCGCCCATCAGCGCCAAGTAGTCGATGATGAGCTCCGGCGGCACGCCAAAGCGCTCGATGACGCCTTGTCGATCCGTCACCTCCCCCTTCATGGTGTCGATCAAGGTGACGTGGGGCGAGACCAACTGCGCCATGTCCTTATCGCCGGTACTGATCAGGATCTCGATCTGCTGTTCGGTCGCCTGGCGGGCCAGAGTGCCAATCACGTCGTCCGCCTCGACCCCCTCGATCACCAGCAGCGGCAGGCCCATGGCCCGAACGATGGCGTGAATGGGAGCCACCTGACTGCGTAACTCGTCTGGCATCGCCGCCCGGTTCGCCTTGTACTCCGGATAGAGATCGTTGCGGAAGCTCTTGCCCTTGGCGTCGAACACCACGGCCACCGGAGAGTCCGGATACTGCTTCAGCAGGCTACGCAACATGTTGGTCATCAGGCGGATGGCACCGGTCGGCACTCCGGCGGCGGTACGCAGATCCGCCTGCTGGGAGGCAAAAAAGGCGCGATAGAGATAAGAAGAGCCATCCACCAGGATGAGCGGAGCTGGGCTGGTCATGAAGCGGATCCTGCAGAATTCGGAGGTGCGGTTAGCATGCCACAGCCCCCTGGACGAGGCACGGGGCAACCTGTGCATAAAATTGACAAGCTGTGGATATCTCTGTTGAAGAAAAAACAAAGATCCACCAACTGTGCTTTCACTCGAAACATAAATACAAATTTAACTTTGTATTTCATGAAGTTAAATAATGGAGGATCCACGATCGAACCAGATCCTGATCTGGCTCAATGTGGAAAAGATTATCCGCGGCTAGCCACAGCCGCGAAACAGCACCCGTTTTCGCACGGGCGCAGGGCGGGTATCGGTGACAAGGCAGCTATTTTCCGCCCTTTGTCATTTCGAGGGTTGCGGCAGATCACAAAGTGTACAACTGGTCATTTGAATCCATCAGATCAGTGGATGCTGCTCAATTCAGCTGACGGCTTAGTTCCCTCTGCTGGGAACCCAACAGTTTTCCCGTCAAATAGCGCAACAGGACACCATAGGCCGGCACAAACAAGCCGATGCTGATCAGCAGCTTCACCCCGTAGTCGACACAGGCGATCTCGACCCAATGTTCCGCCATGAAAGCATCCGGGCCGCGCCAGAAGGCGATGGAGAAGAACGCCAGGGTATCCAGCAGATTCCCCACCACGGTCGAGGCCACCGGAGCGACCCACCACCAGGGCAACTGGCGCAGGCGATTGAATACCGACACATCCAGAATCTGACCGAGCAGATAGGCCATGAAACTGGCGCAGGCGATCCGCGCCACGAACAGATTGAACTGCAGTAGCTGTGCACTCCCCTGGTACTGCCCCTCAAAAAAGAGCACCCCCAACAGATAGGAGACCAGCAGCGCCGGCATCATCACCACGCCGATGATGCGTCGAGCCAGCTCGGCACCGAAGATCCGCACCGTCAAATCGGTCGCCAGGAAGATAAACGGGAAGGTGAAGGCTCCCCAGGTGGTATGCAGCCCCAACAGGTTGATCGGCAGCTGAACCAGATAATTGCTCGCCGCGATGATGGCGACGTGAAACAGCGACAGGCGTACTAGCGCCGCCTGATAGTGCGCAGATGACAATAACATTGTGTGTCCTTTTTAAGAGTTAGTCTCTGCCAGACGGGGTGAGGGAACCCATATGGCAGCAGTCACGACCAGAGACAAGCCAGGATCCAGCCAGGATCCTCGGCCTCGAGCCGACAAGGGGGCGCATTATACGGCGTTTTCACCGCACGACAAGGTCAAATCCTGGGTGGTGCCGAGCGGTCCCAGATCAGGCGAGGATCGAACAACATGGCGGCGATCATGGTCACCACCACCACGCCGGCAAAGGCCATGGCGGCGATACCGGGATAGATGGACATGATCTTGCCCATCCGGATCAACGCCGCCAGCACCGCCACGACAAATACGTCCACCATGGACCAGCGGCCGACGAATTCGGTCAGCCGATAGAGCCGGGTGCGCCCCCGCTTGTGGTGAATATCGCCGCGACTGACGGTGTAGCACAACCAGAACAACGAGAGGATCTTGGCGATGGGCACTAGCACGCTGGCGACGAAGATGACCAGAGCCACCGGGTAGGAGCCCATGTTCCACAGCAGCACCACGCCGCCAAGAATGGTCGAGTAGAGGGTGCTGCCGAGGCTCTCGGTCTCCATGATCGGCAACAGATTGGCCGGGATATAGAGGATGCAGGCAGTGATCAGCAGCGCCATGCAGTACTCCAGACTGTGCGAAACCCGCGCATGTACCCGGCTATGGCAGCGCGGGCACCAGCTCGTCTCCAGCGTCAGGATGCCGTTGCAGCCGTGGCAGAGAGTGACCCCCTGCTCGCGCGCCTGTTGTCCCTCATGCAGCAAGGGCAGCGGCGGCATCGGGCCACCGATCTGCGTCCACAGCCAGTTGCGATCCAGATAAAGCATGCACTTGAGATACATCAGACAGAAGGCGCAGAAGCACCAGAAACCATAACCGATGGACACATCGGCCAGCGAAGCGATCTTGATGAGGCTGACCAGCACCCCGACGAGAAAAACTTCCACCATGCTCCAGGGCAGCAACAAAAAGAGCCAGCGGCAGACGGCAACACCCAGCGGGGGTGAACGCCGCCACAGGCGCAACCCCAGATAGAGATAACCGGTCAGCAGCAGGCAGGAGAGCGGCAACAGTTGCATGCAGAGGAAGACGACGATCGCCAAGACTCGATAATCCTCACTGAACAGCACCGAGGCCGCCTGAAACAGGCTCATGCTGTTCATCATCCCCTTGGCGTTGATCGCCAGAAACGGCAACAGATTGGCGCAGGCCAACATGATGAGGCTGGAGAGCACAAAAACCAGCGGCCCCTGGCGCGGATTGTGGGCCAGTTGCACCAGCACATGGTCACAGCGCGGACAGAGCGCCTGCTCGCCCTCGCGCAGCGGCGGCACCGCCACCAGCAGATCGCATTCGTGACACACGCAATCCTGCGCATTGATCTTTTCTTTACCAGGCATAGAGGTCACACGCCGCAAAGTGGTTCTGCCAGGCGGTCGGAGCACCGCCATCCGCCTGGAAAAATGGCCATCGAATTGAGGAAATTATCATCCGTGATCTCGCCAGCCGGCACAAGTCGAATGCGGCTTCCGCTGGTGATGGCGAACATCCACTCCCCATGGGGCTGACATCCCTTCGATAAAGGCAATGCGGTTCACTGAAGGAAAAGGCCGGGGCATTCCCTTTCGTCAACACGCCGTCACCCCATCCTTGGGGGTTCGATGGCGGCATCCCGGCCGCTAACGGTCGACGCCATGGAGCACTCCCTGCCTTATCCGATTCCGCACCAACCGACACAGGAGTCATTCGATTCCTGCAAATCAGGATCCAGCGCAAAAAACCGGCAGTTACTACCTGTGAAAACCAGCAATTTGTTAAAAATGGAATCGAGTCTACGCACCGGACATGGGTAATCTGTGCATTATCCCGGTCACGGCGCCGCATCAGTGCACGACGCGGCCGATCAATTTCAGGACAGGTAGAGGAAGTATGCTGGAGTGGATCAGGGAGCGATGGCAACACGCCCAGGCACGCGAGAAGGAGAAAAAAAAGCCGCGCCCCAAGGATACGGAACGGGAGGTGCTATTATTTCACGGCCTGTGGCGCGAACTGCAAGACAACCGTCTTGACTCGGTCGTCAGCGCCGCCGGACGCCTGCTGGAAAAAGGCTCGCCCAGCGAAGTCCTCGAGGCCTGCAAGATTTTAGGCCACGCCCATCTGAACCGGCGACACAGCGCCGAGGCTATCTGCTACTTCCGCTTCATCGCCGAACAGGAAAACACCCCCGACGCCTGGTTCAATCTGGCCACCGCAGCCACCCAGGCGCAGGACTTTGCCAGCAGCCGCCAAGCCTATGAACAGGCACTCTACCTCTGCTGTGAACAGCATCAGCTCTGTCACTACAGCGAGCCTTACATGCGCATGAACTTTTGCAGTGCGCTGTATGCGCAAGAGGAGCTGGAGCTGGCCATGCAGCAGTTGGATTTCCTGCTGGCGAGTTACCTGCACCAGGCCTCGCCCGCCGAAGAGGCTGCCATCCTCTCCATCCAGCCTTCGTTACCGCAACTGCTGACCGTGGCCTCGCGGATCCTGGCCCACTATGAGCCGGAACGGGCCGAACAGTGGTATGCCGACCTGGCGCAGGGGCTGGACCCGCGGGATCGCCAGTTGCTGGCGCGCTTCCATATCCATATTCAGGAGCCGGTCGTCGATCCACAGGCCGACTCATCATGCATCTGATTTGCCTTTTATCCATCCCGGCGCCCCTCGCCGCCTGATCTCCGGTCCAAATTGCGGTACACTGCGCCTGCTTTTTTGGATGAGAGATGGATCGAGGGATGAGTGACGTAACAACCCATTTTGGCTACAAGACGGTCGCCGCGCACGAGAAGGAACAGATGGTGGCCGGGGTATTCCACTCGGTGGCCGCCAAATATGACCTGATGAATGACCTGATGTCCTTCGGCATTCACCGGTTGTGGAAACGCTTCGCCATCGACTGTGCCGGACTCCGCCCCGCACAGAAGGTGCTGGATCTGGCGGGTGGCACCGGCGATCTGACCGCGCGCTTCTCGCGCATCGTCGGCGAACGGGGCGAAGTGGTGCTGGCCGACATCAACGACTCCATGCTGAAAGTGGGACGCGACAAGCTGCGCAACCTGGGGCTGGTCGATAACATTCGGTATGTGCAGGCCAACGCCGAGGCGTTGCCCTTCCCGGACAACCATTTCGATCTCATCACCATCGGCTTCGGGCTGCGCAACGTCACCGACAAGGAGAAGGCGCTGGCCTCCATGTTCCGGGTGCTGAAACCGGGTGGGCGCCTGCTGGTACTGGAGTTTTCCAAACCGACCAGCGAGCTGATGGCCAAGCTGTACGATCTCTACTCGTTCCACATACTGCCGAAGATGGGCAAGCTGGTGGCCCGTGACAGCGACAGCTATCAATACCTGGCCGAGTCGATCCGCATGCACCCGGATCAGGATACGCTCAAAGGGATGATGGAAACCGCCGGCTTCGAATCGGTGGATTACTTCAACCTGACGCAAGGCGTGGTCGCCTTGCACCGGGGCTACAAATTCTAAGCTTCAGGAGCCGCAATGCCGCTGCCGATCCCACTGGAAATTCTGCTCGCCGCCACCCTGGAAACCGCCCTGAACCGGTTGCTGGCGCTGGACGAGCAGAGTGCGCGGCGCCGTCAGCCGCTGCACGGCAAGGTATTGCAACTCGAACTGCGCGAGCTGCAGCCGTTCTGGCTCCTCTTCTCGCCCGGCCAGGTCGATCTGCTGACCCGCTACGAAGGGCAGCCCGATGCGACCATCCGTCTCACGCTGAGCGCCCTGCCGCGACTGCGCGATCCGAACCAACTCACCCCACTGATCCGCGAAGGCAAGGTCGACCTTAGTGGCGACACCAGCCTGTGCAACCAGTTCGCCCAGCTCTTCTCCGAGCTGCAGATTGACTGGGAGGGGCAACTGGCCCGCTACACCGGGGACGTGGTCGCCCACACCCTCTGCCGAGGGGTGCGGCAACTGGGCCACACGCTCCAGCAGCAGGGGGAACTGTTGCGTCAGGATCTGGCGGAATATCTCACCGAGGAGGTACGCCTGGCCCCTGGCCCACTGGAGGTCGCCTACTTCTGCGACGACGTCGACGAGCTCAAGCGCCGCTTCGATGCCACGGCGTTGCGCCTCGAGAAACTGGCCCACAGGATAGAGCCATGAGGATCCGCGAGCTGCGCCGCCTCTACCGGATCGGTGCCGTGCTGCTGCAGCATGGCCTCGACGAGCTGTTGCCGCGAGCCTGGCAACCCTGGCCGGTGCGCCTGTGCCGCCACAGCCTGTTCTGGTTACGTAACCGCCATCGCCAGGCGCCGCGCGGTCAACGACTGCGTCTGGCCTTCGAGGCGCTGGGGCCGGTGTTCATCAAGTTTGGCCAGATGCTCTCCACCCGCCGCGATCTGCTGCCGCCCGATCTGGCGGGCGAACTGGCTCTGCTGCAGGATCGGGTGCCGCCATTTCCCGGTAGTCAGGCGCGCCAGCTCATTGAGCAGAGCCTGAAGCAGCCGATCGAGACGCTGTTTGATGAATTCGACGAGACGCCACTGGCCTCGGCCTCGGTGGCCCAGGTGCATACGGCGCGTCTCAAGAGCAGCGGCGAAGCCGTGGTGTTGAAGGTCATCCGCCCGGATATCCGCCCGGTGATCGACGCCGATCTGCGTCTGCTGGAGGCCCTGGCCCGCCTGGTGGCCTGGCTGATTCCACACAACCGCCTGCGCCCCCTCGAGGTGGTTCAGGAGTACCGCAAGACCCTGCTCGACGAGCTCAATCTGATGAGCGAGGCGGCCAACGCCATCCAGCTGCGTCGCAACTTCGAAGATTCGCCGATGCTCTATGTGCCGCGCATCCATACCGATCTGTGTCGGGAAAATGTGCTGGTGATGGAGCGCATCTATGGCATCCCGGTCTCGGATCGCGCCGCGCTGGAGGCCAACGGCACCAATCTCAAGCTGCTGGCCGAGCGGGGCGTCGAGGTCTTCTTCACCCAGGTGTTCCGCGACAGCTTCTTCCACGCCGACATGCACCCGGGTAACGTCTTCGTCGCCTACGACCATCCGGAAGACCCGCAGTGGATCGGCATCGACTGCGGCATCGTCGGCACCCTGAATCGCGATGACAAACGCTACCTGGCCGAAAACTTCCTCGCCTTCTTCAACCGCGATTACCGCCGGGTCGCCGAGCTGCATGTGCAATCGGGCTGGGTACCGCCGGATACCAAGGTCGAAGAGTTCGAATCGGCGCTGCGCACCGTGCTGGAGCCCATCTTCGCCAAGCCGCTGGCCGAGATCTCCTTCGGCCAGGTGCTGCTCAATCTGTTCAATACCGCCCGCCGCTTCAACATGCAGGTGCAACCACAGCTGGTGTTACTGCAGAAGACCCTGCTCTACGTCGAGGGGCTGGGGCGTCAGCTCTACCCGCAACTCGATCTGTGGCAGACCGCCAAGCCGTTCCTCGAACGCTGGATGCGCCAGCAAATCGGGCCGCAAGCCGCCTGGCGTGCGCTGCAGGAGAACGCCCCCTTCTGGCTGGAGAAGCTGCCGCAACTGCCGGATCTGCTCTACGATGCGCTGCAGCAGTCGCAGCGCCAGCAGCACCAGTTCGACCGACTCTACCGGCAGTTCCAACAACAGCACCGGGGCCAGGGGCAGGCCCGCTTCCTGCTCGGCATCGGCGGCGCCCAGCTCATCGGTGGCAGCCTGCTACTCGAAAGCCAGTTCCACAATCTCGGGCTATGCGGCATAGTGGCGGCAGCGCTCTGCTGGCTCGTCGGCTGGCGCAAGATGCGCCACGGCGCCCACTAGCCCGCACCGCCCATCGACACGAGGTGAACCATGCACTTTAGCATTACCGAACTACTGCTCATCGCCTTCATCGTGCTGATCCTGTTCGGCACCAAGAAGCTGCGCAATATTGGCGGCGATCTGGGCGGCGCGCTGCGTGACTTCAAGAAGGCATTCCACGAAGAGCCGAAACCGACGCCTCCGGCCAGCCAACCGACCGCCCAGGGAAAACCGGTGGACGCGGAAAAACTGGCCGATGCCCAATTTCATGCCGAGCCCCAGGACAAGCGCACCGACACCACCCAGGACCAATAAGCCATGTTCGATGTCGGCTTCTGGGAGCTGGTGCTCTGCGCCGTGGTGGCCCTGATCGTGCTGGGGCCGGAGCGCATGCCGGTGGTGGTCCGCAGCGTCGCCCAGTGGCTCGGCGCCGCCCGCTCCATGCTCAACGCGGTCAAGGCCGAATTCGAGCAGGAGCTGGCGCTGGATAAGCTCAAGCAGGAGTTGATGCCCCAGTCGCCCGCTGCCGAGACGCCTCCCACCGAGCAGACGCCACCCGCGGTCGAGCCGTCGGCCACCCAGGCGGCCGCAGATATCCAGAGTGCCATCGAGCAGCTGAAGGCCAGCTCGCCGCAACGAGCCTCGGCGGATACCGATGCCGATGAGCACAGAGTTCCCGGCGAGCACGCCGACATTCCATCCGATACGGCAGAGAAGTCATGACCGCCAATCAACAGCCGCTGATCAGCCACCTGCTCGAGCTGCGCCGCCGCCTGCTGCGAGCGCTGGGAGCAGTCGGCCTGCTGTTTCTCGCCCTGCTCTACTTTGCCAACGACATCTATCATCTGCTGGCCCTGCCCCTGCTGCAGAGCCTGCCCCGGGGCAGCCAGATGATCGCCACCGATGTGACCACCCCCTTCATCATCCCGATGAAGCTGACCCTCTACGTCTCGCTGTTTCTGGCCATCCCCTACGTGCTCTACCAGATCTGGGCCTTTGTCGCCCCCGGGCTCTACCAGCATGAACGCAAGCTGGTGCTGCCGCTGGTCATCGCCAGTACCGCGCTCTACTACCTTGGCATCCTCTTCGCCTACTTCGTCGTCTTCCCGATGCTCTTCAGCTTCTTCACCAGCACGACACCGCAAGGGGTGACCATGGCCACCGACATCGCCAGCTATCTGAGCTTCATCATGGGGATGTTCTTCGCCTTCGGCCTGGCCTTCGAGGTGCCGGTGGCGGTTTGCCTGCTCTGCTGGAGCGGCATCACCAATCCCGAGGCGCTGGCGCTCAAACGCCCCTACTTCATCGTCGGTGCCTTCGTCGTCGCCATGTTCCTGACGCCGCCCGATGTCATCTCCCAGACCCTGCTGGCCGTCCCCATCTGCCTGCTGTTCGAGCTAGGGTTGCTGATGGGCCGTTTCTACCGGAAAAAATTACCCACGGATGAGCCCAAAGCCCCATGATCGATATCGGCCTGAACCTGAGTAACCCGCAATTTGATGCTGACCGCGACGCCGTGGTGCAACGCGCCCGCGACGCCGGCGTCGAGGCGCTGATCCTGACCGGCACCGATCTGGCCGAGAGTCGTGCCGCCGCCGACTTGGCCCAACGTTGGCCGGGTTATGCCTTCAGCACCGCCGGGGTTCACCCCCACGACGCCCGCCACTGGGCTGCCGCCAGCGGCGACGCCCTGCGTCAGCTGGCCAGCCTGCCCCAGGTGGTCGCCATCGGGGAATGCGGCCTCGACTTCAACCGCGACTTCTCACCGCGCCCCGAACAGGAGGCGGCCTTCAGCGCCCAGCTGGAACTGGCCGCCGAGCTGCAACTGCCGGTCTTCATGCACTGTCGCGATGCCCATGCCCGTTTCGTGGCGCTGCTCGAACCCTGGCTGCCCCGGCTGCCCGCCGCCGTGCTGCACTGCTTCACCGGCAACGGTGACGAGCTGGCCGAGTGTCTGGCTTTAGGGCTGCACATTGGTGTAACCGGTTGGGTCTGCGATGAGCGGCGCGGCGAGGAGCTGCGCACCCTGGTACCGCAGATCCCGGCCGGTCGCCTGATGATCGAGACCGATGCCCCCTACCTGCTGCCCCGGGATCTGAGCCCCAAGCCCAAGTCCCGCCGCAATGAACCCGCCTTCCTGGCCCACATCGCCGCCACCATCGCCAACCTGCGCGGGGAACCCGTCGAGCAACTGCTCCGCCACACCCGCGCTACCAGTCGTGCCTTCTTCCGTCTTGATGAGGTAACACCATGACCCAGTTTATTGCTGCCGCCTTTCCCGCCCGTCGTCCGCGCCGTCTGCGCCAGCATGACTTCAGCCGCCGCCTGGTGCGGGAAAATGTCCTGACCGTCGACGATCTCATCTATCCGGTCTTCGTGCTGGAGGGGGAAAACCGCCGCGAGGCGGTGGCCAGCATGCCCGGCATCGAGCGGCTGAGTCTGGATCTGCTGCTGCAGGAGGCCGCCGAGCTGGTGGCGCTGGGCATTCCGGCCATCGCCCTGTTCCCTGTGGTTGGCCAGGAGCGCAAGAGTCTGGATGCCGAAGCCGCCTGGGATGACGAAGGGCTGGTGCCTCGCGTCGTGCGCGCCCTGAAGGCGGCCCACCCGCAGTTGGGCATCATCACCGATGTGGCTCTCGACCCCTACACCACCCATGGCCAGGACGGCATCATTGATGAGCGCGGCTATGTGCTGAACGACATCACCACCCAGGCACTGGTACGGCAGGCCCTCTGCCAGGCCCGGGCCGGCGCCGATGTGGTGGCCCCCTCCGACATGATGGATGGCCGCATCGGCGCCATCCGTCAGGCGCTGGAGGCCAACGGTTTCGTCAACACCCAGATCATGGCCTACTCGGCCAAGTACGCCTCCCACTACTATGGCCCGTTCCGCGATGCGGTCGGCTCGGCGGCCAACCTGGGCAAGAGCAGCAAGGAGACCTACCAGATGGATCCGGCCAACGGCGACGAGGCACTGCACGAGGTCGGCCAGGACATCGCCGAAGGAGCCGACATGGTGATGGTCAAACCGGGCATGCCCTATCTGGACGTGGTGCGCCGGGTCAAGGATCAGTACGGCATCCCCACCTTCGCCTATCAGGTCAGCGGCGAGTACGCCATGCACATGGCCGCCATCCAGAATGGCTGGCTCAAGGAGCGGGAGACCATTCTGGAGTCGCTGATCTGTTTCAAACGAGCCGGTGCTGATGGCATACTCACCTACTTTGCCAAGCGCGTCGCCCAATGGCTGCGCCAGCCTTAACAGGGAAATGATGCCCTGTTCAAACCCGCAGATGGTGGCAGCCATGCCGCCATCGCCCCCCATGGATGGCATCCCGGCGACTTGACCGACGAGGTTGGTCAGCCCGCACTCCCAGTATCAAGCCACCTCTTGAGCCCGCCTCCCGGGCCTTAAGGTGGAATTAAGCTTGATACGGTACAGTTCCGCCACTGTCGCCTGGAAGCAGCTCGATGCGCGCGCTTAAACCCCGCGCGGATCGCCACTCCAGCGACCATTTTTCCATGACAGAGTCCTGATACCACCATGAAACTACGCTTCTCTATCGGTGCCATCCCACTGAGCCTGCTTGCCGCCCTGTTTTTCGTCGTGACAGGCAATCAGCAGTTCTGGTCGCAAAGCTTCGCCTTTTTCTCCCCGCTCAACAGCCAGAATCTGCTGATGCTGTTTTCGCTGTTCAGCGTGACCTTAAGCCTGATGTTCTTCCTGCTAAGCCTGATCGCCCTGCCCTATCTGTTTCGCCCGCTGTTGACCCTGCTCCTGCTGAGCAATGCCGCCGCGGCCTACTTCATGAACAGTTACGGCATCTCCATCGACCGCGACATGTTGCAGAACGTCTTTGAGACCAATCCGGCCGAGGCCTTTGAGCTCATCAACCTGAAACTCATCGGCTACCTGCTGCTGCTCGGCGTACTCCCCAGCCTGCTGCTGTGGCGCACCCACATTCGCTATGGCAAGTGGCGGCCGGCGCTGGCCCGCAAACTCGGCGGCATGGCTCTGGCCCTGATGGTGATTGGCGGCAACGCCTGGTTCTCCTATCAGGACTACGCCTCCTTCTTCCGCAACAGAGGGGAAGTCCGTCGTTTCTTCACACCCGCCAACTTCATCTATGGCACCGGGGATTACATCCATCGCCACTGGTTTTTAAAACCGACCAAACTTGAGCCGGTCGGTCTGGATGCCAAACGAGCGGCCAACGCGGCCCATGACAAGCCGACCCTGCTGGTGATCGTGGTCGGTGAAACTGCCCGCGCCGCCAACTTCGGTCTGGATGGCTACGCCCTACAAACCACGCCACAACTGGCCAAACTGGACGTCATCAACTATCCGCAAGCCAGCTCCTGCGGGACCGCCACCGCGATTTCGGTACCCTGCATGTTCTCGCCGATGGCGCGCCGCGATTACAAGAGCAGTCAACACCAGGAGAGCCTGCTGGATGTGGTGCAACGAGCCGGCATCCCGGTGATCTGGAAGGATAACAACTCCGGCTGCAAGGGCACCTGCAACCGGGTCACCTATGAAGAGCTGAGCCGCCAACAGAACCCGCGTTGGTGTCACGACGGCGAATGCCTGGATGAAATCATGCTCGAGGGGCTCGACCAGCAACTGGCGAACCACCAGGGAGACCTGCTGCTGGTGCTGCACCAGAAGGGGAGCCACGGCCCGGCCTATTACCTGCGCTACCCGAAGCAACTCGAGCAGTTCACGCCGGTGTGCAAGACCAACAAGTTGCAGGAGTGCAGTCGGGAGGCCATCACCAACGCCTATGACAACACCATCCTCTATACCGACCACCTGCTGGCCCAGCTGATTGCCCGGCTACAACAGCAGCAGAGCCGCTACAACACGGCCATGTGGTATCTCTCCGATCACGGCGAATCCCTGGGTGAGAACAACCTCTACCTGCACGGCGCCCCCTACGCCTTCGCCCCCAAGACCCAGACCCATATCCCCATGGTGCAGTGGTTCTCCGAGGGCTTTGCCGCCCAGAGCGGGCTGGATCTGAACTGCCTGCGGCAACGAGCCCAGCAGCCGACCAGCCACGACAACCTGTTCCACTCCGTGCTTGGCATCCTGGATATTCAGACCAGCGTCTACCAGCCGGAGCTGGATCTCTTCAAGCGCTGCCGCAAGGGGTGACCGAGGGCGGCACCCTCTCCGGGTTGAACGGATTTGATGTGGAATAAACGTTGGGTTGGGCGGCTACTCGGCCACCACCGCTCCAAGCCCATTGCCTAACGGGACGGGGCAGCTTAGAAGTTGTAACGGTAGGTCAGGGCGACGGCGGCCGCTTCGGCCCGATAGTTGCCGACGTTCAGCAGGTAGAGACGCTTGTTGTACTTCTGGTCAATCATGCCAAGCAAGTTGTAACCATCCAGGCTGAACTTGCCATACTCCTTAGTCTGGTAATTGAGCCCCAGATCGAGAAAGTAGGCGGGCCCCACCGAGTCGGTATACCCGGGGTCGGTCAGGTTGGTGGTAGAGGATTTGTTGTTCTGGTACCAGGCATCATTGGTCTGTTCGATGATGTCGAGTGCCCCCTGATAGTACCAGAAGATGCGCATATCGCCGGTCAACTGCCACTTGGGGGCAAAATCCCAGGCCCCGTTGAACTTGGTGATATGGTTGCTCCAGTTGTTCAGATCGTTGCCATATCCTAGGTGGGAGGCCGTAATCCGGGTCGAGCCTCCCGGAGCCAGGTTGAAATCATCCAGCTTGCTCCAAGCATGAGAGAAGCCTAGTGCCAGTGTCTCCGCCTTGTAATCCACCTCGAACTCCACCCCCCCGAACTTCAGCTCACCTACCGACTGGGCATGCAATGTGGTGTTGTTGAAATCCAGCACATCGGCCTTGTTATAGAAGCCGGTCAGGGTGACATCCGTATACTCGTCGAATAGATGTCCATAGGAGATCTCGGCACTGCTGAGCTTTTCCGGGATCGCCTCGGCATTAGCCTTGTGCAACTGGTAGAGCTCTTCCGCATTATTCTTGCGCAATGAACGGCTGAAGATGGTTTTGACCGTATCCTTGTCGCTGACTGAGGCGACAAAAGCCAGACGGGGTGACCACATCCAGTCCGTGTATTGATCCTTATCGGCACGCAAGCCGACAAAGTTGGTGAGCCAAGGAGTCATTTGCCACTGATGCTCCCCGAAGATGCCAAACGTGCTGGTATCCCATGACTCCATGCGACCTATGATGGAGGAGTAGGCATAGTCATAATCGGAGGTGTTAAGCCCCCAGCGGGAGTATATCTCCTCAATCCCCAGCGCCGAGGCGTGAGCGTCACTGTGGTTCCAGTTCAGAGTCCCCCGCAGCAGGTACTCCTCCTCCCTATGATTCTCAGGATGCTGGCCAGCGTTGTCCGAATTCCACAACTCGCGGATATAGGTAGTGGTGTCATAGCCACCCTTCAACTCGAACCATTGCCGGGAGTTGAGGATCCAGAGTTGAGAGAGATCCAGGGTCAACTGCTTATAACCGACGCCATTGATGCCGTAGGCACTCTGGGGCACCCCGGTTACCGGTAGCGTGTAGTTATAGATGGTCTTGTTTTCCCAGGTCAGCTTCTCCCCCCCCTGGGTATAACGCAGCCAGGCATTGAAATCCTGCTGCTGGTAGTGGGCGTGCAGCTTCACCTTCTGCCAGTCATGGAAGCTGTCATGGTTATCCACTGGGCCATAGGGAACCGCGTCACCACCCTGCACCCACTCCCCCCAGGAGGTGTAGGCACTCTTGCCATAGACCAGTGGCGCATCAGCATTCTGGGCGCCGTCATAGTCGGTGATGGCCCCGTAGAGCCAGAGCCCCCGATCGGCCTGGTCACCAAAGGGAATGGTATTGCTCGCCTCGATGGAGCGGAACTGCTCCACCTCGCCCCACTTGATGGTCATACCATCCGGGCCATGGTCGGCAAAGGTATCGGTCTGGATGTTGATCACCATGGAGACGGCACCAGGGCCATAGACGACGGAACCAGGACCGCGCACCACATCGATCTTGCGAATATCCCCCAGCATCGGCATATCCCGCTCGCTCAGAGCGCCGAAATGGGTCTTTTCGTTGAGCACCCGGCCGTTGACCACCAGCAGGTATTTGTCGTCACGATGGCTGATGAGACCACGCATCCCCATGTGGGGAGCCTCGTAGTGGTGCGGCAGGTAGTGAAAGTTGGGGACATAGATTTCCAGCAGGTCGAACATACTACGAGCACCAGACCGCTCGATCATCGTCCGATCGATGCTGGTAATGGAGGCGGGCATGCGGCGGGTGGCGGTTGGCGTCAGGGTGGCGGCACCATCCAGCTTCACCTGCATCAGTTGCGTCAGATCCATCTGCAACAACTCATCACCCGTTGCTGCGGCGAAGGCGCCAACGGGGAGCAGCAAACAGCTCCCCAGCCAGAGGGCATTCCTCATCATCATCACCCCGCTCCTGGAATTGGCTCGACATCCATGTCTTGGTTATAGCTCACAGTACCGATTGTCGCCGGGTTTGGGCAGGGAGTGAGCAGGAGGCTGTGATCGGTGTTGGATTGGGAAAACAAAATAGTGATATGCCAAGCCCCCTTACCCTCCCATGGGCCCCTGAATTTGAGCTGGCTCGCGCTCTGTCATCACCACAGAAGCTTGTTAATTCGCTTTCCTCTATAAGTATTCTCAATGACATAGCAACAGCATCCCCCTGGAGATCGAGTTGACCCGCTACCACGTCGGCTATTTCCCCACCCAGGACACTCCCTCCTGATGGCTTCGCACGGCCAGACCCCGGCGAGGCAACGACTCCGCTACTGGTTTTCGGTAGGACTGCTGTGTGTCTGTCTGCCAGGGTTGGCCGGTGAGGAAATTTCACTGGAGCAGCTCAAAGCCGCCTATGTCTACAACTTCCTCAAGTTCACCACCTGGCCCGAAGAGAACGGGCGAGAGACATCCTTGCAGCTTTGCCTGGGCAATGCGGACACAACCCTGCAGCACGCCTTCGCCTCCTTGAATGGCCAACAGGTCAATGGCCGCACCATCGTGGTCCGCGACTCGCCCATCAAAGCCGATGCCAAGGGGTGCCACGTCTACTACTTGCGCCAGGGCGGCGCTCCCGTGGCCTTGCGGCCGTTAGTCGCCCTCCACCCGGAACTGCTGACCATCGGCGACGATGAGGCCTTTGTCGAACAAGGGGGCATCATAGGGCTGCGCGAGGTCGATGGCCGCCTGCAGTTTGATATCAATCTGGCCATGATTAAGCAGGGGCATTATCAGATCAGCTCCCAACTGCTTCAATTGGCCCGTAATTCGCGGATGACACCATGATGAGCCTTAAATTCTGGCAACGTAGTTCTCTGTCCCGCAAGGTCGCCACCCTGGTGGTCTTGATCTGCATACTGACGCTCAGTCTCTTCTCCGTCGCCTTCCTATCCCAGCAATACAGCCTGCTACGCAATCAGTCCAAAACCGCGCTTGAGGCCCTGTCTCGCAGTGTGGCGTTCAACAGCGCCGCCGCAGTCACCTTTCTCGATGCGGAGTCGGCCCGACAGACGTTGCAGTCGCTACAGTACTCGCCAGAGGTCGTCCGGGCGAGCATCACTCTCAACAGCGGAAAACTACTCGCCCGTTACCAATACGGTCACCAAGATAATGACACCCAGGATCTAGTGCTGAAAACCCCGATCGAAGTGCAGGGTGAGCGTCTCGCCGAGCTGGAAATTCACGCTCAGATGACCCCCATTCATGCCCTGATGCGCCAGACCTTGTTGATCGGCCTGATGCTCGCCGGATTCGCCCTGCTGGGGGCCAGCTGGTTAGCCCGGTTGTCGGGCAACATACTGACGCGCCCCCTGATCCGCCTGGCCGAGGTGGCTAACACCATAGCCCAGGAAAAAAACTACTCCCTGCGTGCCGACCTGGGTAACCATCAGGACGAAACGCGTCAATTGGCCAAATGTTTCAACGACATGCTGGCACAGATCGACGAGCGGGATCGCGATCTGGAGAAACACCGCAACCATCTCGAGCAGATCGTCGATTTGCGGACCTTCGACCTGATCCAGGCGCGGGATGCAGCCCAATCCGCCAACCGGGCCAAGAGCGAATTCCTGGCGATGATGAGCCATGAGATCCGCACCCCCCTCAACGGCATCATCGGCATGACAGATCTCCTCAGCGCCACGACATTGGATGAGAAGCAGCGGCGCTTCGTGCGCATCGTGCGGCGCTCGGGGGAAGACCTGCTGACCATCATCAATGACATTCTCGACTTCTCGAAGATCGAGGCGGGCAAGCTGGAGCTGGAACGCAGCTCTTTCAACCTGAACCTGCTGCTAGAGGATCTGGTCGAGCGCTTTGCCCCGGTTGCCCACGGCAAAGGGCTGGAAATCCTCTGCTCTCCACCCACCCATGCGGTTCATCTGCTCGGCGACAGCAAGCGATTGAGTCAGGTGTTGACCAATCTGGTCGGTAACGCGATCAAATTCACCGAACGCGGCGAGGTGGTGGTGCGCGTCGATCTGCTCGAACAGAACCAGGAGCAGATGACCTGCCGCTTCTCGGTCAAGGATACCGGCATCGGCATCCCGCCTGAGCGGCAGGACAAACTGTTTCAAGCCTTCAGTCAGGCAGACAGCTCCACCACCCGGCGCTTCGGCGGCACAGGCCTCGGCCTGGCGATATCCCAACGGTTGGTGCAGATGATGCAGGGCAAGATTGAGCTGACCAGTGATGGCAACGACGGCAGTGAGTTCTTCTTCACCCTGACCCTGCCACTGGAAAAGAGTTACCGCGTCCCCGTGAAGTCTCGCCAGTTTGACCAACTCAAGGTGCTGGTGGTCGATGACAACACGACCAACCTGGAGATCCTGACTCACCAACTGACCGCCTGGCACTGCCAGATCGCACTGGCCCAGAGCGTCAGCCAGGCCATGACCCTGCTCAAGCAGGCTCAGGTAGTTAACAGTCCATTCGACATGCTGCTCACCGACATGATGATGCCAGATGAAGATGGCTTGGGATTGGTTGGCCGGGTACAAAATGATCCCTCGCTGGCCCAGATGCCCATCATCATCCTCAGCTCATCAGGGAACGCCCTACCCCGCACCGGTTGGCAACAGAGCGGTAACTGCCAGAACCTGACCAAACCAGTTCGGCAATCCGATCTCTACAACGCAATGGTACAAGGGCTCCAGCAACCGAAAGAGAACCCGCAACCAGTCTCAAGCCACCATTCAGGGCAACAGGCGCTCCAGCTGGTGGGCCGCGTGCTACTGGCCGAAGACAACCTGGTCAACCAGGAGGTCGCGCTGGCCATGCTGGATAATCTGGGTCTCAGCTATGAGACGGTGACCAACGGTGCCGATGCCCTCGATATACTGCAACGGCAACACTTCGATCTGATCCTGATGGATTGTCAGATGCCGACCATGGATGGCTTCCAGGCGACCATGGCCATCCGGCAGAGTGAACAGGGAACCAACCAGCACATTCCAATCATGGCATTAACGGCCAACGCCGTTTCCGGGGATCGGGAACGCTGCCTGGCCTGCGGCATGGACGATTATCTCTCCAAACCCTTCACCCAGGAACAACTGACCACCATGCTGGCCGAATGGCTGCCGAGTGCCGAAGCGCCACAGGTTGACGTCACCGAGGAGGCAGAAACAGCGACAGCTCAGGAGACGATTTATCATGAGCTGGATCCGCGGGCTATCGAGAATCTGCGGGCCTTGCGCGCAGGTCTGTTACTCAAGGTGCTGGATATCTGGCTGGAAGAGTCACCCAGGCTTCTGAGTCAAATCCAGCAGTCGGTGGCCGAACCCGACTTCCCTGTGCTGCTACGGGCCGCTCATTCGTTGAAGAACAGTGCCGCTAATTTGGGAGCTCGCCGCTTGGCGCAACTCTGCCTGCAGATGGAGCAACAAGCCCGCCAAGAAAATCCGCAAGAGTTGCAGAATCTACTGACCGAAATCGAGAAGCTCTTTATGCTTACTAAGGATGAGATTGCACGGTTGCGCCAGGAGGAAGAGACATGAATCAGCTGCGCCCACGGCCTCTGGTTTTGATCGTCGACGATGAGCTCAGCGCCCGTCTGATCATGCGCACCACCCTCGAAGAGTCGGGTTTCGATGTCGTCGAGGCCGCCAGCGTGGCGGAGGCCTGGCAGCAGTTTGAGGCCCAGCGCCCCGACCTGCTGATCCTGGATGTGATACTGCCCGACGGCAACGGCATCCAGCTCTGCGCCGAGATCCGCCAGCTGCCGCAGGGGCAAAACCTGCCGATCGCCATGGCCACCGGACTCTACGACGAACTCTCGATCCAGCAGGCCTACCAGTCCGGCGCGACGGATTTCATCACCAAACCCATCAGCTGGGGCACCCTCGGCTACCGGGTTCGCTACCTGTTGCGCGCCCACCAGGCCTTTGAGGAGCTGGCGCAGAGCGAAAACAAAAACCGGACCCTGCTCTCGGCCCTGCCCGACCTGCTGTTTCGAATTGACGACAATGGCGTCATCCTCGATCGGCTGGCCGGCTCCGAGACCCCCGACTGGGCCGATTGGGATCTGCAACCGGGAGCCCGGTTGCAGGATCACCCCAGCGCCCTGGTCGCCGAGATGATCCAGCGCGAAATCGGGCAAGTCTTGCAGCAGCGGCGTCAGCACGCCATCGAGATCGCCCTGCCTCGCAACGAACAGAAGGTGTGCTGGGAGGCACGGATCCTGCCGCGCGGTGACCGGGAGGTGTTGCTGGTGCTGCGCGACATCAGCCGTCGCAAACAGCTGGAGAACCAGTTGCGGTTATCGGCGCGCGTGTTCGAATCGAGCAACGAGGCCATCCTGATCACCGATCGCCGCAACCGCATCATTTCGGTCAACCAGATGTTTGAACGGCTGACCGGTTATGCCGAGCAGGAGGTGCTCGGCAAGGAGCCGGCCATCCTAGGTGCGGGCCAGGAAAACCGCAGCCTGTTTCGCAACCTGTGGGCTCTGCTGTATGAGAGCGGCGCCTGGCAGGGAGAGCTGATGGATCGTCGCAAGAGTGGCGAAGAGTACCCGGTGTGGTTGTCGATCAGCCTGGTCCGGGATGGTCATGGTGAGCCGGAATATCACATCGCGGCCTTCTCCGACATCACCGAGCGCAAGCGGCAGGAGGCCCAGATCGAGCATCTGGCCTTCCACGATGTGCTGACCGGATTACCCAATCGGCGCCTCTTGATCGACCGTATCGAAGTTGCCATTTCCCAGGCCCAGCGGGAAAACACCGGGCTGGCGCTGCTGTTCATCGATCTGGATCGTTTCAAGACCATCAACGACTCGCTCGGCCACCAGACGGGCGATCAGCTACTGTACGAAGTCGGACAGCGGCTGGGACAATCGGTGCGCAGTGGCGATACCGTCAGCCGGGTCGGCGGTGATGAATTCATCGTGCTCTGCCCGAACTGTAACTATCCGGACGATGCGGCGGCGCTCGCCAGCAAACTGCTGCAGGCGCTGGCGCTCCCCTACCGCTTCGGTGAAAACCAGCTGATCATCACCGCCAGTATCGGCATCGCCCTCTACCCGGACAATGGCCAGGATGCCAACATGCTGATCGGTAATGCCGATGCGGCCATGTATCTGGCCAAGGAGCATGATCGCAACAACTGCCAGTTCTACTCGCCGGACCTCAATGAGAAGAATCTGGAGCGGCTGCAGCTGGAGTTGCGCCTGCGTCATGCGCTGGAGGCCGACGAGTTTGACCTCTATTTCCAACCGCAGATCGATGCGCAAAGCGGTGCCCTGGTCGGTGCCGAGACCCTGATCCGCTGGCGCGATCCGATCCACGGTCTGATCCCTCCCGGCCGCTTCATTCCGCTGGCCGAAGAGACGGGGCTGATCCAGCCCATCGGTGACTGGGTGCTGCGCGAGGTGTGCCGTCTGCTGCGCCGTTGGCAGGCGCAAGGGTTGCCCCGCATCCCGATTGCGGTCAACCTCTCGGCGCGGCAATTCAAACAGGCCAACTTCATCGAATCGATCGCCGAAGCCCTGACCGAAACGGGCATCGACCCCCAACTGATCGAGCTGGAGCTGACCGAGAGCATGTTGATGAAAGATATTCAACAAACCACCGCCAAGCTCAAGGAGCTCAAGGCCATGGGCTTTAGTATCTCGGTCGATGACTTCGGTACCGGCTTCTCCAGCCTCAACTACCTGCGCCACTTCCCGATTGATGTGTTGAAGATTGACCAATCCTTCGTCAGGGAACTCTTTGATGACGATGCGGCACTGGCCATCATCGACTCCATCATAGCGCTGGCCAATGCCCTGCGAATGCGCACTGTGGCCGAAGGGGTCGAAACCCAGGCTCAGCAGGAGATGTTGCAGCAGCATGGCTGCAGCACCTTGCAGGGGTATTTGATCGCCAGACCCCTCCCGGAGGCAGAGTTCGTCGAGTGGCTACGCCGGAAGCCAGCAACAGGTTCCACTCCGAACTAAGCAGAGAGTCCGGTCGCAGCCATGCTATGGCTTCGACCGCTCTCGCCCCCGCCGCGGATCCGGGCTCTTGCCGACGAACTGTTTGATGCTGCGCTTCTGAGCCGTGCGACGATTGGCCTGTTTATCCCGGGGCGGACGCTTGGCCTCCCCCTCGGCCGCAGGCCGATCCGTCAGCGGGAAGTCCGGGTGCTGCCGCAGCAACAAGGTAGTTCCCATCAGAGCCTCGATGTTGGCCAGAGCCGGCCGATCGCCATGGCAAATCAGCGAGATCGCAAGCCCTGTACGCCCGGCACGGGCGGTCCGGCCAATCCGGTGCACATAGACGGCCGCCATCTCGGGCAGTTCGAAGTTGATGACCAACGGCAGCGCCTCGATATCCAGACCGCGCGCCGCCAGATCGGTGGCGACCAGCAGTTGCAGCTCGCCGCTCTGCAGACGCGCCAGAGCGGCACTGCGCTCCTCTTGCAGCTTGCCGCTGTGCAACGCCGCCGCGGCCCATCCCTGCTTCTGCAGCCGTTTAACCAGGCTGTCGGCCGTATCGCGCCGATTGACGAACACCAGAGCCCTCGGCTCCGGCTGTTCACGCAACAACTGCAGCAACAGCATCGCCTTGCTGCCCTTGTTGACGAGGTAGCCCAGGCTCTGCCGCACCCCGCTCTCGACGGCTGGCCGCAGCGAGATAGCCTGTGGTGCCTGCAACAAGGAGTCGGCCAGCACCTGCACCTCAGGAGCGAAGGTGGCCGAAAACAGCAGAGTCTGAGCGCGCGCCGGCAACTGGCTCAAGATGGCATCGAGTTCGCGCCGGAACCCCATCTCCAGCAGACGATCAGCTTCATCCAGTACCAGCTGCCGCACCCGATCCAGTCGCACCGCCGACTGGCGCAGCAGCTCCAGCAGACGACCCGGCGTGGCGATCAGCAGCTCGCATCCGGCAGCCAGGGCGGCAATCTGCTCATCCAGCGCTTCACCACCCTGCACCAGACACACCTTCGGCGCCGATACCGCCTCAGCCACCAAGGTCTGCGCCACCTGACCGACCTGAGCCGCCAGCTCACGGGTCGGCACCACGATCAACGCGAGCGGTGCTGGCACCTCGGTCGAGTGTCCAGCCGGCCACGGCAGTAGGTGCAACAGCGGAAGCAGAAAACTGGCAGTCTTACCGCTCCCGGTCGGGGCACAGATCTGCAGATCGGTCCCCGCCAACGCAGCCGGGATCACTCGCTGCTGCACCTCGGTCGGCGACTGAAAACCCATCCGGTGCAAGGCCTCTACCAGCTCGCCTCGCAGCGCCAACTCATCAAAACTGCTCATGTTCGCTTCCTGGGCCCGCCTTGGCTGACCGCTCTTCCATCACACCATGAAAAAGGGGCCTCACGGCCCCGACCTAAAATTCCAGCACGCTGGCACTGAACCAGTTTATGCCTGGCCGCCGTGATAACCGTCTGGATTTTGCGACTGCCAGCGCCAGCTGTCGCGCATCATACAGGCCAGATCCCGCTCGGCACGCCAGCCCAACTCGGTCTCCGCCGTGGTTGGGTCGGCCCAACACTCGGCAATATCACCCGGTCGACGCGGTGCCACCTGATAGGGGATGATCTTGCCGGAAGCGGCCTCGAAGGCGCGCACCATGTCCAGCACCGAATAACCCTTGCCGGTCCCCAGGTTGTAGGTAAAGACCCCGCGCGCCGCGGCGATGCGTTGCAGCGCCTTCAGATGACCCAGCGAGAGATCGACCACGTGGATATAATCGCGCACTCCGGTGCCATCGGGCGTCGGATAATCATCGCCAAACACCGACAGACGCGGCAGGCGGCCGACCGCTACCTGGCTGATGAAGGGCAATAGATTGTTAGGGATGCCGTTCGGATCTTCACCAATCAGCCCTGACTCGTGCGCACCCACTGGGTTGAAGTAGCGCAGCAGCACCACGGCCCAGCGCGGATCCGCCTTGGCGATATCGCGCAGCATCTCTTCGACCATCAACTTGGAGCGGCCGTAGGGGTTGGTCGCCGAAAGCGGGAACTCCTCGCGGATCGGCACGGCATGGGGATCCCCGTAGACGGTGGCCGACGAGCTGAAGACCAGATTGAAGACGCCAGCCTTGGCCATCTCTTCACACAGGGTCAGGGTTGCGGCGATGTTGTTCTGGTAGTAGGTGAGCGGAATACGACAGGACTCCCCCACCGCCTTCAGACCGGCAAAGTGGATGACCGACTCAATCTGGTGCTTGGCAAACACGGCGGCCAACGCCGCACCATCCCGCACATCCAGCTGATAAAAGGTGGGGGTGCGTCCCGCGATGGTGGCAATGCGCTCCAACACGATCGGATGGGAGTTGCAGAAGTTATCCACCACCACCACATCCTGGCCTGCCTGCAGCAGCGCGACCACGGTATGACTACCGATATACCCTGCACCACCTGTGACCAATACCGTCATATCCAGACTCCCGTCAGTCATAGCCCCGCGGGGCTTGCTTCAACTTTTATTTATAATCAGTCGATGAGAACAAGAGAGGCCGACCGCCGACGACAGCACCGACTCAGCTCTCCAGCACGCGTGTCGGCCAGCCCATCAGCGTCTGTCGCTTGGCTTCATCTTGCAGCTCGGAGGCGCGCAGGTAGTGTACCTGTTGCCAGCCCTTCGGCAGCCAGATGGTCAAGGCCTCCTCTTGGGCTTCCAAGCGAAAATCGGGGACAGTCCCCTCGGTGCGGCGCATGCACAGGATGATCGCTAGGCGCAGGATACGCGCCAGGTGGCAGGCCTGATTCATCGAGACCGCATTTTGCCGCTCCAGGGCATCGAGCTTGAAGTCGTCGCGCTGATTCAACAGCAGGGCCGACAGCAGTTGCTTCTGAGCCGGCGTGAATCCCGGCATGTCGATGTTGTCGATGATGTAGGCGGCATGCTGCGGCGCCTTCTTGTACTCGATGCAGAGACCGAGCTCATAGAGCATGGCGGCCCAGCGCAGCATGGGTCGACCATACTGCTCGCTCAGATGCCAAGGCTCCTTGAGCTGCAGAAAACCGGTCAGACAGGCGTTGCGGACCCGCTCCGCCTGCTCGCGATCCAGCTGATAGCGGGTGATCAGGCTCTCGGCGGTCCGCTCGCGCGCATCGCAATCCCGCTTGCGCCCCACCATCCCATAGATGAGCCCCTCGCGCAGCGCACCGCCCGCCAGGGTCATGTTGTCGATCCGCAGCTCTTCGAAGATGGCGATGAGGATCGCCAGACCGGAAGGAAACACCGTCAGCCGTTCGGGCGCCAAGCCCTGCAACGCCAGTTGGTCAATGCGGCCGCATTCGATGGCCTGGGCCTTCAGCTCGTTGAGTTTGCTCAGGGTCACCCGTTCACTGCGACCCTGGGCAATCATGATCTCCTGCAGCGCCTGCACGGTGCCCGAGGCGCCGACGCAGGTGATCCACCCCAGATCCAGATAACCCTGTTGGACCTGCGCCAGCACCTCTTTGGCACCATGAATGGCCGCCGTGAAGTTACTTTCGCTCAGTAGGCCATCACTGAAGTAACGCTTGAGCCAGGTGACACAGCCCATATGCAGGCTGTTCAACAGCTTGGCATCGTTCTGCTCGCCGATCACCAACTCGGTACTGGCGCCGCCGATGTCGATGACCAGCCGCTTCCCTTCGCCACTCGAGGTCCAGGAGACCCCCTGGTAGATGGTTCTGGCTTCATCCTCGCCGGTGATCACCTCGATATGATGACCCAGGATCCGCTCGGCTTCGGTGAGAAAGGTATCGACGTTGGCCGCCAGACGCAGCGTGGCAGTCCCCACGATGCGGGTATTCTCTTTCGGCACATCTTGCAGTTGTTCGGCGAACAGGCGCAGACAGTCCCAGCCACGTTCCATCGCCTCACGGCTCAGTCGGCTATCGGCATCCAGCCCGGCGGCCAGGCGCACCTTGCGCTTGACCTTGGCGACGGTGCGGATGGCACCAGCCACCTCCCGCACCACCAGCATGTGAAAGCTGTTGGAGCCTAAATCGATGGCGGCATAGAGAGGCGACTGGTTCACGGTTTGACATCCTGTCAGGGTTTACGAGGACCACGGCGACGACCAGCACCCGGCTGGCGATCGCGCACATTGCGGTTAACTCCAGCCCGGTGACGGTGAATACGCTTCGGTGCCACCACATCCTGCAGCAGCGCCTGACGGTCGTATTTGCTGACCGGGATCGGGTGGTGAATGTACTCTTCGATGGCCGGCAGATTGAAGGCGTAATCCTCGCAGGCAAAGCTGATCGAGTGTCCGCTCTTGCCCGCGCGGCCGGTCCGGCCGATACGGTGGACATAGTCTTCACAATCATCGGGCAGATCGTAGTTGAAGACGTGAGTCACATCGGGAATATGCAGCCCGCGAGCGGCGACATCGGTCGCCACCAGGATATCCAACGTGCCCTTGGTGAAATCCTCGAGGATCTTCATCCGCTTCTTTTGCGGCACATCGCCGGTCAGCAGGCCAACGCGGTGACCATCGGCTTCCAGCCAGGCGTGCACGTCTTCGCAGATATGCTTGGTATTGGCAAAGACGATGGCCTTGTCCGGCCACTCCTCTTCGATCAACGTCAAGAGCAGCAGCATCTTGTCATCGTTGGAGGGGTAGAACAGTTCCTCCTTGATGCGTTGGCCCGTCATCTGCTCCGGCTCGACCTGCACATGCTCCGGCTGAGTCATGTGCTCATAGGCCAGCTCCTGCACTCGCAGTGACAGGGTGGCGGAGAAGAGCATGTTCAGACGTTGCGCAGGTGGCGGCATGCGGCGGAACAGCATGCGGATATCCTTGATGAACCCCAGATCGAACATGCGATCGGCTTCATCCAGCACGACAGCCTGGATCCGGGAGAGGTCAATGATCCCCTGCTTCATGTAGTCGATGATGCGACCCGTGGTGCCGATCAGGATGTCGACCCCCTGCTCCAGCACCGCCAGCTGTTTGTCGTAACCATCGCCGCCGTAGGCCAGCCCCAGCTTGAAACCGGTGGTTTCAGACATGGGCACCGCATCGTTATAGATCTGCACCGCCAGTTCTCGAGTCGGGGCCATGATCAACACGCGGGGCTGATTGGTTTTCCGGTCATCGGCGGCCGGGTGCGTCAGCAGATGGTTGAAGATCCCGGCCAGGAAGGCGATGGTTTTGCCGGTCCCGGTTTGGGCCTGACCCGCAATATCTTTGCCGGCGATGAGGATGGGAAGAGACAACGCCTGGATCGGCGTGCAATAGTGAAATCCCTTGGCTTCCAGACCGGCGAGAACCTGTGGTTCCAGCCCCATCTGGGCGAATTTCTGTTCAGTTAAGTGTGTTTTGCTCATGGCCGACAGGTTATCAGGTTGGACTTGCAATAATAAACAGGATCATTTCAAATAGGGCAACTATTTGCCTTTTATTTACATCTATTGGCTATATTTTCCAACAGAATCTCAACAACAGACTGGAGTGGTAGATGAGTGACAAGATTGTTCAACTGACCGATGCCAGCTTCGAAGCAGACGTGATCAAGGCTCAGGGCCCGGTACTGGTCGACTTCTGGGCTGAGTGGTGTGGTCCATGCAAGATGATTGCCCCCATCCTGAATGAAGTGGCCGACGAATACGCGGGCAAGCTGACGGTTGCCAAGCTCAATATCGACCAAAACTCCGAGACTGCTCCTCGTTACGGCATCCGCGGCATCCCGACTCTGCTGCTGTTCAAGAACGGCGCCGTGGCTGCCACCAAAGTTGGCGCGCTCTCCAAGACTCAATTGAAAGAGTTCCTGGACGCCAACATCTGATGGATTCAGAGCGCCCCTCGGGCGCTCTGGGTTTTTCTCCTGGGGAATAGACGCCCCGGTGATTTGGTGCTAACTTATACAGCGACCTAGTCACCCACTTGCGCTGATCTGCGCTCTCTCCTATCGAAAGCAGCCTCAACCCAGCGACCGTCCACAACCGCATCATTTCCTTGTTGATATCCATTCATCGCCATGAATCTGACTGAATTAAAGAACACCCCCGTCTCCGAGCTGGTAAAGCTTGGTGAATCCATGGGCCTGGAAAACTTGGCTCGTTTGCACAAGAAAGACATCATTTTCGCCATCCTGAAGGCACACGCCAAGAGTGGTGAGGATATCTTCGGCGATGGTGTGCTGGAAATCCTGCAAGACGGTTTCGGCTTCCTGCGTAGTGCGGACAGCTCCTATCTGGCCGGCCCGGACGATATCTACGTCTCTCCGAGCCAGGTGCGCCGCTTCAACCTGCGCACCGGCGATACCATCTCCGGCAAGATCCGGCCGCCGAAAGAAGGCGAGCGCTACTTCGCGCTGTTGAAAGTCGATACCGTCAACTACGACCGTCCGGAAAATGCGCGCAACAAGATCCTGTTCGAAAACCTGACGCCACTGCACCCGACCAAGCGTCTGCGTCTGGAGCGCGGCAACGGCTCGACGGAAGACATCACCGCTCGTGTACTGGATCTGGCCTCCCCCATCGGCAAGGGCCAGCGTGGCCTCATCGTCGCACCGCCGAAGGCCGGTAAGACGATTCTGCTGCAGAACATCGCCCAGAGCATCACCAGCAACCACCCCGAGTGTGAACTGATCGTGTTGCTGATCGATGAGCGTCCAGAAGAAGTGACGGAAATGCAGCGCATGGTGAAGGGCGAAGTCGTCGCCTCCACCTTCGATGAACCGGCCACCCGTCACGTGCAAGTCGCTGAAATGGTCATCGAAAAGGCCAAGCGTCTGGTCGAACACAAGAAGGATGTGGTGATCCTGCTCGACTCCATCACTCGTCTGGCCCGAGCCTACAACACCGTCATCCCCTCCTCCGGCAAGGTACTGACCGGTGGTGTGGACGCCAACGCCCTGCATCGTCCCAAGCGCTTCTTCGGCGCCGCGCGTAACGTGGAAGAGGGTGGCTCGCTGACCATCATCGCCACCGCGCTGGTCGATACCGGCTCCAAGATGGACGAAGTGATCTACGAAGAGTTCAAGGGGACCGGTAACATGGAACTGCATCTGGCGCGCAAGATCGCCGAGAAGCGCGTCTACCCGGCTATCGACATCACCCGTTCCGGTACCCGCCGCGAAGAGCTGCTGGCGCCGCAAGACGAGCTGCAGAAGATGTGGATCCTGCGCAAGATTATCCACCCCATGGGGGAAATCGAGGCGATGGAGTTCCTGATCGACAAGCTGTCGATGACCAAGACCAACGATGAGTTCTTCGATGCCATGAAGCGCCAGCAGAAGTAATCGACGGCCAGCGTCATAAAAAATACCGGCTCTGCAGCCGGTATTTTTTTATCCGCGAAAAACTTCAGGCCTGATTACTGACCGACCGCCGCCAGGATCCGTTGATGCAGGAACTGGCCGAAGTCGTGGCCGTGGTGCTGCAGCATCTTGGGGAACATGGAGATCGGCGTCATGCCCGGGAAGGTATTGATCTCGTTGAGCAGGATCTCTCCCTCTGCGGTCAGGAAGAAGTCGACTCGCGACAGATCCTTGAGCTTGAGCTGACGGAAGGCCTTCAGCGCCAGATGACGAATGGTCTCCACCTGCTCGGCACTCAGATCGGTCACATCCAGCCGGGTGGTGGAGCCGCTGCCGCTGCTGTACTTCTCGTCATAGCTGTAGAAGACATCCCCTGGTACACAGATTTCGCCGGGGCGGGTGGCCACCAGCTCATCGCCATATTGGTAGACGGCCACTTCCAGCTCGCGCGGCTTGACCGCCTTTTCCACCAGCACCTGGGCCGAATAGCCAAAGGCGTCATGAATGGCATCGGACAACTTGGCCAGCTCAGTCACCTTGTAGCAGCCGACGGAAGAGCCCTGGCTCGCTGCCTTGACGAAGACCGAGCCCCAGCGCCGCATCGCCTGATGGGCCTCGGCGTGGGCCGAGCTGTCATCTTCGGAGAGGAACAGGTAGGGAGTGTTCGGAATACCCAGAGCCGTCAGCCACAACTTGGTGCTGACCTTGTTGAAGCAGAGCTTGCTCCCCTCGGAACCGCAGCCCAGGTAGGGCAACCCGGCCAGCTCCAGCAGGGATTGAATGTCGCCGGTCTCCCCCGGGAAACCATGGATGCAAGGCACCACGTAGTCGATGCGCTGTTCACGCGCCCCGACCCGCAACATCTTGTCGAGGCCCAGAGTGCAGGTTTCACCACTGGTGGTCTGCCAACGATCGGTCAGCAACTCGACCCGAGTCACATCAATGCCGGGCAGTGCCTGCAGCTGTTGTTGGAGAAAATCGGCACTCAGAAGGGAGATTTTATGCTCGCTGCCGCCACCGCCGCACATCAAGAGAACATGGAGCTTATTCATTGCAGAATTCCTTGCATCAATACTCGCCGGCCGCGAGGCGGTCGGTATGACAATCACGCAAGGCAGTCTACCAATGGTGCCGACAGGGGGAAAGGGCTGCGGCATCAAAGGCCCGGATATCGCCGTCACTTGGCCCCCTCCGCTCTTATCGTGGCCGGAAGGGCGCCTCATGCCGCGGAACTGGGCGGCAAGAATTGCTCCGGCGGGTTGATTTCCCTATGCTGGCAGTCGATGCCGTTTTGTGAAGGATGTCCGATGCGCCTGCTCTGCCTACTCTGCGCCCTGCTGCTCTGTTCCTGCGTCACCGTGGACTCGGATGGCCAAAACAAGACACCCAAACTCCAGCCGCAGGGGGAATTTGCCCAACTGCCTCGTTATCCGACCGAGCGAGCCGTCAATGGTCTGCTCAGTGGCGATAACCAGATCTTCAAAGAGGTGCTGACCGACCCGAACGCCTACACGCCACCGGTGCTGTTCGCCCTCGCCCACCAGCTCTATCAGCAGGGCGAGATCACACCAGCCCTGTTCTGGTACTACACGGCCCAGTTGCGTGCCCGCTCCGATGCCAACAAGTCGCTGGATCCGACCACCCAGCAGGGCGTCACCGAACTCAGCGGCCAGTTTGCCCGCGACGTCAATCGCTATGCCCTGGGCCACCTTGATGAGTTGGCCACCACGGTGCAGCACGTGCTGGAGTGGGATCGCCAGACCACTCGCTACTATGATCCCCGTTGGGTGGCCCTGCATGGCCAGGATGCCTACAGCAAGACCACCATCGCCTTCAAGCCACGGGAAGAGTGGCGGCAGATCGATGAGCTGACCCGCCAGGGATTTGAGAAAGGATTCCAGCAACTGATGAAAAAAATGCGGGGCTAACCCCGGGAGAACCCATGGATCTACAGCAACTACGCGACTATCTGGGCGCCAAACCCGGCGCCCGAGAGGATCTCCCCTTCGGCCCCGAAGTGCTGGTGCTGAAGGTCGCGGGCAAGATGTTCGCCCTCATCGCCTGGCAAGAGCTGCCGCTCACCATCTCGCTGAAGGCCGAACCCCAGCAAGCCCTGCTCTGGCGCGAACTCTATCCGGCCGTGACGGCGGGTTACCACCTGAACAAGCAGCACTGGAATACGGTGCGCCTGGATGGCAGCGTACCGGATGACACTCTGCGGCAGATGATCGATGAGTCCTGGTCGCGGGTCGTCGCCGGTTTGAAAAAGAGTGAACGACTGGCGCTGCTCGGTCCAAACACGCTCGGCTGACAAGCCAGATGCATCAAAGCCCCCTATAATCGATTCAGACTCAGATGCTGGATAACCATATGAAATATAAGGATCTTCGTGATTTCATCGCCTTGTTGGAGCAGCAGGGTTTGCTCAAACGCATTACCCAGGAGATAGATCCCTATCTGGAGATGACCGAGATCGCCGACCGCACGCTGCGCGCCGGCGGCCCGGCGCTGCTATTTGAAAACCCCAAGGGCTATGGGATCCCGGTACTGGCCAACCTGTTTGGCACACCGGAGCGAGTCGCGCTGGGGATGGGCGAGGAAGAGGTCTCCGCCCTGCGTCAGGTCGGCGAGTGGATGGCCATGCTCAAGGAGCCGGAACCACCCAAGGGGCTGCGGGATCTGATGGAGAAGCTGCCGGTGTTCAAGCAGGTACTGAACATGCCAGTCAAGCGCCTCAGCAAGGCCCCCTGTCAGGAAGTCATCCTTACCGGCGATGCCGTCGATCTCACCCAGCTACCGATCCAGCACTGCTGGCCCGGCGATGTGGCGCCACTACTGACCTGGGGGCTAACCATCACCAAGGGGCCCTACAAGCAACGGCAAAACCTCGGCATCTACCGCCAGCAACTGCTAGGCAAGAACAAGCTCATCATGCGCTGGCTCGACCATCGCGGTGGCGCCATCGATCTGCGCGAGTTCCAGGAGCTGCACCCGGGCGAACCCTTCCCTCTGGTGGTGGCCATCGGTGCCGATCCGGCAACCATTCTCGGCGCGGTTACCCCGGTGCCGGACACCCTCTCGGAATATGCCTTTGCCGGTCTGCTGCGCGGCAGCCGGACCGAGGTGGTCAAGGCGCTCTCCTGCGATATCGAGGTGCCGGCCAGTGCCGAAATCGTGCTCGAAGGGGTGATCCATCCCGGAGAATTCGCTCCCGAAGGGCCGTATGGCGACCACACCGGCTACTACAACGAGGTGGACGAGTTCCCGGTCTTCACCGTCACCCACATGACGATGCGCCAGAACCCCATCTACCACTCGACCTACACCGGCCGACCGCCCGATGAACCCGCCATGCTCGGCGTCGCCCTCAACGAGGTGTTTGTCCCGCTGCTGCGCAAACAGTTTCCGGAGATCGTCGACTTCTATCTGCCGCCGGAGGGTTGTTCCTATCGGCTGGCAGTGGTCACCATCAAGAAGCGCTACCCGGGCCACGCCAAGCGGGTGATGCTCGGGGTCTGGAGCTTTCTGCGCCAGTTCATGTACACCAAGTTCGTGATCGTATGTGACGAAGATGTTAACGCCCGGGACTGGAATGACGTAATATGGGCCATCACCACCCGGATGGACCCGGCACGCGATACCACTCTGATCGAGCACACCCCCATCGACTACCTGGACTTCGCCTCACCGGTCTCCGGTCTGGGGTCTAAAATGGGGTTAGATGCCACCAACAAGTGGCCTGGTGAGACCCATCGGGAGTGGGGACGCCCCATCGTCATGAGTGACGAGGTGAAACAGCGGATCGATAACCTTTGGGATTCGCTGGGAATCTTCGACCAGAGCCTGTGACCAGGCCGCAAGGAATCCAAGATGCAACGAATCGAATGCCGACTGATCGAGATGAATGAATGTGCCGAGCATATCTGGCACGTTCGCCTCGCCCCGGCGCAAGCGGTCACCTTTAAACCGGGTCAATACCTGCAGGTCATCATGGGCGACAAGGACAAGCGTCCGTTCAGCATCGCCAGCTCGCCCACCCGCGAGGGGATCGAGCTGCAGATCGGCGCCATGCCCGGCAACGCCTATCCGGGCGAGGTGCTGGAACGGCTGCGCCAGACCGGCAGCCTGAGCGTCGAGATGCCGCTCGGCAAAGCCTGGTTGCGGGAGGAGTCAGGCCGCCCCATACTGCTGATCGCCGGTGGCACGGGTTACTCCTATGCCCGCGCCCTGCTGCAATATCTGATGGATACCGAGATGAACCGCCCCGTCTATCTCTATTGGGGGGTCCGTCACGAGAGCCAGCTGTATGAGGGGTCCGAGGTGGAGACCTGGAGCCAGGAGTACGGCAATCTGCACTTCATACCGATCGTCGAGCATCCGGAGAACAGCTGGAAAGGGCGGACTGGCATGGTGCATGAGGCGGTGCTCGCCGATTTCGCCAGTCTGGATCAGTACGACATCTATGTGGCGGGCCGTTTCGAGATGGCGGCCGTGGTGCGTCAGACCCTGCGCCTGCGCGGCGTGCAGGATGAGCACCTGTTCGGTGACGCCTACCAGTTTTCCTAACCACAGAACGTCAACCATGACAGAGGGCACCCTAGGGTGCCCTCTTCGTCGTGATGGTGACTAGTCGCGCTCGGCCAGCCGCTGTTCCAGCTGCGCCAGCTTCTCTTCCAGCGCGGTCAGCTTTTCACGGGTGCGCAGCAGCACCTTGGTCTGCACCTCGAACTCCTCGCGGCTGACCATGTCCAGACGGTTGAGCTGGGACTGCAGCACCTGCTTGACCTTCTTGTCCACCTCTTCGCCCAGGCTCTTGATCCCCGGCGGAAGCGCGTTGTGGATCTGACGGGCCATCTCTTCAATCTTCTTCGGATCTATCATCGGGGTCTCCTTTGCATTGGGCTCATTGTGCCCGAGCGGCCGGCGTATCACCAGCGCGGCCGATCACAGCCAGGGTTGGTCAGCGCGCCGGTCAACTCACGCCGCGGCAATGGTCGCGGATACACTCCAAGAATGGCTCGCCGAATCGCTCCAGCTTGCGGTGCCCCACACCGTTGATCGCCAGCAACTCGCGCTCATCACAGGGCTGTTCGCGCGCCATCTCCACCAGGGTGGCATCGTTAAACACCACATAGGGCGGCACGCTCTCCTCTTCGGCGATCTGCTTGCGCAGCTTGCGCAACTCGCGGAACAGCTGAATGTCGTAGTCGGCGCGGGCCTCATCGTGGTCACGGCTGCGCCCCTTCTTCAGGCTCACCACCTGCAGGCGCGGCACCGCCAGTTGCAGGCTCTGTTCGCCGCGCAGCACGGGGCGCGCCGCCTCGGTCAACTGCAGGGTCAGGTGCCGGGTGATGTTCTGGGTCAGCAACCCCTTGTGGATCAGTTGGCGAAACACCGACAGCCAGTGCTCGTGGCTGCGATCCTTGCCGATGCCATAGGTTGAGAGCTTGTCATGACCCTGCTCGCGGATCCGCTGGTTCTGCGCGCCGCGCAGCACCTCGATGACATAACCGATACCGAACCGCTGGCCGACCCGATAGACACAGGAGAGCGCCTTGCGGGCATCCTCGCTGCCATCATAGGTGCGCGGTGGATCCAGGCAGACGTCGCAGTTGCCGCAGGGCTGGCTCTGGTACTCGCCGAAGTAGTTGAGCAACACCTGGCGACGGCAGGTCTGCGCCTCGGCAAAGGCCGCCATCAGGTTCAACTTGTATTGTTCGACCCGCTGCTGCTCCGGATTGCTGTACTCGCCGCTCTCCAGCATGCGCCGCAACCGTTCGGTGTCCGCCGGATCAAACAGCAGCAGAGCCTCGGCGGGCAGACCATCGCGCCCGGCGCGACCGGTCTCCTGGTAGTAGGACTCGATATTTTTGGGGGTGTCGTAATGGACCACGAAGCGCACATTCGGCTTGTCGATGCCCATGCCGAAGGCCACGGTCGCCACCACCACCTCGATATCATCGCGCAGGAAGGCCTCCTGCACGCTGGCCCGTTCCTCGCCCGGCAAGCCAGCGTGATAACAGGCCGCCCGGATGCCACGGCCCCGCAGAAACCGCGCCACCTCTTCGGTGCGATTGCGGCTGGTGCAGTAGACGATGCCGCACTGCCCCTGCTGCTTGTCCAGATAGACGGCCAGTTGCTCATTGGGCTTGTACTTGTCCAGCAGGCTGTAGCGGATATTGGGGCGATCGAAGCTGGCCAGATGGACCAGGGGGTCGTGCAACCCCAGCCGGGTCAGAATATCCTGCCGGGTCGCCTCGTCGGCGGTCGCCGTCAATGCCACCAGCGGTACCTGGGGAAAACGCTGCTTCAGACAGCCGAGTTGGGCATATTCCGGCCGGAAATCATGGCCCCACTGCGAGATGCAGTGCGCCTCGTCGATGGCAAACAGAGCCAAGCGCAGTTCGGCCAGCCGCTCCAGAAAATCCGGCAGCATCAGCCGTTCCGGCGCCACGTACAACAACTTGAGATCACCGTTGCGCAAGGCACCATAGATCGCCAGCAACTCATCCCGGGGCAGCGATGAGTTGATGCAGGCCGCCGCGACACCATTGGCCCGCAGGGTATCGACCTGATCCTTCATCAGGGCGATCAGCGGGGAAACTATTACCGCCAGGCCCGGTCTAACTAGTGCGGGGATCTGGAAACAGAGCGACTTGCCGCCGCCGGTGGGCATGATGACCAAACCGTCGCGACCGGCCACCAACTGATCGACGATCATCGCCTGGCCGGGACGAAACTCCTGATAACCGAACACCTCCCGTAACACCTGCAAGGGTGTGGGTGTCGAAGGCGCCGGAGAGGCAGGCAGTGAGTCAACGAGAGAGGGTTGCATAGGGCCGCCATTGTAGAACAGGCAACGCCTGGGGAAAACCGCTGAAACGCCCCCAGCTGTCGCCGACCCAAGAAAGGATGCACACGAGTCGAGAAGAACAAAATTTGGTGAAGGACACTCCAAAAAAGAGATGACAGCATCCCCGCAGGTTGGGGGAGAGCGACTTTTTTTGGCTAACATTTGACCATCATCAAACGGTCTCGACACCCCCAGTGGATGAAGAGTCATACTTAAAACAGTGGGAGGAGTGAGCTCATGGGTACTTTGTCGACCATTCAATGTGGCGGTCTGGTTGAGCGCCTGCGGGGCCTGTACCAGACCTCCCTCGAGGTAGGCCTGAAGCAGTGGCTGCAACGGGAGCTGGAGGGCTACGAAGATGAAGCCGCCCTGCCTTGGTACCGCATCATCGAGTGTCGGCAACGGGGGCTGTTCGAACATGCCATCAACGGCCGACAACAGACCTGCCAGATCAACGAACAGACCCTGAGTCAACGCGACTTGGCGCAGATCCGCTTCATCTTCTTACGCGGGCCACTGATCGCCTATCTGGATTGCCATGCCCTGGTACTGGAACGCTGGCCTGAGGAGCTTCTGGAAGAGTATCGAGCCATTTTGATCCCGGAACACACCTGCATCCACGCCTGGAAAGAGCCAATAGTATCCATTCGAGACAAGCTGGTGTTGGGCGTCGATAACATGCTGCAGGAGTATGTGCCGACCATGAGCCGGGAGATGGAGTGCTGCAACCTCTCGTTACGCGCCATCCAGCACAGACGCTGGCAGATCTGAGCCAGAGATACTCTGACGGGGTCCCATCGCGGGGCCCGTTTTTTATGCTGCACATCGCTGACAAGATCGAGCTTCGCGAAAGCATTCACCGAAAAGAAAACCACCAACAGGTGAAGCCACCATTTTTTATTCCAACCGCAGAACATCTATTCAGCTGGCGGCGGGCTCGCGTTACACTGCCATTCCTGAATTTTGTGAGGTCTATCATGCCTTCATCGACCAAAGGGGTGATCTATGCCCTCTGCGCCTTTCTGATTTGGGGCATCTGCCCACTGTACTTCAAGCTGCTGACCGAAGTACCGGCCGCCGAAATCCTCACCCACCGCATCATCTGGTCATGCGTCCTGTTGCTGGCTCTGCTGCTGGCGACCCGGCAGTGGTACAAGGTACAGCAAGTGCTGCGCCAGCCTCGCCAACTGCTGAATCTGACCCTCTCGGCGCTGCTGGTGGCCGGCAACTGGCTGCTGTTCATCTGGTCGGTGAATCATAACTACCTGCTGGAAGCCAGCCTCGGCTACTACATCAATCCGCTGTTCAATATTTTGCTGGGCATGCTGTTTCTCGGTGAACGGTTACGGCGCCTGCAGTGGGTGGCGGTCGCACTGGCCACCCTGGGCGTACTGATACAGGTGGTGCTCATCGGTCACCTGCCTTGGATTGCGCTGACGCTGGCCGGTTCATTCGGCATCTATGGTCTGATCCGCAAACAGATCCCGGTGGATGCCCAGTGCGGCCTGTTCGTCGAAACCCTGCTGCTGTTGCCGCTGGCGCTGATCTACCTGTTTGGCATCGCCGACTCGACCACCAGCCACCTGGCACAGAATGGCGCCGGGCTGAACCTGCTGTTGCTGGCCGCCGGCGTGGTCACCACGGTCCCGTTGCTGTTGTTTACCGCCGGCGCCCGCCTGATCCCGCTGTCGACCCTCGGCTTCATCCAGTATCTGGGGCCCAGCATCATGTTCCTGCTGGCCCTCTTCTACTACGGTGAACCGGTGCAGCCGGCCAAGCTGCTCACCTTCGGCTTCATCTGGTCGGCCCTGGCGCTGTTCAGTTGGGACAGTTGGCGGCGCAGCCGACGGAACAACGCCACCTGAACCGCAACGAGGGCCCGGCGCCGAGCACCACCATCAAGATCCGGGCTCAGGGAGCAAGCGGCTGCAGAGCCCACTCGACGGCAGCCTGGGCATGCAGCGCCGTGGTATCGAACAGCGGCACGCTGGCATCCCCCGGCTGCACCAGGAGCCCAATCTCGGTACAGCCCAGGATGATCCCCTCGGCGCCCTGCGCCACCAGATCCGCCATGATGTCGCGATAGATCTGCCGCGACTCCTCGCGGATCTGGCCCAGGCAGAGCTCCTCATAGATGATGCGATGCACCTGCTCACGCCCGGCCTCATCCGGCGTCAACACCTGTAACCCGTAGCGCTCCAGGCGACCGGCATAGAATTTCTGCTCCATGGTGAAACGAGTCCCCAGCAGGCCGATCCGCTTCAGCCCCTGAGCCTGGATGACGGTCGCCGTCGCATCGGCGATATGGATCAGCGGCAGCCCCACCGCCTCGATGGCTGGCGCCACCTTGTGCATGGTGTTGGTGCAGATCAGCAGCCCTTCGGCCCCGGCGGCTCGCAACGCCCGCGCCGCGTCGGCCAACTGCATGCCGGCCCGCACCCACTCACCTCGTGCCTGCAGCGCCTCGATCTCGGCAAAATCCACCGAGTAGAGCACCAGGCGGGCAGAGTGCAGACCACCCAACCGCGCCTTGACCCCCTGGTTGATCTCACGATAGTAGCCCTGGGTGGACTCCCAGCTCATGCCGCCAATTAATCCCAAGGTGCGCATTCTGACCCACTCCTTTGCTGTTTGTTCTGCTCACTCATCACCGGATCCCACCATGACAGCTGATGACCGGGGTGACAAGCCCGATCCGCTGAACCGTTCCACAACCGCCCATCGATTGCGGCAATCGCGGCCACACTGGCGTAAGCTAACCAGATGGAGAGTGTCCTGACCCAGCGCCAGGCCACCGATTCTTCGCTCTGCCTGGGAGCCCACCATGCGCCTTCTCGCCCTGTTCACGCTGCTCGCCGCAACCTTGCCCGGCTCGATACTGGCCGCCGCCGTGCCCGCCGCCCTGTCGCCACCGCCGGCCGAGCTCACCGCCCGCCAGCCCATCCAGTGGGATATCCCGCGCGCCCTCTCGGTGGATGTCACCTGCGACGGCAACCCCGACACCCTGGTGATCGGGTATCAGGGCCCGAACCAATTCTGGCTGCACCTGCAACCGGGCGGAGATGGTGGGGAGTGGGGAGAGTCCATCCACTTCGCGCTGACCCCGGCACCCGCAGCGGGAGCAGCCCTCTGTCAAGCCCCCATCCAGATCCAGCCAGCGGCCCAGCCCTGTCGCGCCGGGCACACCGCCAACTGCCGCGCCCTGCCCGGCTGCCCAGGTTTCATCCTCAGCGACGGCCTCTGTGGCCAATTGCACTTCTATTGGGATCCGCAACAGCAAGGGCTCGACTACTGGCGCGAGTGAACGTGCCGCTGCCTCACAGCGGCTCCAGCCGGGCGTAGGCCACCACCAGCCACTTGCTGCCCTGGTCATCGAAGTTGACCTGGATCCGGCTCTGCGGACCTATTCCCTCGTAGTTGAGGACTGTGCCTTCGCCGAACTTGCTGTGCCGCACCCGCTGGCCGAGGCGGAAGCCGGTGCTGTCGAAGCTCTCCTGGGCAAACTCGTTGTTGAAGCGGTTGCTGGATGCCACCGGTTGCGCCCAGCTCACCTGGGTGCGCAGCCGCACCTCCTCCAGACACTCGCTCGGCAGCTCCTTGAGGAAGCGGCTCGGTCTGTGGTGCATCTCCTGACCATACAGGCGGCGGTTCTCGGCGTGGGTCATGTAAAGCTTCTGCATCGCCCGGGTCATGCCGACGTAGCAGAGCCGCCGCTCCTCCTCCAGTCGGCCACTCTCCTCGCTGGATTGCTGGCTGGGAAACATCCCCTCCTCGACGCCGACCATGCAGACCAGCGGGAACTCCAGCCCCTTGGCGCTGTGCAGTGTCATCAGCTGCACCGCCACCTCGAACTCGTCGGCCTGGGATTCCCCCGCTTCCAGCGCGGCATGGGCGACAAAGGCGATCAGCGGCGCCATGTCGCTCATCTCCTCGGAGGGCTGGAACACCCGGGTGGCGTTGACCAGCTCCTCGAGGTTTTCGATGCGAGACTGCCCCTTCTCGCTCTTCTCCGCCTGATAGAGACTCCAGAGGCCACTTTCGCGGATCACCCGATCGGTCTGCAGATGCAGCGGCAGCTCGCTGGTGTCGGTTTCCAGCCGGTTGATCAGTGCCAAAAACTGGCTGACCGCACTGGCGGCGCGTCCGGCCAATACCCGCTCTTCACACAGTTGCCAGGCCGCCTGCCACAGGTTCAGCCCGCGATCCCGCGCCGCCTCGCGAATGAGCCCCAGGGTGCGATCGCCGATGCCGCGAGTCGGGGTGTTGACCACCCGCTCGAAGGAGGCGTCATCACCGCGGTTGCCCAGCAGGCGCAGATAGGCCATGGCGTCCTTGATCTCCTGCCGTTCGAAGAAGCGCAAACCGCCGTAGATGCGGTAGGGCAAGCGCTCCTGCAGCAACGCCTCTTCCAACACCCGCGACTGGGCGTTGTTGCGGTAGAGGATGGCGCAATCGGAGAGCACGCCGCCCTGTTCGCGCCACGCCTTGAGGCGCCCCACCACGAAGCGCGCCTCGTCGATTTCGTTATAGGCGGCATACACAGAGATGGGTTCGCCCTCGCCGCCCTCGGTCCACAGCTCCTTACCCAGCCGCTCGGCGTTGTTGGCAATCAGCTGATTCGACGCCTTGAGGATGGTGGCGGTGGAGCGGTAGTTCTGCTCCAGACGGATGGTGCGCGCCCCCGGGTAGTCGCTGAGGAAGCGGCTGATATTCTCCACCTTGGCGCCGCGCCAGCCGTAGATGGACTGGTCATCGTCGCCGACAATCATCACCTTGCTGCGGTTACCCGCCAGAATGCGGATCCAGGCGTACTGGATGGCGTTGGTATCCTGAAACTCGTCCACCAGAATATGCGCGAAGCGCTGCTGGTAGTGGTCAAGGATATGGGGCTTGTGCAGCCACAGCTCATGGGCCCGCAGCAGCAGCTCGGCAAAATCCACCAGACCCGCACGATCGCAGGTCTCCTGATAGACCTGATAGAGCTTGTGATAGGTGCGCGAGGCGACATCACCGAACGGCTCTATATCCTTGGGTCGCAGGCCGTCGTCCTTCTTGCCGTTGATGTAGCCCATCACGGCGCGCGGCACCCACTGCTTCTCGTCCAGATTCAGCGAACGCACCACCCGCTTGATGAGACGCAGCTGATCGTCGCTGTCGAGGATCTGGAAATCTTGCGGCAGACCGGCATCCAGATGGTGGGCGCGCAGCAGGCGATGGGCGATGCCGTGGAAGGTGCCGACCCACATGCCGGCATGGCCATGGGTGTTCAGATGAACGCCATCCCCCAACAGCTTCTCGATCCGGCCGCGCATCTCGGCGGCCGCCTTGTTGGTGAAGGTCACCGCCAGAATGGAGAACGGTGACGCCCGCTCGACACCGAGCAGCCAGGCGATGCGATGGACCAGCACCCGGGTCTTGCCCGAACCGGCACCGGCCAGCACCAGCAGGTTCTCCAGCGGGGCGGCTACCGCCTCCCGTTGTCGGTCATTGAGACCATCGAGCAGGGTTTCTACGTCCATCACCACTCCTGAGAATTTGTACAGTAGTGGCGATTATACACAGTCCATCCGCGGGAGCCGAGGGGAAGGTGACGCGCCACCGAGTCCGCCGCAATTCCGGGATCGTCGCTCGGCGTTGGATTCCCGCATCTGCATGGAAAACACCGAGCTGACCACCCGATGAAAAAACCGCCCCGGGGAGCGGAGCGGTTTTTTGTGCAGGCTTTGGGTCGATGTCCACAAGTAAAATCAGGGTGCGCTACGCACCAACCGCAGCCACGCTTTACTTAGGAGCGGGTGGGTCACATTAGTCGAGCCTCCCATAACAAGGCCATACGGACTAACAGTCCAGAAGTAAGCACTCCGACCGGCCTGGATCGATGAGCTCCCAAAATAGCTACTCGGCGTATTCGGGAAGCGGGTCAGATTAATTGCCGGCCCAGTACACTGGTGCTCCACCAGAGAGGCCAACTCCTTGATATTAGGCACCCGCCAGTCGGTAAACCCGGCAAAACCACCGCCGGTATTGACCTCTTGCGCCCGCAGTAATGCGTTCTGCCACATGGGGTACTCGGTGGCAGTATCGTTGGCAGTATCCTCGGCACAACCACTGCCGGATTGCCCTTCGGCGCACTGCTTCCACATCAATCCGGTCTTAAGATCGGTGACGGTGCCATCGCCGTTATCCTGCAACTGGCTATCCGGGGTACTGGCCGGAATCGACTCTGGTTTGCAGACTTGAGCCTGAGCCGTCCCGGCCACCAGAGAGAAGAGTAAAAAGATCAGCCCAGTCCTTAGTAGATTACGCATTGCTTGCTCCTTGCCGTTTCGCAGCCCCACGGGCGCATCTCGCCCGAAGGATCCATTTATGTTGATCACCAAACGCCCTCTCAGGGCTCACTGCGCACCAATCGAACCGGGAGGAAGGCAGGCTCCTCGGAGTAATCGTCTTTCTGTTTTCTGTAAATGCCTGCAGTGCCGGTGCGGAAATCGACCAAAACGGCATAACTACTATTAAAGGGACTAGCCGACGAGCTCCAAACCTCCCCCGCCAGATCGGCGAAGTAGTTCACATCAATGGTCGGACCAGGCTCTGGAATGCCAAAATCCACCAGCCCTAGCAGCTCAGTGGCCGTTGCCAACCGCCAGTCATGGTAGCCGCACAGACCGGCGGCATTGACCGCGGCGACATAGCTTTCCGTATCACAAGGAATACCGCCGCCACATTGACCACCGTTTTGGGTGCCGGCAAGGCCACCATTGGTCGCAGGATCCGGGTTATACCAGCTATAGGTATTGTCCTTATCGCGCAGACCACCGTCGTCGGTATGGATCTCCCACAGCAGGCCGGTGACATTGTCCTTGACGCAGCTCCACTTCGTCGCCGAGGCGGGCAGCGCCTCGCCGCTGGCATCGACCTTGGTAAAGCTGAAACCGGCATGGCCATCGCTATCGTCATTGGCGCTGACATCGCGCCCCGACTCGGCATCCTGCCCCGGGAAGTCCGCCACCGGGCAGGGCAGCGACCAACTGCTGGCATCGGCACAACCCGTCATGCCGGTGTCGTTGAGCTTGCCGGTGGCAATGGCCTGGACGGGGTTACGAACCGTAATGTTCTGGCTACTCGAATGCTCACCGCCGCGATCATCGGTGACCGTCAGGGTGACGGTGTAAGTCCCGCTCGTTTGGTAGGTGTGCTGGGGCTTCTGCTCGGCGCTCTGGTTCTCCCCTCCCACTGCGGGTTCCCCAAAGTTCCACCGATAGCCGACGATACGGCCATCGGCATCCGTCGAGGCAGAGCCATCAAACTGCATCACCAAGCGGTTGGCCTGCGCACTGAAACTGGCGGTAGGCAGCTGGTTGGGCGCCTCCAGGGTTGGTTCAACCGGCTTGTCATCTCCACCGCCACCACAAGCCACCAGCATCAACGCCAGCAACCCACCCGGCAACAGATGCCAGTATCTGTTACATCTATCCATCCCCATGATAAATCCCTTTAACGAGTTAGCGACATGCCACCACATCATTCACTACATCCCACGAATGACACTAAATGAGTAGCGATTGAGGCTGAAATTTTGCGCTTTTTTCGTTCAAAGAACAATGGGATATGCAGGAGAAGCCAAGGAGTGGCGACATGGGAGGGAACACCCCGAAGAACAATGCACCCGCGAGGATGCATTGTTCATTTCCGGCACGCCACAGGCAGATGCCCTGGTCGTCGCGCGGTTCTTAGAAGGTCAGACTGGTCTGAATAGCCCCACCAAACTGGTTGTTACCGGCATAGGTGCCGGCCAGGTCGAGGTGGAACAGATCGCCAGGAGAAATGCCAAAGCCCGCGCTCAGCGAATCATCCAGATTGTCCTTCAGATCGTGACGGTAACCGGCGCGCAACTGGGCCCACTGCCACAGATCCCACTCGGCCCCGAGCGCCATCATCTGCAGATCATCCTCACCGGCATTGAAGCTGGCATAGGTACCGCTCAGATCGGTGAAGCGCTTCTGGGCCAGCAGATCGGCATCGGCATTGAATAACAACTGGCCCCAACGATAGCTGACGCCGGCAGTCGGTACGGTTGACAGCTCATAGGTCGCCTGCACGCCATTGGTCAACGGCGCATCCAGATCCCGTTTGACCAGATTCTTGATGGCGAGGCCAGCATCCCAGCCATTCTCCCAACTGGCGGCGACACCGGCGTCGAGGTTGAAGCCGTTCTCGCTGCTCTGGTACTGGTCATCGGTGATATCACCGAAGTCGCTGTCGACCGCGCTGGCGACATAGTTGAGCACCTGCAGCTCTTGCGCCTTGGGCGTCACCCCGACCGACCAGCGCATGCCATCGGCCTCGAATGACTTGGCCAGCGTCACGCCAAACTCGCTGACCCCGGCGCCCATGGCAATGGCGCGCGACTGAACTTGCGACTCATCGGTGGGCAGCAGACCGGTCAGGTCGTTGGCATTCACGTCGGCAAACGCCTGCACATCGGCGTAGCCGTTGACCACCACGGCCACCGACAGCGCATCGAATGGCATCGCCACCACCATACCGGCACCGGCACGGGCATAACCACTGTCACCGGTCAGATCGGTCAGCTCACCGATGGCCTTGTTGTTGGCGGCTTGCAAGGCAGCGGCATTGTCGGCACTGGGATTGGCCTGATAGGCGTCATAGGCGTTCTGATAGGCATCATAACTATCACTCAGATCATCGACCTGACCGCTCAGGTCATCCTTGTCGAACACCTCGGCGCCGACCACCGGCAGCAGGACACCCACCTGATCGTCAGCCTTGGAAAAGGCCAGCCGCGCCGGGTTATACAAGGGTGCACTCAGGTAGCGGGCACTGGCCACCCCGGTGCCGCCCATCGCCTCTTGTCGGGCCTCGAAGGCATAGGGGGCAGCCATCGCGGTGGAGCTGATGGCGCCTAGCGCCAGTGTCAACAGGGATAACGAAAAACGACAGGTCATAGAGAACTCCTTGATGAAGATGAAATAGTCGACTGCTAGCTCCTGCAGCGACCCGGTCAATACAATTTAGCTGGCGCCAATGTGTATCGCTAATCCGCCACGTGACGGCGCGCCCAATGATCAACAACGACCAGAGAGCGCAGGATCTGAAATGGCCCGCGGCGAGCCCGGGCATGATATTCGGCAGATAGAAAGGGATGGCAAAAGCCGAAGCCTTCGCTCCGATTTGGCGAAGGCGACGACGCCTTCGGATTACAGCAGCGTCAGCAGTTGTTCGAGGCGGGTGAGCATCACATCGGGCAGGATGCGCAGGGTGCGCCAATCTTGGCCCACATCGTTGAGCCAGGCGCTGCGATAGCCGTTGTGCACGGCGCCGGCCACATCGGTGGTCACATCATCCCCGACGTGCAGTATCTGTGACGGCGGCAGCCCCAGGCGACGCGCCATGTCGTGGAACAGATCCGGCGCCGGCTTCATGCGAAAACCGCCTCCGGCCTTGAGCACATGCTGGAAATGCCCATCCAGGCCGAGCCGCTCCAGCAGCACATTGCCATTGCTGATCACCACCAGCGGATACTTCTGCGCCAGCGCCGACAGAACCCGGTGGGTGGTTTCCGGCACGGCGACCTGGGAACGCACCTCGAGGAAGTGGTCAAACACCGACTCCGCCTCCTGGCGCGCCACCGCTTCCGCCATGCCGCCTTCCATCAGCCCCCGCTGCAACAGCACACGACGACAGAGGGAGACGTCATCGACTAGCGCCGGCTGTTCCCGCTGTATCTGCAGCTTGAGCCGCTGCCACCAGGCCCGATCGAACATCGCCGTCTCCAGATAGCGATCGCGCATGTGGGCCACCATCCACCGCTCGGCATGTTCGATGACCGGACGGTTGTCATACAGGGTGTCGTCGAGATCGAAACTGATGGCGCGGATGGCACCTAAACGGCGAAAAAATTCCATGCAGAGACTCGTGATGATTCATGACGGAGGCATGAATGCATAGTAACGGCTTTGCCCGCTGGCTGTACAGGTGGCCTCGCCCGACGATGAGCGCGGAGGGATGACGTTACTGCGCCTCGTCGTCCGACCCGCTCGGCGACGACACCTCATCCTCCGGCGCCTCGCGGCGGGCGCGGGGATGGGCCTGATCATAGACCTCGGCCAGCCGCTTGAAATCCAGATGGGTGTAGATCTGGGTGGTGGCCAGATTGGCATGACCCAGCAGCTCCTGCACCGCGCGCAGATCGGCGGAGGACTCCAGCAGGTGGGTGGCGAAGCTGTGACGCAGCTTGTGCGGATGCACATGGGGGGCCAAGGATTGCTTGACGCCCCACTGTTCGAGCCGCAGTTGCACCGAACGAGCCGAGATGCGCCGCTTCTGCTTGCTGAGAAACAGGGCTGGCTCGCCATCGACGGCCAGCAGCGGACGCACCGCCAGCCACTTGTTCAGCCACTCCAGCGCCATGCGCCCCACCGGGACCACCCGCTCCTTGTTGCCCTTACCCAGCACCCGCAGCTGGCGATCGTCGCGCGCCAGATCGGCGACATTCAGCGCCACCAGCTCGGCCAGTCGCAGCCCGGAGGAGTAGAAGAGCTCCATGATGGCGCGATCGCGCACCGCCAACGGGTCCCCCTCATCGGTGATGTTGAGCAGCTGGTAGACCTGATCGACGTCGAGATTCTTCGGCAGCGGCCGCCCCTGCTTGGGCGTCACCACCCCGCGGGCCGGATTGGCCTTCAACACCGCCATGCGCACCAGGTAGTCGCAGAAGCTGCGCAGCGACGACATCTTGGTGGCGATGCTGCGCGCCGAGAGTTTACCGCCGCGATGCAACCGCACCACCAGGGCCCGCACCAGCGGCGCCTTGAGTTCGGACCACTGCACCAGCCCCAGTTGCTGAGCCAGCAGACCCAGCTCCTGCAGGTGCAGGCGATAATTGTTGAGGGTGTGGGGGCTGAGTTGGCGCTCGACCCGCAGGTGGTCGAGAAAGCGTTCGATCCAGCTCGCCAGGGCCGGGGCCATGGGCGCCGCGGCGGCCGGCTCAGTCACGCAACAGCACCAGGGTCGGTAGCAGCAGGGTGATGAAGCGGCCGAGCTGCTCGAGCAGCAGGCTATCCATGCCCGGATGGTAATACTCCGCATCGGCATGGCCGAAGGCGAGCAAGCCCAGCTCGCCCTGCTCGCCGAGCCGCAAGATGGCGGCCGAGTGCACCAGCGCCTCCTCACCAAACAGCAGGTGGCGCTCATGGTCATACAGACGCCCGAAATAGACCGATTGACCGGCCAACGGCTGGGCGCAGAGCTGGTTGAAGCGCACCGTGTCGAGCACGAAGCCCTGATCGCTGCGCTTGGCGCGCACCGCACCGGCGTTCAGCCACAACGCGCTGGCCGGAATGCGCAGGCGATCGCGGAAGGTGGTATGCAGCCGTTTCCACAGCTGCCGCAGGGTGGTGCAGGCAAACAGTTCGGGATAGACGTCGGCATAGACCCGGAAGATGCGCTCGTTGCGGCTGGCGGTGGCCATCAGCGCATTCAGCTCCTGCTCCTGGGTCTCGATGCGTTCGCGTTGTCGCTCCTGGTGCAGCTCCACCAGCGAGACCGCCCCCTTGACCGGGTGCGGGATCTGCAGCTGATCGAGCAGTGCCTTGTGGCGCAGGAAGAAATCGGGATGCTGGGCCAGATAGGCCACCACCTGCTCCTCCTGCAACTGAACCTCCAGCAGCGACGACTCGCTCACAGCTCTATCTCTCCATCAAACACATGCTCGGCCGGTCCGGTCATGAAGACCGAGTTCCCCGGCCCCTTCCAGGCGATCTGCAGGGTGCCGCCTGGCAGGTGGACCTTGACGCGATCCCGCAGCTTGCCCTGGGCGATGCCCACCACGGCGGCGGCGCAGGCGCCGGTGCCACAGGCCATGGTCTCGCCCGCCCCGCGCTCGAACACCCGCAGGCGGATCTCGTTGGCGGAGACCAGCTGCATGAAGCCGACGTTGACCCGCTCCGGGAAGCGGTCGAAGCTCTCAAGCTCGGCCCCCAGTGTCTCGACCGGTGCCGTTTTGACATCCTCGACCTCGAGCACACAGTGCGGATTGCCCATGGAGACCACACCGCACATCACCGTCTGCTCGGCCACGCGCAGCAGATAGGTCTTCTCGGCCTTCTGGGCGCGGAACGGCACCTTGGCCGGTTCAAACTCGGGGACGCCCATGTTGACCGTCACCTGGTTGTCCTGTTCCAGTTGCAGCACGATGCGGCCGCTCATGGTGCTGACCGCGATGCGATCCTTGTTGGTCAGCCCCTTGAGGCGGACGAAGCGGGCGAAACAGCGAGCGCCGTTACCACACTGCTGCACCTCGGAACCATCGGCATTGAAGATGCGATAGTGGAAGTCCTGCTCCGGGTCGTAGGGGGGTTCGACCAGCAACAACTGGTCGAAGCCGATGCCGAAATGACGATCCGCCAGGCGGCGAATCATCTCCGGGCTGAAGAAGATCTTCTGGGTGATGCCATCGACCACCATGAAGTCGTTGCCCAGTCCGTGCATCTTGGAAAATTGAATCAACATCGTATCGCCTCAGGGCAGTGTCTGTTCGAGGCGCCACAGATCAGCCAACGGCTCCCGTTGACGCACCAGGTGTGCCGTATCGCCATCCACCAGCAGCTCGGCCGCCCGGGGCCGCGCGTTGTAGTTGGATGACATGGAGAAGCCATAGGCACCGGCGGAGCGCACCACCAGCAGATCGCCCTGGGCCAACCCCAGTTCCCGATCCTTGCCCAGGAAGTCGCCGGTCTCACAGACCGGACCCACCACGTCGTAGCGACGCAGCGGCCGTTGCAGACTCTTGTCGGCCGGAATGATGTTCATCCAGGCACCATACAGCGAGGGACGGATCAGATCGTTCATCGCCGCATCCACCAGGGCAAAGTGACGCTCCTCGCCCTCCTTCAGGTACTCGACGCGGGTCAGCAGCACACCGGCGTTGGCAATGATGGCGCGGCCCGGTTCGAAGATCAGTTGCAGGTCGCGTCCGGCCAGCTTGGCCTTCAGCGCGGCGGCATACTGTTCCGGATGGGGCGGGTTCTCGTCGCTGTAGTTGACGCCCAGGCCACCACCGACATCCAGATGGTGGATATGGATGCCTTCGGCCGCCAGACGGTCGATCAGCGCCAGCAGACGATCCATCGCCTCGAGGAAGGGCTCGAGTTCGGTCAGTTGGGAGCCGATGTGGCAGTCGATGCCAACGATCTCGATGTTCGGCAGCTGGGCCGCCTGGTGATAGAGTGCGACGGCGCGCTCGATGGGCACCCCGAACTTGTTCTGCTTGAGACCGGTGGAGATGTAGGGGTGGGTGCCGGCATCGATATCCGGATTGACTCGCACCGAGATGCGCGCCGTCTGCCCCATCTCGGCGGCAACCCGGTTCAGCCGTTCGAGTTCTGCCTCCGACTCCAGATTGAAGCAGAGGATCTGCTGCTCCAGCGCATAGCGCATCTCGGCTTCGCTCTTGGCAACCCCGGAGAAGACCACCTTGGATGGGTCACCACCGGCCGCCACGACGCGCGCCAGTTCACCACCGGAAACGATGTCGAACCCGGAGCCCAGGCGGGCCAGCAGGTTGAGGATCGCCAGGTTGCCGTTTGCCTTGACCGCATAACAGATCAGGTGCGGCACATCGCCTGCCGCCTGATCGAAGGCGTGCCAATGGCGTTCCAGCGTGGCGCGCGAGTAGACATACAGCGGTGTCCCATGCTGGGCGGCGAGTTCGGAGAGGTTGCACCCTTCGGCGAAGAGCTGGCCATTTTCCCGGTAGTTAAAATAATCCATTTATTCTGATGTTCCTTTCATTGAGGCGAAGGTGACTGCAGGGGCAACGGTCACACTCAGGGTTGGGCATCGACCGGCGATTCCTTGGCCGGTTGGGTCGCAGTTGGTGCTGGCTGCTGCGTCGACGCGTCGACGGGCTTCTTTTCTTCTTTCGGCATGGTCAGCGGCCCCTTCAGGCCACACCCCGTCAACAGCAGGGCCGCGCAGGCCCAGACAAGCATGAGTTTCTTCATCGATCGCGTGCGAAAAAGCAAATTGGCCCTCTATAATCGCACTCATCCTTTTAAATGCAATAGGACAGCCCCAGATGAAAGAGAGCGAATTCCATGCCCTGGCCGAGGCCCAGTTTCTGGCCATCGAAGAGGCGGTCGAGGCCGCGACCGAGCGCTCCGATGCGGATATTGATGCCGATACCAGCGGTGGGGTTCTGACCCTGAGCTTTGCCAATCAGTCGAAGATCATCATCAACAAGCAGGCGCCGCTGAGCCAGATCTGGGTCGCCACCCGCGCCAACGGGTACCACTTCGACTACCGGGACGGCCAGTGGATCGACAACCGCGAAGGACACGAGCTGATGGCGCTGCTCACCCAGGCCTGCAGCGAACAGGCCGGCCTGCCCGTCGAGCTGAACTGACTCATGAGGCACCTCGGGTGCCTCTACTTCTCTCCGCGCCCTCAGGAGTTCCCATGAGCAAACCGATCATCGATATCTACTACTGCCGCCAATGCAACTGGCTGCTGCGCTCCGCCTGGATGGCTCAGGAGCTGCTCGCCACCTTCAGCGAGGAGCTGGGCTCGGTCAATCTGCATCCGGACACCGGTGGCCACTTCGAGATCCTGCTCGACGGCGTGACCCTGTGGGAGCGCAAACGTGACGGCGGCTTCCCGGAGATCAAGGTGCTCAAGCAGAAGGTGCGTGATGTCATCGACCCCGAACGCGATCTGGGCCATGTGGATCGACAGACCCCGGTCGGCAACTGACGGCGCGCCAAGCCCCAGAACAAAACAGCACAGAACAAAACTGGCAATCGATTGACCAATAAAGCAGTTCGTAACGGAACCCATCGGATCTATCGTCTAGCGCATGGAGATATCCACCATGCGACGAGGTTGCCATGTCCTTCGGTTCACTGCTTGTTCATGAATACAGAGCCATCACCACCACCCTCTCGGTGACCGATCATCGGGAGCCCCTCCCCGAGCTGGAGCCCTGGCAGCTCCACTCTCTCGAATCCTTCGTGCTGGCGCCCGGCCCGGCTTGGCGCCTGTTGCGCTCGCTGTTTACCCGCGATGCCGAGGATACCAACCTGCAAGACGAGCTGGGCAAGCTGGCCCAGCGCTGAAACCGGCCATTCCTACCACTCATCCATTCCACGCACTGCAGAGACCACCATTTAGACGCCCTCCGGCGTCTTTTTTTTTGTCGGCGATTTCCGCCTCGACGCGCCGGACGCTGTGGCGGAAAAAAACATCCCGGGCTTGCCCGGGATGTCGTGGTGTGGCGGGATCATCTCGCTGCTCATTGTACCGAAACATTCTCCCAGTAGAAGGTGCCGAGGATGTTGGCAAAATCCAGTCCCTGCACCCGCTTGTTGTAGGCCACCTGCAACGGACTCCAGGCCAGCGGAATGGTCCAGCCCTGGTCGACCAGGGTGCCGTACAGCTCGTGATAGAGCGCCTTGCGCTGGGTCTGATCGGTCGCCTTGCCCGCTTTTTCTATCGTCGCCTTGTAACCCGGGAACCAGGGCCAATCGCCCTCCACCCCATAGAAGTTGCGGAACGGACGCGCCACCGAGGCGCCGACGAAGTAGTTGGCCGGATCGACGTTGGCATCACCGGTGCCGTGCACCACCAGATCGAAGTCGCCCTTGAACAGGGTCGGGAAGAAGGTGGCGTTGTCCAGCGGGTTGAGGCGGCTCTTGATGCCAACCTGAGCCAACTGCTGCTGGATCACCTGGGCGACATCCAGCAACCCGGAGACATTCTGCACCAGGATGCTGTACTCATGGTTCGGATCCAGCTTGCTGTTGGCGAGCAGCGCCTTGGCCTTCTGGGGGTCATAGCCATAATGGTTGGCGAGATCGGCCGGATAGGCCCAGGAGGCGGCGGTGACTGGCAGCGAGGTCAGATTACCCTGTCCGTGGAAGGCCAGTTGATTGATCGCCTGCCGGTCGATGGCATAGTTCAGCGCCTGACGCACCGGTTGGGCATCGAACGGCGGGTGCTTGAGGTTGACGGTCAGCGCCGAATAGCTGGAGCCGAGTTCGTTATGGGCGGTGGCCAGTTCAGGCTCCTGCTGCAGGGCGGCGATATCGGCGTAGCTGACCCCGACGATCACATCGGCCGAGCCAGACTTCAGGTTCAGCAGTCGCGCCTGATCATCGAGGATCGGCTTGACCACCAGGCTCTGCAGCTTGGGTTTGCCCGGCTGCCAATAATCGGCAAAGCGGGTGAAGGTGACGTGATCGCCCTCCTCGTTCTCGGCAATCTGGAACGGACCGGTGCCGACCGGATGGTTGTTGATCGTCGCCAGGCTCTCCTTCGGGTAGATGAACAGCCGGGCCAGGCCGTCGAGTGCCAGGTTGGTCGGGCCGTCGTAGATCACCTTGACGGTATAGTCATCGATCTTGACCGCCCCCTTGGCGTTGACGAAGCGATCGCCGAGGTGATGACCAATCTTCTGATCCCGCGCCCGTTCGATGGACCACAGCACGTCATCGGCCTTCAGCTCGCGACCGTTGTGAAATTTGACCCCCTTGCGGAAATAGAGTGTGTATTCGGAACCATCCGGGCTCACCGTCCAGCGCTCCGCCAGCCACGGCTTGACGGTCTGACCAACGATGCGCAGCGGCGCCTCGAAGACGATGGCCTTCAGATCGTCATTGTTGACGTCATAGAAGGGATCCCAGGTGTTCAGATCGATGTTGACCGCCAGCGTCAGGCTCTTCCCTTCCTCGGCGCTCGCCACCCCACTCCAACTGGCGCCCGATGCGGCGGCCAGAACCAGCAATCCACTGACAATTATCTTATGCATAGTCCTACTCCGTTTCGTTTTTATGCCGGGTTGCCTCATGCAACCTGGGGTTCCCGTTGTTGCAGTTGCTGCAGTTGCTGCAGTTGCTGCAGGGTCTGTCGAATCGCCTGCAGGTTATCGCCCGGGGTCCGGGCATCGATGACACAGGTCGGCGCCAGCAGAAAACCACCGCCAGAGCCCTCCTGCACCGCCGCCCGCACCATGTTGCTCACCTGCAGCGGGTTGAGCAGATGCAGGCTTTGATTGTCCAGACCACCAGAGAGCGCCGTGTTGGTCAGCGCCCGCGCCTGGCGGATGCTGGTGCCGCTGCCGTGGTTGTTCCAGTTGATGAACTCGACCGGATAATCGGCCAGTTGCGAGAACATCAGCTGACTGCGGCACAGGTGCAGCATGTTGACGCGCGCCCCCTGTTGCCGGGCGTGTTGCAGGATCTCGAGGTCGTAACGGCGGCCAAATTCGCGATACTGCTCCTCGCGAGAGAGCAGCTCGAAGTTGGCCAACTGCGAGGCGAAGAAGAAGCCATCCACCCCGGCCTGCAGGCTGGCGCTGACGAAGTTGCGCGTCACCCGGGTGATGGTGGCCAGCGCGGCGTGCAGCGCCTCGGGCTCCTCCTCCAGGTAGTACTGGATCAAGGCCGGAGAGGCCTCGTTACCGAGCAGCTTCCAGGCCAGGGTCAGTGGGCTGAAGATGGTCATCAGGATCGGCGCCTCATCGCCCACCCGCTGCTTCACCGCCTGGATCATCTCCAGTTCGCGCTCGAGCGCCCCCTGATTGACATCCAGCTCGCCGAGTTCGAACCAATCCGCGGCCGAACGAATCACCGGCTCATTCATCACCGGCGCCACCCAGTCGTGGCGCGAGTAGCGAATGGCGGCGCCCCAGTCCTGGACGCTATACAGGCCGCTGGGGGTCAACTTCAGCAGATCCAGATCGAACTCGCGGTAGAGGCGATAGGTGCTCTCCGCCAGCCGTTGCGGACCGCGATCCTGCAGGTGATAGTGCACCCACATGCTCAGCGGCGTGCGATCCACCGCCTCGCCGCGAATGGTGGCCTCGATGCGTTGCCACTTGCTCATCGTCATAGGGACTCCTTGTCGGTTGTTGTCTCCGGGTGGTACAGAAACGGCACCGGTGACGGCACGGCCGCCAGCAGTTTCCGGGTATAGGGGTGTTGCGGGTCGGCAAACAGCTCGCGACTGCTGGCCTGTTCCACCAGTTGGCCGCGATACATGACGCCGACCCGATCGCACAGCTGGCGCACCAGTTGAATGTCGTGCGAGATAAACAGGCAGCTCAGCCCCAGCCGGGCCTTCAGCTCCAGCAGCAGGTGCACGATCTGCCCCTTGACCGTCACATCCAGCGCCGAGACCGATTCGTCGCAGATCAACAGCTCGGGTTCGACGGCCAGGGCGCGGGCGATACAAATCCGCTGCAGCTGGCCACCGGAGAGCTGATGCGGGTAGCGCAACAGCACGAACGGCTCCAACCCCACCAGAGTCACCAGCTCCAGCAAGCGGGCCTGCCGGGCCTCCGGCTCCAGATGGAGGCGGTGAATATCCAGCGGCGCGCTCAGGCTGCGCGCTATGGAGTGGCGCGGATTCAGCGCCGAGAGCGGATCCTGAAAGACCACCTGCATCCGCCGGCGCACCGCCAGCAGGCGACCGCGGTCCGGGTGCAGACGCTCACCGGCGAAGTGGATCTCGCCGCTGGTCGGGCGCAGCAACTGTAGGATCGCCTTGGCGGTGGTCGATTTGCCGGAGCCCGACTCCCCGACCAGGCCGAAAAACTCGTGCGGTTGCAGCTCGAACGAGACATCGTTCACCGCCGGGAAGTGGCTGCGACAGCGCCACCAATGCCTCGACTCGGCAAAGTGGATCTGCAGATGACGAACCGAGAGTAGAGGTGTCATAGGATGCGCTCCGCGACCGATAGCTCGGGGCGCCAGCAGGCGACCCTGTGTCCCGCCGCCACGGATTGCAGCGCGGGAGCCAACAAGCACTGGGTATGGCAATGACGGCAGCGCATGTGGAACGGGCAGCCGCCCGGGATGGTCTGCGCCGGGATCAGCTCGCTCTGACGCCCCAAGGGATCGTGCAGGGCGGCCAGCAGGGTTCGGGTATACGGGTGACGCGGATCCTGAAACAGCGTCGCCGTCGCCGCCTCTTCGACCACCTGGCCGGCAAACATCACCAGGATGCGATTGGCCAACCCGGCCAGCACGCCGAGGTCATGGGTGATCCAGATCATCGCCATGCCCAGCTCGCGCTGCAGCTCGCGCACCAGGGTCAGGATCTCGGCCTGAATCGTCACATCGAGATTCGAGGTCGCCTCGTCGGCGATCAGGATCCGCGGATTGTGGCTGATGGCCATGGCGATCATCGCCCGCTGCAGCATGCCCCCGGAGAACTCATGGGGGTACTGACGCATCCGCTGCTCGGGGCGCTGGATACCCACCCGATCCAGGAGTTCCAGCACCCGTTGCCGGCGCGCGCGCCGCGCCAGCGGTGGCGCCCCAAACTCCAGAATTTCGCCGATCTGATCCCCCAGCCGCATCGTCGGATTGAAGGCACTCAACGGATTCTGGAAGATCATCGCCATCTCGCGGCCGCGCAGGCGTCGTAACGCCTCCGCCGACAACGGCTGTCCCTGATAGGCGATGCCTTGGCTGCTGAGCTGGGCCTGGGCCGGCAACAGCCCCAGCAGGGCGCGCACCGTCATGCTCTTGCCGGAGCCGCTCTCGCCGACCAGTCCCAGCACCTCGCCGGCCCGCAGCTCGAAGTGGATCCCCTTCAGCACTGGCCGAAGCTCCTGCTCGGTCGGCAACGAAACCCGCAGATCGCGAACCTGCAACACGGGAGGCGGCGTCTCGACCAGCCGCAGCCCCTCACTGGCCGTCGGCTTGAGATCCGGTTCGAACGAAGTCGGCGACCCGAGCCGGGTCAACAATGGAGTGGCAATATCAGCCATGGAGGCCTCCTCGTTTGGGATCCAGCACCTGACGCAGACTGTCGCTGAGCAGGTAGAGGGCGAGCACCAGCAGCGTCAAGGCCAGGCCCGGCACCAGCGCATACCAGGGCGCCTGCAGCAAATAGGTCTTGCCGGTGCTGAGCATGCCGCCCCAGGAGGGGGCCGGCGGTGGCGCACCGAGGCCGAGAAAACTCAGGGCAGACTCCAGCAGCACGGCGCCCGCCATGCCGAGTGTCAGCTGAACCAGCAGAGCGGCCAGCAGGTTGGGCAATATCTCCTGATAGAGGATGCGGGCCGTGCCCGCCCCCAGGGCGCGCTGGGCCAACACATAGCCCTTCGCCTTCTCGACCAGCAGCGAGGCTCGTGTCAGACGGGCAAAGGCCGGGATGTTGACGATGGCGATCGCCACCAGCGCACTAAACTGACTGCCGCCAAACACCGCCAGCATCACCACCGCCAGCAGCATGGCCGGGAAGGAGAGGATGGCGTTCATCAGACTCATCAGCAGGGTGTCGGCGATGCCGCCGTAGTAGCCGCTCAGCAACCCGAGATTGACGCCGACCAGCGCCGCCAACAGGATGGCGAACAGACCGGTACCCAGTGACAGCCGCGCCCCGAGCAGCAGGCGACTCCAGAGATCACGCCCAAACTCGTCGGTGCCCAGCAGATAGCCATGGCCCGGCGCCAGCAGGCGATCCGCCGGGTGCAACGCCAGCGGGTCAAACGGCGCCAAAACCGGGGCCAGCAGGGCCAGAACCAGCAGCGAACCGGTCAACAACAACCCCCATTTGCCTCTGGGCAACCGCCACAGGGCGAGGAACAGACGCCGCAGCGCTCGACGATCAGACATCAGCCACCTCAACGATAACGCACACGGGGATCGAGCAGACCCGTCAACAGGTCCACCACCAGAGTCACCAGCATGAAGGCCAGCAACAGGTAGAGCACGGCCGCCTGCAGCAGGCCGTAATCCCGCCAGGCGATGGCCTGGATCACCAGACGGCCCACCCCCGGCCAGGCAAACAGGGATTCGATGATCAGGGTGCCCCCCAGCAGGTCACCCAACTGCAGGCCGAGGATGGTCACCACGGCAATCAGCGCATTGCGCAGCGCATGCCGGCGCAACACCACAGACTCCGGCAACCCCTTGGCGCGGGCCGCCAGCACATACTCCTGTCCCAGCGCCTCAAGCAGCGCCGAGCGCACATAGCGCACCGAGATGGCCGCCATGCCCAACGCCAACGTCAGCGCCGGTAACCACAACGATTTGAGATGTAACCAGGGGGAATCGACGAAGGATGGCCGTCCCGAGGGGGGCAGCAGCGGCCAGAGCACGCAAAACAGCAGCATGAAGAGGATGGCCAGCCAGAATGGTGGCAGCGCGAAGAACAGGGCGGAAAAGGCCGTGCCGAGGGTGTCGACGATCCGGTTGGGGCGCAGAGCCGACAGGATGCCGAGCGGCAGAGCAATCAACACCGAGAGCGCCGTGGCCACCAGCGCCAGTTCCAGCGTCGCCGGGATCCGCTCTGCCAGCAGGGTCAGCACCGGCTTACCACTGATGACGGTCACCCCCAGATCGCCGCGCAGCAGGTGTTGCAGCCAGATGAAATAACGAGTCAGCAGGGGTTTATCCAGGCCGAATTTAATCGACAGTGCGGCCACCTGCTCGCAGGGCGGGAGCACACTTTGTTGATCTTTTAACCAAAGAATAACTGAGCTCGA
>JASDSW010000008.1:0-35024 GCA_041441555.1 Aeromonadaceae bacterium
CCATCCGAAAAACAGGAAAAAATAATGCCAGTCAGGCTTAACTGACTGGCATTAACCCTCGGGTCGCCTTTTTTATTACAATACCGCCATTCCCGAGAGTAAGAGCCCGACATCCATGTTCAACACTGACACTATCGTGGCCCAGGCCACCCCTCCCGGTCGTGGTGGCGTAGCCATACTGCGAGTCTCTGGTCCCCTGTGCGAAACCATAGCCGCCGAAGTGCTCGGCAGGCTGCCGCGGGTGCGCTACGCCGAATATCTGCCCTTCCGCGATATCGATGGCAGGGTGCTGGATCAGGGGATCGCCCTGCTGTTCAAGGCACCCAACAGCTTCACCGGAGAGGATGTACTGGAGCTGCAGGGGCACGGCGGCCCCGTGGTGATGGATATGCTGCTGCGCCGCATCCTGCAGATCCCAGGGGTACGGACCGCGCGTCCCGGCGAGTTTTCCGAGCGGGCCTTCCTGAACGACAAGCTGGATCTGGCCCAGGCGGAGGCGATCGCCGATCTGATCGAGGCCAGCAGCGAGCAGGCCGCCCGTTCGGCACTGCAATCGCTGCAAGGGGAGTTCTCACGGCGCGTCGATGCGCTGGTCGAGGGGCTGATCCGTCTGCGCATCTACGTCGAAGCCGCCATCGACTTCCCGGAAGAGGAGATCGATTTTCTCTCCGATGGCAAGGTGGCCACCGATCTGCGACACCTCATGGCCGAGTTGCACCAGGTACAGAGCGAGGCGCGCCAGGGGGCCATCCTGCGCGAAGGGATGAAGGTGGTGATCGCCGGGCGCCCCAACGCCGGAAAATCGAGTCTGCTCAATGCCCTGGCGGGTCGCGAGTCGGCCATCGTCACCGAGATCGCCGGCACCACCCGCGATGTGCTGCGCGAACACATCCACATCGACGGCATGCCGCTGCACATCATCGACACCGCCGGGTTGCGCGATACCAAGGATGCCGTCGAGAAGATCGGCATCGAACGGGCTTGGGCCGAGATAGCTCAAGCCGATCGCGTGCTGTTCATGGTCGATGGCACCACCACCACGGCCACCGATCCGGTCGAAATCTGGCCCGACTTCATCGATCGTCTGCCAGCAGGCATGGGGCTGACCGTGGTGCGCAACAAGGCCGACTTGACCGGCGAGCCGCTGGCCACCACCGATGAGGGTGGTCATCCGGTGTTCCGCATCTCGGCCAAGACCGGCCTGGGCCTTGCGGCACTACGCGACCACCTCAAACAGTGCATGGGTTATCAGGGCGGCGTGGAAGGCGGCTTCATGGCCCGCCGACGCCATCTGGAGGCGATTGCGCACGCCGATGAACACCTGCAACTGGCCAAGGAGCAGTTGGAGGTCTATGCCGCCGGCGAGCTGGTGGCCGAAGAGCTACGGCTAGCCCAGGAACAACTGAGTGAAATCACCGGCGCCTTCAGCTCAGATGACCTGCTGGGCCGCATCTTCAGCTCCTTCTGCATCGGCAAGTAGCCACCGCCAGGCGCTTGTGCCTGGCGAAATCACTCCCAGGGTTGAGGTGACCAACCCTCGACTCAGGGCCAACCGATGAATTGTCATCCAGATCGCAATCCTAAGGTTGGTTTGAGCCTTATTTCTCCCGCAGCCACCACTCTGTTGCTACTCTATCAAAGGCATGGCACGGGAGAATTTTATGACCACTAACGAGTTGAATCTGATGCGCATCCGTCTGGATGCCCAACGCCGCACACTGCAGATGGCCAGTCTCAGCCAGGACGATTACCGACGCATCTTGCGCCTGATGCAACTGCTCTGCGACGCAGAGTGTGCTTGGATCAGTCTGCTCGGCGACGAGCAGGATCAACTGCTGGAGGGGCTGGACATTCCCGCCGGCTTGCCACCAGCCATCGCCAAACGGGTCATCGCCGGTGAAGGGCTGTTCGAGTGCAGCAGCGCCGAATATGACCCGCAACTGCGCAGTCATGCCTGGTGCAGCGAGCACGAACTGGGCTGGTTGGCTGCTTATCCGCTCCATAGCCCGGAAGGGCACCCGATAGGCATAGTCGCCGTCGCCGCCCGCGAGCCTCGCAGTCTGGATATCCGCCATCGCCTCGCCCTGGTCGATCTGGTCAACCTGCTGGAGGTCGAGATGCGCATGCGCTTCCTGCTGGCCACCCAGCCCCAGGCCTTGCGCAAACAGATGCAGTCGATCTCGCTCGCGGATCAGCAGGGCGGTGCCAAGCTGCTGGAGCCTCGTGAAATCGGCGATCTGCTGCATTGCAGCTACACCCGCTGTCGTTTGGAAGGACGCCCCTATGCGCTGGCGCTGATCGAGCTGGATCCTCTCGCCAATGACTCGTTCACCCCCCAGCAGACCGAAGAGCTGCAGCTGGCCGCTGCCAACCGCCTGCTGCGCAACCTGCGCATGGGCGACCTACTCGGGCTCTGGCATCAGGGTCATCTGCTGGTCTTGCTGCCTGGCGTCGATGCCGAAGAGTTGTATGGCGTGGGAGACAAGCTGGTGCAGTCACTGGACGATGTCGTCGACCTGGAATCGAACAGCCTGTCGCTGACCGCCTCTATCGGTCTGGTCGGCATCCAGCAACTGACCGCCTGTCTGGATCTCGACCGCCTGCTGCAACCGGCTCAAGCCGGCTTGCAACAAGCCATCGAAGCCGGCCGCAACCGTTCGCGGATCCAGCGAATAGGCTAACACCACAACACCTCATCATCCACAGACGGACTGATAGCGCCAGCATCAGTCCGTCTGTTGTTCGCGCCACGCTCCGGGGGTGCCGCTGCGGTAACGCCGCCAGACCCGCCGCAGTTGATGACCATCCCCCAGCCCAACCTGTTCCGCAATCCGATCCAGCGACAGAGAACTCTGTGCCAGCAGGGTAGAGGCCAAAGCCAGCCGCAGCTCACTCAGATACTGGGTCAGGGTGATACCGGTCTGTTCACGGAAGATCCGGGTCAGATGACGTGGCGTCACACAGGCGATCGCCGCCAACTGCTGCAGGCTCCACGACCGACCCGGCTCACCACTCAACGCATCCTGCACCCGATGAACCGCCGGATGCAGGTGATTGCGCCACGCCAGCCAGGGGGAAAACTGGCTGTCACCGCCATTTCGCCGCACAAAAACCACCATGTTGCGCGCCACCTGGGCCGCACACTGGGCAGAGGTGAGTCGTTCGATCAGGCTCAGTGCCAGATCGATGCCCGAGGTGATGCCGGCGCTGCTCCAGACCCGGCCATCCTGCACAAACAGTCGATTCTCCAGCACCCGCGCCGATGGGCAGAGCTCCGCCAACTGCCGACTGTGGGCATGGTGGGTGGTACAGCTGCAACCGGCCAGCAAACCGGCCTTGGCGGCAATCAGAGCCCCGGCACAGATGGTCACCAGTTGCTGGCAACTTGACCCCACCTCGGCCAACCAATCCAGCAGAGGCGACATGGCGGCGTGCTGCCACTCCGGCTCCATGCCAGTGGCCCCCGGGATCAGCAGGATGGACTCGGCAGGCAGGGTGGTGGGTAGGGGTTCCGCCTGCAATGGTAAACCGATGGCACTGTGTACCACCGGCTCAGCGGCGACAAAGTGCAGCTCGAATTGCCGTTGTTGCTGGTAGCGATTGGCAAAATAGAAGGCCTCGGCGGGCCCGGCCACATCCAGCAGCAAGACACCCGGTGGCAACAGGATGAACAGCGGAGTGATGAGCGGCTTATCCGACACAGCGACGCACCCTCTGACGCCAGCGAGGCCAAAACAGATTGACCAGCAGCCCCAATAACACCAGGGCAATCCCCAGCCATTGCATACTCTGCACCTTTTCATCCAGCAGCACCCGAGCCGCCAACAGACCGACCACCGGCACCAGCAGGGTCAGAGGAGCCACTTCGGCCACCGGATAACGCTGCAGCAGTTTGCCCCAGATGACGTAGCCGACGATGGTGGCAATCAACGCCAGATAGAGGATCGCCAAGCCACCACTCCAGGAGAGATGGTCCAGCGCCAGCCAGATGCGCTGCGGCCCCTCCAGCCAGGCCGAGCAGGCCAGAAAGGGTAGTGGCGGAACCAGGGCGCCCCATACCACCAGACTCAGCAGATCGACGGGCCCCTGCTGGCTGATGCGCCGCGTCACTATATTGCCCAGTCCCCAGCAGGAAGCAGCCCCCAGCGTCAGCACAAAACCGGCCAGCGTCATACCTCCCGATTGCTGCTGGCTCGCCAGGACCAACAACCCCAGACAAGCCAGACCCAGCGCCATCGGCTGGTGCCGCTGCCAGCGCTCGCGCAGCAGAAGGGCACCAAAACAGAGGGTGAAAATCACCTGTGACTGCAGCACCAAGGAGGCGATGCCGGCCGGCATGCCGACATGCATGGCGGTAAACAGGAAGGCAAACTGGCCAAAGCTGATGGTCAGGCCATAGGCCAGCAACCAGCGCAACGGGATCCGCGGGCGGGACACGAAGAAGACGGCGGGCAGCGCCACCAGCAGGAAGCGCAAGGCCCCCAGCAGCAATGGCGGCACCCCGACCAAACCGACGTGGATGACGACAAAGTTCACCCCCCACACCAGCACCACCAGCAGAGCCCATCCCCAATCCGTCAATCGCATCATGACTCCTGTGCCGTCTCGTGAGCCAACCACTCCTCCACCCGCCAGAGGCGGACGAAGCGACCGGCGAGCACCAGCTCGGTCCGCTTTTGGATATCGCCAGCAGCAACCGTCTCGCCACTTTGCGGATCCTGCATGTCAAAGGTCAAGGTTGCGTCGGTGAAAAAATCCACCTGAAACCCCAGATCCGAGGCGTGACGGGCCGTGGTTTCACAGCATTGCTCGGTGCGAATGCCCGAAATCAGCAGGCGCTGAATATTCTGACCGATCAACCAATCCAGCAGCGCTGTTCCGGCCAGGGCACTATGCCGATGTTTACGCACCACCAGCTCCGGTTCGATCCGGAGCTCATCCAGAGTGGTCACCAGGCCGAGTCGAGGATCAAAGGGGCCACCATCGGTTGTCTGATGCAGCACCTGGATGACCGGGATGTGGCGCGCCACACACCCCTCGATCAGCCGTTGTTGCGCCCGACACCAGGCTGGGAAATTGGCTTCACTCCAGAATGGACGGGCTTTAAAGGACTTCTGTGTATCAATCACCAGCAAGGCTGTTTTCATGTTTGCTCCCCTTTCATCAAGCGATGATTGGATATTAGCCTGCTGCGCCGACGGGCAGCAGAACGAGAACAGCCAGATAAGGGGGCATTTAAGGACATTCGATTTCTGGACTACAGCCCGGAGCCAGACCTCAGCCCACCATAGTGGATCAGATTGTGAAACGAGACGGCTCGCACTCCCGGGTTGCGATAGCCGTGGGGCTGATCGGCCGCGAAGCGCAACACCTCGCCCACCGTCAACGATTGCCAGTCACCGGCCAACCAGAGATCCATGTCACCGTCGAGCGGTAATACCTGTTCGATGGCCCCCACCTCATGAGGTACCGAGAGATAGTCACAACCGGCGGGTAGCTCGACGCGCAGCAGTTCATAGCCCAATCGAGGATCGAAGGGCAGCAGGGTCGTGACCCGGATCCCCTCGGCCAGGATCTGGGTGTGCTCCGGCCGCGGCCCGCGATAGAGATCCAGCCCCGCCGGATCCACCCGTGACTCAGCCGGCTGGCTCAGAAAATAGGAAAAGGGCACCTGCAGACCAGCGGCAATCTTCCACAGGGTCACCACGGTGGGGCTCGACTCCCCCCGCTCGATCTGTCCAAGCATCGCCTTGCTGACCCCGCACGCCTGCGCCGTTCGATCCAGACTCCACCCCTGCTCTTGCCTCAACTGCCGCAGAGCCAGACCAACTTGTTGATTGATTGCTTCCATCTCATCCCCCACTTGTACGTCATAACGCACGCTGCTAGCATGCCATTGTGCGTTATGACGCACAACCCCATCTCATCAAGGCCCAACACGGACGTTGGGTTAACCGGAGTCCGCCATGTCTCTTCTCTCCTCCCGGAATCGGCCGCCCATCTGGCGTCAACTGCGACCTCATCACCTGAGCAGCGGCTTCATCGCCATACTGATCGGCTATACCAGCTCAGCGGTCATCATCTTCCAGGCGGCGGCCAGCGCCGAGGCGACGCCGGCACAACTCGGATCCTGGCTGACGGCTCTGGGACTGGGGATGGGAATCACCACGCTGGGGCTCTCATTGCGCTACCGGATGCCCATCCTCACCGCCTGGTCGACACCGGGTGCCGCCCTGTTGATCACCTGCCTGCCGGGCGTGCCGATGGGGGAAATCATCGGTGCTTTCCTCGCCGCCTCGCTGCTGTTGTTGCTCTGCGGCTTCAGCGGCCTGTTCGCCCGCATGATGCACCGTCTCCCCCTGCATCTGGCCAATGCCATGCTGGCCGGCGTCCTGCTGCGTTTCGGTCTGGATCTCTGCCATGCCTTTGAGCAGCAACCACTGCTGGTCGGCTGCATGGGACTGGCGTTCCTGCTCGGTCGACCCTGGATCCCCAAATATGCCCTGGCGCTCACCCTGGTACTGGGGATGGGTGTCGCCTGGCAGCAGGATTTACTGCAACTGCAGCAGATCGAGTTGGCGCCGGTGGCGCTGGTCTGGACCACCCCGGATTTCTCCCAGCACAGCCTGCTGGGCATCGCCCTCCCGCTGTTTCTGGTCACCATGAGTTCGCAAAATCTGCCCGGCATCGCCGTGCTGCGGGCCCACGGTTACCAGCCCCCCGTCTCACCATTGGTGGGCTGGACCGGTCTGACCGGGGCCCTACTCGCGCCGTTCGGCTGCTATGCCCTCAATCTGGCGGCCATCACGGCCGCCTTGTGCATGAGCCCGGAGGCCGATCCCGCTCCGCAGCGCCGTTATCTGGCCGCCAGCTGTGCCGGATTCGGCTATCTGTTGACCGGCTTGCTGGGAGCCACCATGGCCAGCCTGTTCGGTGCCCTGCCTCCGCCGCTGGTCATGGCCATCGCCGGTCTGGCACTACTCGGCACCCTGGGTCACAGCCTGCAGCAGGCACTGCAGGTTGAGCGGGATCGCGAGGCGGCTGTCATAACCTTTCTGGTCACCGCCTCCGGCGTCACGGGTTTTGGGATAGGTTCGGCATTCTGGGGACTGGTGGCCGGAGGCCTGGCCCTGTTGCTGCGGGCCGATACCGTCCGGCGCCTCGGCTCTCGCTGGCACCGACGATCCCCGACGAGGAACGGCTAGCGGCCCGAGGCCAGCACCGGCTTGATCTCGGCCACCAACACCGCCACCTCGGCCTGCCAACCGGTGCGCAGAGCCCGCACCAGAGCCGGGTAACCATCCTCCGGCAAAGGCACCAGACGCTGGAAGGACTGGCTATAGGCCTGCTTACCCCGCTGCAAGAGCCAACGGCCGGCGATCACCGCCTGGCCATCGAAGCGGCCCTGAAATGCCGTGACATCCAGATGCAGGTGCCAGATCTGGCTGCCGGCACTCCCACCATCCAACACCTGAACTCGCTCCAGTTGCTGCGACAGACTCTGCACCAGAGAACGCGTCAACTGCTTGTCCAGCGCCTCGGCCCAGCGAGCCTGGTTCGCCGTGACGATCTGCACATCATCCGGTTGGAAGGCGATGCCCAGATCGTTCAGGTACTCCGGCAGAACCACCCGATCGACGACCAGCACGGGACCTTCGGTCACCTGACGGGAAGGCGCCTGGTTACCTGGCAGACTCAGCGCATAGTAGGTCGGCGCCGCCTCACTGGCGCAGCCGACAACCAGCACGGCACAAACAAGGGTGAGTAGATAGCGCATCAATTGGCACTCCTTGGCAGGGGATCATCGGCCGGGGTTTGGCTAAAAATCAGGGAATTTGGCTTTTCATTGACCTTGCGTGCGGCGGGCTTCAGTTCCCGCAACAGGCTGTTCAGCGACTCAATCGAGCGATTCAGATCGCCGTACACCGGCGAGTCGCTGGAGAAGGAGCGCAGGGTCTTCTGCAACTCCTGCATCGACTTGGTGAGCTCAGCCGGTAGTTGCTGGGCACCGGGCTGAGTGGCCAGCTTGTTCATGTTGTCGCTGAGTTGGCGCATCGCCGCGAAGCTCTGTTTGCTCTCCTTGAGCATGGCATCGAGATTACCCAGCGTCTCATCTAGCGGTAACTCATTAAATTTATTCAGCAATCTATTTACCTGCTGTTCCATGCGCGCCAAACCACCGGACACGGTCGGAATGGTGTGGTACTCGCCGAAACGGCCATAACCGGCGGCAGTCGGGCTATCGGGTACTGGGCTCAGATCCACATAGAGGGCCCCGGTCAGCAGACTGCCAGTCTTCAGGGTGGCTCGCAGCCCCTTGCGGATCTGCTGCTCGATGTCCCGAGACAACTGGTTCAATGCCCGCTCGCCATCTTCATCATCGAAGCGATCTTGCTCAATGCGGATATGGACCGGAATCATGCCGGAATTTCGCCCCAGCAGCTCGACATCGCTCAGTTTGAACGGCACCTCCAGCACGGTGCCGATGCGGATGCCTCGATATTCGACGGGAGCCCCTTCACTCAGGCCGCGGACCGAATCGTTGAACAACAACACGTAATCGAGGTAGCGCTGATATTCACGGCTGCTGCTGCTGGCCTCGTCGGCAAACAGAGTAAATTGCTGCCCCCGAGTCGCCGGACGCCCCAATCCCCACCCCTTGGGCACATCAAAGCTGATCCCCCCCTTGATGAGATTTTCCAGGGTGCCGGTCTCAAATTTCACACCATCGGCCGAGGTCTCGAAACGAACGCCACCATTCATCCAGAAGCGGACATTATTGGTGACCAGACCATCATAAGGTGCCGTGATAAACAGCTGATACTCCATCTGCCGGCTGCCTGTGGAGAAGTGGCTCTGCTCCACGCGACCGACCGTGAATCCCCGATACATGACGGGATCGCCGATATTCAGCCCGCGGCTCTGTTCACTGATGAGGCGAACGCGCAGCCCTTTCTCATCGGGCTGCGCGATGGGCGGAATGTCCATGACGTCAAACTTCTCGCGGTACTTCTTGCTCTTGCCGGGCAACAACTCGATGTAGGAGCCGGACAACAGGGTGCTCAGACCGGAAATTCCCTGCCGCTCGATGCGCGGCTTCACCACCCACCACTGGCTGTCTTGCCGCAACAACTCTTCGGTATCCACCGCCATACGGGCCGTGACGATGACGTGGGTCAGATCCTCGCTCAGGCGCACCGTCTGCACCATGCCCACCTCGACACTGCGCGCCTTGATCATGGTCTTGCCCGCCACTATGCCCTCCGCATTGCTCATGGTGAGCGTGACCAGAGGCCCCTGATTGGAGAGGGTGGCATAGACCAGCCAGAGACCGATGAGCGCGGCAACGATGGGAACCAGCCAGATGGGCGAGAGATGACGCAGATTACGGATCCTGGCCTGAACCGGAGAGAGAGCCTCAGTCACGTGGATACTTCCTTGTCTGATGAAAGTGGCGGAGAAAGCCGTCGGTCTGCAACCGGGATACCGGGCGGAATGACGCGAGCGGCCTATCCAGAGCGCTATGATCCTTGATCTGCCGACTGCTCACAAGTCCAACAGCTGACTCAGTTTCAATTTCCTGCGGCGCCATTTTTCGGTATATATGGCCTGATTTTTATCACAGATGGGCTATTTTGATGAAAAAACACACGATCCTACTCACCTCGCTCTGCCTGGCCATGGGTGTCAGTGGCTGTACCACCATCAATCCCTATAGCGGCGAAGAGCAGACCTCAAACGCCGTCAAAGGGGGGGCAATCGGCGCCGCTACCGGTGCCCTGGTCGGCGTCCTCTCCTCCTCCAAGAAGGATCGGGGTAAGGGAGCCCTGATCGGCGCCGCATCGGGAGCCGCTCTCGGCGGTGGCATTGGCTACTACATGGATGTCCAGGAAGCCAAACTGCGCCAGAAGATGAAGGGAACCGGCGTGAGCGTCACGCGCAGCGGCAACCAGATCATCCTGAACATGCCAAACAACGTCACCTTCGACAGCAACGCCAGCCAGTTGAAACCGGCCGGAGCCAACACCCTCAGCGGCGTGGCCATGGTGTTGAAAGAGTATGAGGATACCCGGGTCCATATCATCGGCCACACCGACAGCAGCGGCAGCCGCGAGCTGAACATGCGGTTGTCCGAGCAGCGCGCCGAGAGCGTCGGTACCGCCCTGATCACCATGGGTGTCGATGCCAGCCGCCTGAGCATGAGCGGTGTGGGTCCCGATCAGCCGGTGGCCAGCAACAGCACAGCCGCCGGCAAGGCGCAAAACCGCCGCGTCACCCTGACGCTCAGCCCGACCAAGAGCTAACTCCCATAAAAAACGGCCCGTGCAGGGCCGTTTTGCTATCCAGCTCCAGACTAAATGGAGCCATCCTCGAGACTGGCCGCTTCCACGACTGGCTCGGCCACGCTCGACTTATTCACCCAATTGCGGATCAGGGTGTAGAACAACGCCAGCAGGGTGGGGCCGAGGAAAACCCCCAGCATGCCAAAGGCGATGGCGCCACCGATGACGCCGAACAGGATCAGCGAGATGGGTAGAGGGCTGTTGCGCCCAATCACCAGCGACTTAACGACGTTATCGATGGTGCCAACCACCAGCAGGAACCAGGCGACCAGGACGCCGGCCCAGATCACCTCCCCCTGCTTGAACAACCAGTAAGCCGCCATGAAACCGATCAGGGGTGGACCACCGGGCACGACGGAGACCAGACAGACCAGCAGTCCCAGACTCATGGCATTGGGTACCCCGGCAATCGCCAGCCCCAACCAGGCCAAAGCCCCCTGCGCCACCGCTGCACCGATGAAGCCATACACCACACCGCGGATGGTGCTGTTACTGATCCGCAGCAGGTTTTCGCCGGCGGGACCGGCCACCTTCTGACTGAAGGCAATCACCCAGCGGTGCAACCGCTCCCCTTCGGCGTATAGCAAGCCGGCAATGATGATGCTGATCAGCAGCATCACGAGGCCGCCCCCCAGCGCACCAGCCATGCTGAGCATGATCCGGGCGGCCGGGGCGACCATCCCCTTGAGCTGGGTGAGGATCTGGTAATCCTGATTCTGCAGGGCCAGCCACTGTTTGGCCGCCCACTCGCCAATCAACGGCAGACCGGAAATCCAGTTCGGCAGTTCAGGCAGACCGGCCTGCACCTGTTCCGGAATGGTGCGTGCCAGATGGGTCAGTTGTTGGGCAAAATCCACCGAGGCGACCAGCAGCGGCACCAGGATAAACAGCAGCAGAGCGCTCACGATCAGCGTTGCCGCCAGGGTATCGCGATTGCCCAACCGTCCGGAGAGCCACTGGAACGGCGTCCAGGTCGCAGAGACCAGAATCACCGCCCAGATGATGGCCGTCATGAAGGGGGCCATGACCGCCAGCACTGCCAGTACGATGGCGATCAGCAGAACAAGTCCCAAAAGAGGCTGAACCAGCTCACTCACACGCATCTTCATTGTCATCTCCAACCTCGTCGTTCAGATTTATGTCGGCTGCGGCGCCGCCAGCGTTGCCGAAGGCCAGCGCACCTGGGACAGCAACATGCCGGCCATCATCAGGCCACAACCGCACCAGGCCCGCAGCGACAACGTTTCATCCAGCAACCAAACCCCGCCAATCGCCGCAAAGACCGACTCCAGGCTGAGTATAATGGCCGCGTGGGCCGGATTGGCACTCTTTTGTCCCACCACCTGCAGGGTATAGGCAACACCGACACTGACCAAACCGGCATACAGGATCGGTTGCCAGCCGGCGATGACGGCATCCATGGTCGGCGCCTCGACCACCAAAGAGGCCGCCAGGCTCAACAGGCCACAGACCAGAAACTGGGCGGATGACAGCTTGAGCGGGTTGACCCGGCCGCTGAAGTGATCGATCAGCAAAATATGCACCGCCCAGAACAGGGCGCCGACAAATTGCAACATGTCACCAAATGACATGGAAAAATCATCGTTGATGCTGAGCAGGTAGAGTCCGCCAACCGCCAGCACGGCCCCCAACCAGGTCGTCAAACCGGTCGTATGCTTGAGCAGCAGACCGAGGATCGGCACCAGGATCAGATACAGCCCGGTAATGAAACCGGCCTTGGCCGCCGTCGTATACAAGAGCCCAACCTGCTGCAAGGAGGCGGCGATGAAAAGCACGGCTCCCGCGAGCAAACCCGCCTTGAGCAGTGAAGTCTGCCCAGCGGGCGCCGAGGGCTGCCTTCTGGAAAACCACCAGATCAGCGGTAACAGGGAACAACTACCAAGAAGAAAGCGGACCCCATTGAAGGCAAAGGGCTCCAGAAAATTCATGCCGAGGCGTTGGGCCACAAAACCGAATCCCCAGATTGCGGCGGCGAACAACAACATCAGGTTGGCTTGCATACTAAAGAGTCTCGTACAACACAGCGATCGATAAACGGGGCGCCATTATAGCGGATAAAATAAGCAGCCCCAGTAAAAAGGCGATGCTGGTCACCCTGGACCATATCTTGTATAACCAGCGCCGAGATCGAACAGCCAAGCGGAGAGCCCTATGTCACCCCGTTCCCAGTCGTGGGATATCTTCTGTACCGTCGTCGATAATTTCGGTGATATTGGCGTCACTTGGCGACTTGCTAAGCAGCTAGTCCATGAACATGACCTGCCGGTTCGCCTCTGGGTCGACGATTTGGCCAGTTTTGCCCGCATTTGCCCGGAATTGGATCCGCAGTTGACGCAGCAGGCCTGCCAGGGGGTCGACATTCGTCATTGGCACGCGCATTTTCCCGAGGAGTGGCAACCCGGGGCCGTCGTCATCGAAGCCTTCGCCTGTGAGCTTCCCGCCACGGCCAGACAGAACATGGCCAAGAGCCGCACCCCGCCCCTCTGGCTGAACCTGGAATATCTCAGTGCCGAATACTGGATCGACGAGTGTCACGGTCTGCCCTCGCTTCAGCAAAATGGGCTCAACAAATTCTTCTTTTTCCCCGGTTTCAGCCCGCGCAGTGGCGGTCTGCTCTGTGAAGGGTCACTGACCACCGAACGCCAGCAGTGGCAAGGCTCACCGGCACGACGCCAAGCCCTGTTGGCTGACTTCGGCTTGCCAGAACAGCCGGCCCATACGCGATACATCAGCATCTTTACCTATGAGAGTGCCGCCCTGCCCGCTCTGTTGACCCACTGGCGCGACGGTCAGGCCCCCATCTGCTGTTTGATCCCGCAGGGACGGGCCCTGAACTCGATCCTCCCCTGGCTGGGGGTAAAAGAACTGCCGGTTGGCACCCTATGGCAGCAGGGATCCTTGACGATCCTGATCCTGCCGATGACCGATCAAGAGGGTTACGACCGCCTGCTCTGGAGTTGCGACTTTAATCTGGTGCGCGGCGAAGACTCCTTCCTGCGCGCCCAGTGGGCCGGCCGCCCATTCCTTTGGCACATCTATCCACAGGCCGATGATGCCCATCTGGAAAAATTGACGGCCTTTTTACGGTTGTATGGCCATAATTTGTCGCCAACTTGTTATAACGCCTTGATTTCCCTCTGTGTCTCCTATGACAAAGGGCAAGCGGAGGAGGCAGTAGCCGCCTGGAAAAGCCTCGAACAACATGCCAGAGAATTGCAAGAACACGCGCAGCGCTGGCCAGGCCAAGCCTTGGCTGGAGGAGATTTAGCCAGCCGACTGGTGCAATTCAGTGAAAAACGGCTAAAATAACGCGTTTTTTTACAAAATCACTGTTCAATACAGGAAACGATCCAATGAAAACCGCCCAGGAAATCCGCGCAGGTAACGTCATCATGTTCGGCAATGACCCCATGGTCGTGCTGAAAACCGAATTCAACAAATCCGGTCGTAATTCTGCCGTAGTCAAAATGAAGCTGAAGAACCTGCTCTCCGGCGCTGGTACCGAAACTGTGTTCAAGGCTGATGACAAGTTGGAAGTCGTACAACTGGAACGCAAAGAGTGCACCTACTCTTACTTTGCCGATCCGATGTACGTCTTCATGGATACCGAGTACAACCAGTACGACATCGAGAAGGAAAACCTCGGTGACACCCTGAACTACATGGTTGACGGCATGGAAGATGTCTGTGAAGTGACCTTCTACAACGGCAAGGCCATCTCCGTCGAGCTGCCCATCTCCGTGGTTCGTGAAGTCGAATACACCGAGCCGGCCGTTCGTGGCGACACCTCCGGCAAGGTCACCAAGCCTGCCAAGCTGGTGGGCACCGATTTCACCATCTCTGTTGCTGACTTCGTTAAGATCGGCGACAAGATCGAAATCGACACCCGTACCGGTGAATTCAAGCGTCGCGTCTAGTCCGCGTTTGCCTGAATCGAAAAAGGAGCCCATCGCGGCTCCTTTTTTACTTTCTGCGCCAGCCTTACACTGGAACAGACCATACACCTGATTAGGAGCACCATGACCATGATCCATCTGCTGGTTGGTTCCACCCTGGGCGCCGCTGAATATGTGGCAGAACATATAGAAGAGAAGCTGCAGCAGGCTGGGTACCAGACCCGCATGCACTATCCAGCCCAGCTGGACAACCTGGCCGCCCATGACGGCGACATTCTTCTGGTGGTGACCTCCACCCATGGCGCCGGCGACATTCCCGATAATTTACAGCCCTTCGCTCATGAGCTGGCGCAACAAACCCCAGACTTGAGCCACTGCTTCTTTGCCGTGGTCGGGTTGGGGGACAGCAATTACGATACCTTCTGCGAAGGCGGCAAGAAGATGGAACAACTGCTGGATCACTGCCGTGCCATCCCGCTGGGCGAGCGTTTTGACATCGACGTCACCCAATATGACATCCCCGAGGATGCCGCGGATCTATGGCTGACCCGCTGGCTCCCCCTCTTGCCCAGCGTCTGATCGCCTCTATTCCCTGGATCCGGTTGTCCACAGGAACAGGGAATGGATCCGGATCCCTCTGGATTCCTTCTGAACACCCTCTTCTTATTGAATTTTTAACTATTTGTTTTTATTGAAAATAAAGATAATCACTCGAAAAAAAGAGCGACCGTTCAGAAACAGCCGATCCAGCAGATCATCCCTCTTGATCATTATCCACAACTTATCGGAGACAAAAGCCGGGTTATGGCTGATTAATCCACAAAATAAATATATAAAAACATCATGTGTGGATAAGAGTAGGTAAAAGCTCTTATGATCCGTTAGTTATCCTATGCACAGTCAAAACACTCAGGTGGCTCTGTGTATAAAAACGGATCTTATCAGGAGGCTTACGCGGGGTTGATCCGGGGAAGATCACAGGGTTAGATCCCGAATAACTCAATGATCCTGTTGATCAAATCTGCCTTATCAACAGGATCGAAGGATCCTAATAGTAGATCCAATAAAAGATCGATCTAAAGATCTCAAGATCCTATTAGTCAGGATCCTCTCTGACGTGCTTGGCAAGAACGTCATTTTACTGAACGTCCGAACCAGCTAGAATGAGCCGCCTTTTGGCGATCGATCCAGATGTTTGTTTCCGAGGTGATCCTATGCAATATCATGAGCAGTTCGACGTGATCGTCGTCGGTGGTGGCCATGCCGGCACTGAAGCAGCAACGGCTGCCGCACGGATGGGCATGAAAACCATGCTGCTGACCCACAACATAGATACCTTGGGCCACATGTCTTGCAATCCAGCGATCGGAGGCATCGGCAAGAGCCATCTGGTGAAAGAGGTCGACGCCTTGGGTGGCGTCATGGCTCAGGCGATCGATCATGCCGGGATCCAGTTTCGCGTTCTGAATTCGTCCAAGGGACCGGCTGTTCGAGCCACTCGCGCCCAGGCGGATCGCCTGCTGTACAAACAGATCGTGCGCAATCTGCTGGAGAACTACCCCAATCTCAGTCTGTTTCAGCAGGCCTGTGATGATCTGATCCTGGATGGCGATCGCGTCTGTGGTGTGGTGACCCAAGCCGGGATCCGCATCCTCAGCAAGACGGTGGTGTTGACCGCCGGCACCTTCCTCAATGGTCTAATCCACATCGGCATGGAAAATTATCGCGGTGGACGAGCGGGCGATCCTGCCTCCATCGCCCTGGCGGAACGGCTGCGGGAGCTACCCCTGCGCATTGGTCGGCTGAAGACGGGGACCCCTTCGCGCATTGATGGTCGCACCGTGAACTTTGCCGTATTGCAACAGCAACAGGGAGATAACCCGGTTCCGGTCTTCTCCTATCTCGGCAAGGCAGAGCAGCATCCGCGGCAAGTCGCCTGCTTCATCACCCATACCAATGAAAAGACCCACGACATCATTCGGCAGAACCTGCATCGCAGTCCCATGTATGCCGGCGTCATCGAGGGGATCGGTCCGCGCTACTGCCCGTCCATTGAAGACAAGGTCATGCGCTTTGCCGACAAGAATTCGCACCAGATCTTCATCGAGCCCGAGAGTCTCAGCTCCCATGAACTCTATCCGAACGGGGTGTCCACCAGCCTGCCATTTGATGTGCAGATCCAGATCATTCGTTCGATGAAGGGGTTCGAGCAGGCTCATATCGTGCGTCCCGGCTATGCCATCGAATACGATTACTTCGATCCTCGCGATCTGAAGTCCAACATGGAAAACAAGCACCTGCAGAATCTGTTTTTCGCCGGGCAGATCAATGGCACAACCGGCTACGAAGAGGCCGCCGCCCAAGGGCTGCTGGCCGGGATCAACGCCGCATTGCGGGCTCAGGATAAGGATCCTTGGGCGCCGCGTCGGGATCAGGCCTATATCGGCGTCATGATGGACGATCTGTCGACTCTGGGGACCAAAGAGCCCTACCGGATGTTTACCAGCCGGGCGGAATATCGTCTGTTGTTGCGAGAAGATAATGCGGATCTGCGTCTGACGGCCATTGGCCGCGAACTCGGCCTGGTCAACGATGAGCGTTGGAGCTTCTTCAACGAAAAGCTCGAGCAGATGGAGCAAGAACAGCAGCGTCTGCGCTCGACCTGGATCAATCCAGCCTCGGCGTGTGCTGCCGAGATCAACACGATCATCAATGCCCCACTGACTCGCGAATACAGTCTCGAGGAGCTGTTGCGGCGCCCCGAGGTCACCTATGACTCCTTGATGTCGATCGAGGCGCTCGGTCCGCGGATCCCCAACGATCAGGCCGCCGAACAGGTCGAGATACAGGTCAAGTACGCCGGATATATCGATCGGCAGCAGGATGAGATCGACAAACAGCAACGCCATGAAAATACGCTGCTGCCGCTGGATCTCGACTATGCCGAGGTCTCGGGTCTCTCCAACGAGGTCAAGGGTAAACTCAATGCGGCCAAGCCGGAAACCATCGGTCAGGCCAGCCGCATCTCGGGGATTACGCCGGCGGCGATCTCCATTCTGCTGGTCCACCTGAAAAAGCGCGGTTTGTTGCGCAAAAGCGCCTGAGGTTAGCGATGCTGGAACAACGACTGAATGAACTTCTGGCGCAAACCGAACTTGCGCTGTCCGATCAGCAGAAACAGCAGCTGCTGGCCCTGGTCAGGTTGCTGCACAAGTGGAACAAGGCTTACAATCTGACCTCGGTGCGCGAGCCGGAAGCCATGCTGGTCAAGCACATCATGGATAGCCTGGTGGTCAGCCCCTGGCTGCAGGGGCAGCGGTTCATCGATGTCGGAACCGGCCCTGGTCTGCCAGGTTTGCCCCTGGCCATCATCAATCCAGATAAACAGTTTTTCCTGCTGGATAGCCTGGGCAAACGGATCCGCTTTATCCGCCAGGTGATCCTGGAGCTGGGCCTGAAAAATGTCACTCCGCTACAATCCCGAGTCGAAGACTTTCATGACGAGACCGGTTTTGACGGCGTTCTGAGTCGGGCATTTGCCTCTTTGACCGATATGTTGAACTGGTGTGGCCATCTGCCTGCCGAAGGGGGATGTTTCCTCGCTTTGAAGGGGATCTACCCGAGCGATGAGTTGACCCAACTGCCGGAAGGCTTCGCTCTGGTGAGCGCGCATGCGCTGCGGGTCCCTGAGCTCGACGGCGAGCGCCACCTCATCATTCTCAAGAAACAATAGATTCAGCAGGGGACTCTGTGGGAAAAATTATCGCCATTGCGAACCAAAAGGGTGGAGTCGGAAAAACCACCACATGCGTCAATCTGGCGGCCTCCATGGCGGCTACCCGGCGCAAAGTTCTGCTGGTCGATCTGGATCCTCAGGGCAACGCCACCATGGCCAGCGGCGTGGACAAATACCAGGTCGAACGGACGGCCTATGAGCTCTTGGTCGATGAGTTGCCGGTGAAAGAGGTGCTGATTAGCGAAACCGCCGGCGGTTATGATCTCATCGCCGCGAACTCGGACGTCACCGCGGCGGAAATTCGCCTGCTGGAGTTTTTCGCCCGCGAGATCCGCTTACGCAATGCCCTGAATGCCGTGCGGGATCAGTACGATTACATCTTCATCGACTGTCCGCCCTCCTTGAACCTGCTGACGGTAAATGCCATGTCTGCGGCCGACTCTGTTTTGGTGCCGATGCAGTGTGAGTATTTTGCGCTGGAGGGGCTGACGGCTCTGGTCGATACCATCAGCAAGCTGGTGGCCGTGGTGAACCCCGAGCTGAAGATCGAGGGAATTTTGCGGACCATGTACGATCACCGGAATCGTCTCTCCAATGATGTGTCCGATCAGCTAAAACAGCATTTTGGCGATAAGGTCTATCGCACCGTGATTCCCCGCAATGTCCGGTTGGCCGAAGCCCCCAGCTTTGGCACCCCTGCCATGTATTACGACAAGAGTTCGGTTGGAGCCAAAGCCTACCTGGCGTTGGCCGGCGAGATGTTACGCCGCGAAGAACAAGCCAGCCTCGAATCAGCCTGAGCCAGAGAATGAGCATGACACCGAAAAAACGTGGTTTGGGAAAGGGGTTGGAGGCTCTGCTGGGCACCAGCTCTGCGGCCCGACAAAAGCAGATCCTCGATGATATGCAGGCGGATGCGGCGCACTCCCGCAGCGAAGAACAGCAGGGTGAGTTGCGCAAGCTGCCGCTTTCCTGGTTAAAGCCTGGCAAATATCAACCACGGAAGGATATGTCCCAGGAGGCGCTCGAGGAGTTGGCGTCTTCTATCCGGGCCCAGGGGGTGATCCAACCTATCGTCGTGCGCCAGCTCGAGGAGCAGAGCTTTGAAATCATCGCCGGTGAGCGTCGTTGGCGGGCCTGCCAACTGGTGCGACTCGAAACTGTACCTTGCCTGGTCAAGGACGTGGCGGACAATGCCGCTGTGGCCATCGCCCTGATTGAGAATATTCAGCGTGAAGATCTCAATGCCATCGAAGAAGCGGCCGCCTTACAACGTCTGATGCAGGAATTTGAGCTGACCCACCAGGAGGTGGCCGAGGCGGTTGGCAAGTCACGCAGTACCGTCTCCAATCTGTTGCGCCTGAACTTGCTCAACGAGGATGTCAAACGCCTGGTTGAGCACGGCGATCTGGAGATGGGTCATGCGCGGGCTTTGCTCGCGCTCAACGGTGCCGTGCAGACCGAATTGGCCCGTCAGGTGGCGCAGAAGGGGATGACGGTCCGCGATACCGAGAAAATGGTGCAGCGGTTGCTGGCGCCACGCGAAGAGCGTCCCGTTCAGGCTCCGCAACCCGATCTGCTTCGTTGGGAAAAAGATGTCAGCCAGCGCCTTGGGATTGCTGCTAAATTTGTGGCGGCGGGCAAAGAAAAGGGCAAGTTGGTTCTGAGTTTTCAGAATCAGGACGAGTTGCAAAAGATCCTGCAGCACTTCGGATTGCAATGAGTCTGAGTGAATTTTCGCCTGTTTGCCGAGGGTTTGGGCAGATGGTTGAATGGATGAGCTGTTGATTTGAACGGTGTCACAAAGCTCTGGTTTTTGGCGATTTATTCGGCTATGTTGAAATTCCGAAACAAAAAAACATTGTCTAGCAACTAGTTACAAAAACTTAACTTTTGCCTTGTGATCCATCTGGCTATGCAATGATTTTTTTATGGTATTTAGGTTGCCTGTTTTTTAGGTGACCATGGATCGGAGAAAGCTGATGGGCAACAGTTCATCGATGAGTGTGAAAACGCTGGCGTGGACTGTCCTTGCCGTTCAGCTTTTTTTGATAGTCGTCATGGCGTTGGTCTGGTGGTTACTGGACGGTCGCTGGGCGGCTGGTTCTGCCCTCGTCGGGGGTGGAATTTACTGGGTGCCCCAACTCCTCTACAGCTGGATAGGTAGTTCCCGCCAAGCGGACGACCTGAATGTTGGACTGGTGTTGTGGGACATCTATTGTGGTGCCGGTGCCAAGCTGGTGGCCACCCTGGTGTTGTTTGGGGTGACCTTCAAGTTTCTGGAGGTGCAGCATGTTCCCATGTTTGTCACCTACGGGTTGGCGCTCATATCCCAGTGGATAATTTCGTTAACACTCAACAACCGTTACTAGGAAAACTCATGGCTGCAACAGGCGAACTGCTAACGCCTCAGAGCTATATGCAACACCACCTCCATCACTGGCAGGTCGGTGCTGAATCCGGCTTCTGGGTGGTTAATCTCGACTCCATGATATTTTCTGTTGGTTTGGGGCTCTTCTTCCTCTGGTTGTTCCGCCGTGTTGCCGTGAAGGCAACCAGTGGTGTACCGGGCAAATTGCAGTGCTTTGTTGAGATGGTCGTCGAGTTTGTGGAAGGGACCGTAGCCGGGATCTTTCATGGCAAGAACAAGCTGATAGCTCCGCTGTCGCTGACCGTGTTTGTCTGGATCTTCCTGATGAACATGATGGACTTGCTGCCCATCGATTATCTACCTCAACTGGCGCAGTGGATTGCTGGGGATCATGCCCAAAATCTGCGAGTCGTTCCTTCCGCTGACGTTAATATCACGCTGTCCATGGCGATTGGTGTCTTCTTCCTCATCCTGTTCTACAGCATCAAGATGAAGGGCGTGTCCGGTTTCGTTAAGGAACTGACATTCACACCGTTCAACCACTGGGCGTTTATCCCTATTAACTTCTTGCTCGAATTTGTATCCCTGATTTCAAAACCTGTGTCATTGGGTTTGCGGTTATACGGAAACATGTATGCCGGTGAGATGATCTTCATCCTCATCGCCGCCATGCTGCCGTGGTGGTCTCAATGGTTCCTGAACGTACCATGGGCCATCTTCCATATCCTGATCGTGACGCTGCAGGCGTACATTTTCATGGTTCTGACGATAGTTTATCTATCGATGGCCTGTGAAGAACATTGATTATCAAGTTGATATTTAAGGTTATTTTGTAAACATTTGGAGGAAGTTCCATGGAAATGCTGTTTATTGCTGCTGGTTTGATGATGGGTTTGGCTGCTATCGGCGCCGCCATTGGTATCGGTGTGTTGGGTGGTAAGTTCCTGGAAGGCGCTGCTCGTCAACCGGATCTGCTGCCGTTGCTGCGTACCCAGTTCTTCATCGTGATGGGTCTGGTCGACGCTATCCCGATGATCGCCGTCGGTCTGGGTATGTACGTGATGTTCGTGGTCGTCAAGTAAGGCGTGACTGAGACTGAACTGTTGGTGTTTATCCATTTACCCTAGAGGAGTTGTGTCGTGGATATCAATATGACCATCCTCGGCCAGTCATTGGCTTTTGCTCTCTTTGTCCTGTTTTGCATGAAGTTCGTGTGGCCGCCTCTGATGGCAGCCATCGAGAAGCGTCAGAAGGAAATCGCTGACGGCCTCTCTTCTGCAGAGCGGGCGAAGAAGGATCTGGACTTGGCGCAGAACAAAGCCATGGAACAGATCAAGGAAGCCAAGCAACAGGCTGCAGAGATCATCGAGCAGGCCAACAAGCGCCGGGCTCAAATCATCGACGAGGCCAATCAGGATGCCATGGGCGAGCGTGAGAAGATCCTCAAGCAAGCTCAAGCCGAGATTGAAGCCGAGCGGAATCGCGCGAAAGAAGAACTCCGTAAACACGTGGCCCTGCTGGCTGTCGCGGGTGCCGAGAAGATTCTGGAACGTCAAATCGACAAGGCTGCCAACAGCGATCTGGTCGATAAACTGGTTGCGGAACTTTAAGGGGGTCGGGGGCTATGTCTGAAGTGATAACCGTCGCTCGCCCCTACGCCAAAGCTGCGTTCGATGTGGCCGTTGAGCACAAGGCGCTGGACCAGTGGCTCTCTATGTTGACCTTTGCTGCCGAAGTGGCCGCGAATGCAACGATGCAAGAGCTGCTGCATGGTTCCTTGGGTACCCAAAAATTGGGCGAACTTTTCGTGCAGATTTGTGGGGATCAGCTGAACGAGCAGGGCCAGAACCTGATGAAGGTGATGGCTGAAAATGGACGTCTGAGTGTATTGCCCGAAGTGTTGACGGAGTTTGTCGCACTGAAGTCCGAGCTGGATAGACAGCTTGAGGCGGATGTGTGCTCTGCCAGCCCTCTGAGCAATGCGGACATCGCCAAGATTCAGGCTTCTCTCGAGAAGCGTTACGGCCGCACCGTAAAGCTGAATTGTAGTGTCGATCCATCCTTGATGGCTGGCCTGGTGATCAAGGCCGGTGATGAGATCATCGATGCCAGTGTTCGTAACAAACTCAACCGCTTGGCGGAAGCGCTGCAATCTTGATTGGGGATTAGAGCATGCAACTGAATTCCACAGAAATTGCCGAGCTGATTAAAAAGCGTATCGAGCAATTTGAAGTCGTCACCGAGGCGCGTAACGAAGGTACGATCGTCTCCGTCAGTGACGGTATTGTCCGCATTCACGGCCTGGCCGATGTCATGCAGGGCGAAATGATCGAGCTGCCAGGGAACCGTTATGGTCTGGCGCTCAACCTGGAGCGTGATTCCGTCGGGGCCATCGTCATGGGTCCTTACGCCGATCTGGCCGAAGGACAAAAAGTAACGGGTACTGGCCGCATCCTGGAAGTCCCGGTTGGCCGAGGCCTGCTGGGCCGCGTCGTCAACACCCTGGGGCAGCCCATCGATGGGAAGGGGCCGGTCGACAATGACGGTTTCTCGCCGGTCGAAGTGATTGCGCCTGGCGTTATCGAACGTAAATCCGTGTCGCAACCGGTACAGACCGGTTACAAGGCGGTGGACTCGATGATCCCAATCGGTCGCGGTCAGCGTGAGCTGATCATCGGTGACCGTCAGACCGGTAAGACCGCGCTGGCCATCGATGCGATCATCAACCAGAAAGATTCCGGCATCAAGTGTGTCTATGTGGCCATCGGCCAGAAGGCTTCCACCATCGCCAACGTGGTGCGCAAGCTCGAAGAACATGGCGCGCTGCAAAACACCATCGTCGTGGTGGCTTCGGCTTCTGAGTCGGCCTCCCTGCAGTATCTGGCTCCTTATTCCGGTTGCGCCATGGGCGAATACTTCCGGGATCGGGGTGAAGATGCACTGGTGATTTATGATGACCTCTCCAAGCACGCTGTGGCTTATCGCCAGATCTCCTTGCTGCTGCGTCGTCCGCCAGGACGTGAAGCCTTCCCCGGCGACGTCTTCTATCTGCACTCCCGTCTGCTCGAGCGTGCTGCTCGCGTCAACGAAGAGTATGTCGAGAAGTTCACCAAGGGTGCCGTCAAGGGGCAAACCGGTTCATTGACCGCGCTTCCGATCATCGAAACCCAGGCTGGTGACGTTTCGGCGTTCGTTCCGACCAACGTCATCTCCATCACCGATGGTCAGATCTTTCTGACTACCCAACTGTTCAACGCCGGTATTCGTCCTGCGGTTGATCCGGGTATCTCGGTATCTCGGGTAGGTGGTGCGGCGCAGACCAAGATCATCAAGAAGCTCTCCGGTGGTATTCGTACTGCACTGGCTCAATACCGCGAACTGGCGGCATTTGCCCAATTCTCTTCCGACTTGGACGATGCGACCCGTAAGCAGTTGAACCATGGTCAGAAGGTGACCGAGCTGATGAAGCAGCGTCAATATGCTCCGATGAGCGTGGCTGCCCAGACGCTGGTGCTGTTCTCTGCCGAACGTGGCTATCTTGATGATGTCGAACTGAACAAGATCGGTGACTTCGAAGCCGCTCTGCTCTCCTTTGCCTCGACTGAGCATGCCGACCTGATGGCCGAAATCAATGCCAAGGCTGACTACAACGATGACGTTGTTGCCAAGCTGACCGCTCTGATTGACGGCTTCAAGGCGACTCAAACCTGGTAACTTAAAGTGGCTGCCTACGCAGCCACCTTGAATGGAGAGTCTAGAGATGGCTGGCGCTAAAGAGATACGAAACAAGATCGGGAGTGTGAAAAACACTCAGAAGATCACCAGCGCAATGCAGATGGTCGCCGCATCCAAGATGCGTCGCGCACAGGAAAGCATGGCTGCAAGCCGTCCCTATGCCGTGACCATGCGTAAGGTGATCGGTCATATCGCCTTGGGGAGTTTGGAATACAAGCACCCCTACCTCGAAGAACGCGAGGTCAAGCGAGTTGGCTATATCATCATCTCGACCGATCGTGGCTTGTGTGGTGGTCTGAACGTCAACCTGTTCAAGGCAGCCCTTGGCTCGATGAAGCAGTGGAAGGAGCAGGGTGTGGAAGCCAGCCTGGCTCTGATTGGTTCCAAGGCGTGTGGTTTCTTTGCCCGCTATGGCGGCAAGGTATTGGCTCAGGCTTCCGGCTTTGGTGACAACCCGACGGTCAACGATCTGATCGGTTCGGTGCGTGTCATGCTGCAGGCTTATGACAATGGCGAGATCGATCGTTTGTACCTGGTGAACAACAAGTTTGTGAACACCATGGTGCAACAACCGACGGTCGATCAGCTGTTGCCGTTGCCGAAGGCTGAAGATGCCAAGATGGCCAAGCGTCACTGGGATTATCTGTATGAGCCGGATCCCAAGTATCTGATGGATCAACTGCTCAGTCGCTACATCGAGTCTCAGGTCTACCAGGGGGTCGTTGAGAACCTGGCCAGTGAGCAAGCCGCCCGTATGGTGGCAATGAAGGCTGCCACCGACAACGCGGACAACCTGATTACGGATCTACAACTGGTATACAACAAGGCCCGTCAGGCCAGTATTACCCAGGAGTTGACCGAAATCGTGTCCGGCGCAGCGGCGGTGTAGGGCTAAGGTATTCATAGGTTTAGAGGATTTGACATGAGTAACGGTATCATCGTTCAAGTCATCGGTGCTGTGGTGGACGTACAGTTCCCGCAAGACTCCGTACCTAAGGTGTACGATGCACTGAAGATTGTGAGCGAAGGCCAGACCCAGGGTCTGGTACTGGAAGTTCAACAACAAACCGGCGGCGGTGTGGTTCGCTGTATCGCCATGGGTACCTCGGATGGCCTGCGTCGCGGTGCCGAAGTGGTCAACACGGGTGAAGCGATCAAGGTGCCAGTCGGCAAGGCAACTCTGGGGCGTATCATGAACGTCCTGGGTGAGCCAGTCGATGAACAGGGCCCCATTGGTGAAGACGATAACTGGGTTATTCACCGTGCGGCGCCGAGCTACGAAGAGCAGTCCAACACCACTGAATTGCTGGAAACTGGTATCAAGGTTATCGACCTGATCTGCCCGTTTGCCAAGGGCGGTAAAGTCGGTCTGTTCGGTGGTGCTGGTGTTGGTAAGACCGTCAACATGATGGAGCTGATCAACAACATCGCCAAGGCTCACTCCGGTCTGTCCGTGTTTGCCGGTGTCGGTGAACGTACCCGTGAGGGTAACGACTTCTACTATGAAATGAAGGAGTCCAATGTTCTCGATAAGGTGGCGATGGTCTACGGCCAGATGAACGAGCCGCCAGGAAACCGTCTGCGCGTGGCACTGACCGGCCTGACCATGGCCGAGAAGTTCCGTGACGAGGGTCGTGACGTACTGTTGTTCATCGACAACATCTACCGTTACACGCTCGCGGGCACCGAAGTATCCGCGCTGCTGGGTCGTATGCCCTCTGCCGTAGGTTACCAACCGACCCTGGCCGAAGAGATGGGTGTTCTGCAGGAGCGTATTACCTCCACCAAGAGCGGCTCTATCACCTCGGTACAAGCGGTCTACGTTCCTGCGGATGACTTGACTGACCCGAGCCCGGCGACCACCTTCGCCCACTTGGATGCGACCGTGGTTCTGTCCCGTCAGATCGCCGCTCTGGGTATCTACCCGGCCGTTGATCCGCTGGACTCCACCTCCCGTCAGCTGGATCCGCTGGTGGTAGGTCAGGAGCACTACGAAGTCGCCCGTGGCGTGCAGTCTGTACTGCAACGCTACAAGGAGCTCAAGGACATCATCGCCATCCTCGGGATGGACGAACTGTCCGAGAACGACAAGCTGGTGGTGGCTCGTGCCCGTAAGATCGAACGCTTCCTGTCCCAGCCGTTCAGCGTGGCTGAAGTATTCACCGGTTCACCGGGTAAGTACGTGCCGCTGAAAGAGACCATCCGTGGTTTCAAGGGCATCCTGGATGGCGAATTCGACGATCTGCCGGAACAGGCGTTCTACATGGTTGGCTCCATCGACGAAGTGGTCGAGAAGGCCAAGAAACTGTAATTCGGGGCAGGAGGATCTATGGCTGAGATTACCTTCCACCTGGACGTGGTCAGCGCGGAGGGGATGTTGTTCTCCGGTCGCGTGGAATCCGTCCAGGTTTCCGGTGCGGAAGGGGAACTGGGCATCCGCCATGGTCACTCGCCGCTCCTGACGTCCATCAAGCCTGGCTTGGTGCGTCTGGTGAAATTGCACGGTGTCGAAGAGGTGATGTATATCTCGGGTGGCATGATGGAAGTGCAACCGGAAGCAGTGACAGTTCTGGCGGACACCGCCATCCGCGCTGCGGATATCGATGAAGCCAAGGCTCAGGAAGCCAAACGGGCTGCCGAAGAGAAACTCAACGGCAAGTCTGGCGATGTGGACTATGCGGAGGCCATCGCTGAGTTGGCCAAGGCCATGGCGCAATTGCGCGTCGTGGAACTGACCCGCAAAAACTATCGCTAAACGTCTGCGCAACACAAAAAGCGGCCTGCGGGCCGCTTTTTTTATCTCTTTTGTCCGGAAAATCCATAAAATAGGCGCCACTCTTTGCCGTTCTCACCCTGGGTGAAAGGATTCTTATGTCTCTGCATGTCGTCATTCTCGCGGCGGGTAAAGGTACTCGCATGCGCTCCTCACTACCGAAAGTCCTGCACCCGGTTGCCGGGCGTCCCATGGTCAGTCACGTGATCGACACCGCCCACCAGCTGGGTGCCGAGGCCATCCATCTGGTCTATGGCCATGGCGGTGAACTGTTGCAGCAGCGACTGACTGATGCCCAAGTCACCTGGGTGCTGCAGGCCGAGCAGTTGGGCACTGGTCATGCCGTGGCTCAGGCTACGCCAGCGATTCCAGATGATGCCCAGGTACTGGTGCTGTATGGCGATACCCCGCTCATCACCGCTGCGACGCTGGAACAGTTGCTGGCGGTACAGCCGGCGGGTGGTATTAGTCTGTTGACGGTCAACCTGGTCAACCCGACCGGTTATGGCCGCATCGTGCGTGAAAATGGCGCCGTAGTCGGCATCATCGAGCAGAAGGATGCCAGTGCCGAGCAGTTGGCCATCTCTGAGGTGAATACCGGCGTGCTGGTGGCCCCGGCCGCCAAGCTCAAACAGTGGCTGGCCGGCTTAACCTGCCAGAACGCCCAGGGCGAATATTATCTGACCGATGTGATCGGCGCGGCCCATCGTGATGGTGCGGCTATTGCCACCGCGCAACCGGCGGAAGCGGCCGAGACCGAAGGGGCTAACAATCGCCTGCAACTGGCGGCCCTGGAGCGTTTCTATCAGCGCCGTGAGGCTGACCGTCTGATGCTCGAGGGGGTGACCCTGCTGGATCCGGCTCGCTTCGATCTGCGCGGCTCCCTGGTCTGTGGCGAGGATGTGATCCTCGATACCAATGTCATCATCGAGGGGCAGGTAGAGCTGGGCCATCGGGTGCGCATCGGCACCGGCTGTGTGCTCAAGGATTGCGTGATCGCCGATGACAGCGTCATCAGCCCCTATACGGTGATCGAGTCATCCAAATTGGCACGCGCCACCACGGTCGGCCCCTTTGCCCGGCTGCGTCCTGGTTCCGTGCTGGGGGAAGAGGCTCATGTCGGCAACTTCGTCGAGATCAAGAATGCCACCCTCGGGTTCGGCTCCAAGGCCGGTCATCTGAGCTACCTGGGGGACAGCGAGATTGGTGCCGATGTGAATATTGGCGCCGGTACCATCACCTGCAACTATGATGGCGCCAACAAGCACAAGACCATCATCGAGGATAACGTCTTCGTCGGCTCCGACACCCAATTGGTGGCCCCGGTGACGGTGCGCAAGGGGGCGACCATCGGCGCCGGCACCACGGTGACGCGCGAAGTGGGCGAGAACGAGCTGGTGATCACCCGGGTGCCTCAACGCCACGTCGCCAACTGGCAGCGGCCGGTGAAGATCAAAAAATAAGTATTACAGTGGCAAAAACGGCACCCGAGGGTGCCGTTTTGTTTGGTTCTGTCCCAGTTACCTGTTGAGAATCTCTGCACCATCGACATGGTAGCGCACGCTGACACGCCGTGAACCCATCCATGGGGGCTCCGCCGCGCCATCCCTGGCGCAGAGGGTCAGCTTAGTGCTACCTACGTCGCTGTGATGAGCCCGAACGAGCACTGACCCGTTGTGAATACTTCCCTGCCTTTTCTGACCAACATTGCTTCTTAATCGATGGTTTTATTCTTGCTGCTGTTTTCCTGATCTCTCTTGTTCGTCAGACCAATCTGATACCAGTCCACCTTGCGGGTTACCACCATCACCAGCGCCAGCACCACGAACAGCAGTCCACTGCCCAGCAGCAGGGCGATATCCTCGGCCTGCATCAGGCCATAGAGGATGGCGTAGAGCAGGGCCAGCAGGCTGGCGAAACCGACACCGCGCTTCAGGCCGCCGAGCAGGTGGCTGGCGTAGAAGGCCAGCAGGCCGACGCAGGCGGTGCTGGCGGCCAGATAGGCCAGGCTGAAGCCGATCTGCTCGGAGAGGGCCAGCAGCACCAGATAGAAGATCACCTGAGCCATGCTGACCAGAGCGTACTGGATCGGGTGCAGGCGCAGTTGCTTGAGCAGTTCGAACAGGAAGAAGCTGAGGAAGGTGAGGCCGATGAACAGCTCGGCATACTTGATGGCCCGCTCGTTCTGCTGGTAGTGGTCCACCGGCTCGATCAGGCTGACGGTGAAGGCCGGCACGCCGTTGATCCCCTCTTCCAGGCCATCGTTGAAGCGCTCCTGCATGTTGTTGGCAAACCAGCTGCTTTCCCACTGCGCCTTGAAGCCCTGATCGTTGATGGTGTGCTGACGGGGCAGGAAATGGCCAACAAAGCTCGGGTGTGGCCAGTTGCTGCTCAGATTCAGGGTGCTGCTGGCGCCTACCGGCACCACATCGAAGTGATCGGTCCCTTGCAGTGCCAGCTCGAAGTTGAAGGCGATGGGCTGGTTGTCGACCAGGCTCGCCAGTGGCAAGGGGGCATGCATCCCCTGGGTCGCCCCGTCAAAACGGGCACCGGGTTCGAAGGCGATACTCTGCGGACCCCACTGCAGCGCCGGAACCTGCAGGATGCCGCGGGCGTCGTTGATCGCCACCGCCAGATAGGGCTGCTCCAGCTGGATATTCTCCTTGTTGAGGGTCTCCAGCTCGGTCAGGACAAAGCGCCCCTTCAGGGCCAGCTGGGCGTGGAAGAGTTGGCTCTGGTAGATGCCCAGCTTGCGCGGCTCGACCTGCAAATTGCCGTCGATGGCCAGGGCTTCCGGTAGCAACAGCAGTTGATGGCGGGTTTTGTACTCCTTGTAGATCTTCTCGTCCGCCACATACTCGCGGCTGGTCTCGATATAGGGGATGACCAGCACAGGGCCGGTCAGGCGTTGCGGGCCGCTGCTGCTGGTGGTGATCTGGGCAATGGCCTCGGCGCGGTAGGCCTGGCGCTCCTGGTTGAGCGACAGCACCGAGCTCAGCGGCAGCTGCAGCAACAGAAACAGAACGAGCAAGATGGTGATCTTGTGGCTGATGAGTGACTTGAACATGGTGATCCCTCCTGGATGATTGACGAGGAGAGTGTGAGCCCCCTGTGTGGGGGCTTGATGTGGCTGTGTGAAGTCTGGGTGAAGTGGTGAAAATTTTTTGCGGGGGGCTAGCCGCCGATGGGCAGTCTCAGCTCGGCGCAGGCGCCGCTCTGGCCATCGGGCCGATTGTGCAGCGCTATGCTGCCCTGATGGCGCTCGACTACCTCGCGCACCAGGCTCAGCCCCAGTCCGGTACTCTTGCCGGTGTGGGGTCGCGGCAGGGAGTAGAAGCGCTCGAACAGCCTCGTCTGGGCATAGTCGGGAATGCCGGGCCCCTGATCCAGGATGGTCAGCTGGTAGTCACCGGTTGCCAGGACTCTGCCCTGCAGCTCGATCTGGCCACCCGCCGGGGAGAAGTCGATAGCGTTATCCAGCAGGTTGGCGATGGCCTGGCCGAGCAGCAGGGTATCGGCTTCGATCTGGGCGGGTTGCAGCTCGGCCTGCAGCTGGATCTGGCGTTGCTCGGCCTGGGGGCGCATCAGATCGAGCTGCTGGCCGATCAACTGCTCGAGGGCCAGCGGTTGCATCTCCAGCGAGGGGCGGGATTCCAGGCTGGCCAGTTGCAGCATCTTGTCGATCAGCCGCTGCATCCGTTCCCCCTGCTCGCGGATGCTGGTCAGGAAGCGACGCGCCACCGGCTCAGGGGGCGACTCCTGCAGCAGCTCGGCGGTGCTGCGCAGGGCGGCCAGCGGGCTCTTCAACTCATGGGTCAGGCTGTGCACATACTGCTCGACGTAGGCCTTGCCCTCGAGCTTGCGGCGCATGTTCTCCAGCGCCTGGCCCAGACGCCTCAGCTCCGGGCTGCCCAGTCTCGGCAGCGAGACCGGCTCGCCGCGGCTGACCGCGCTGGCGTAATCCTCCAGACGGCGCAGCGAGCGGTTGAGCCACCAGACCATGCCGCCGCCTGCGGTCAGGGCGATGCCCAGCAGCAGGATGGCGGCCCACTGGATGGTGCGTTCACTGCGGGCGATGACCGGATCCATGGCGCGATTGGGTTTGCCCACCGTCAGCACGCCGCGGATCTGGCCGTTCTCCAGCAGCGGCGCGGCGACGTACATCACCGAACTCTTGGGGTCGTCGGCAACATCGCGGCTGCTGCGGGCGCCGTAGCGCCCCTGCAGGGTCAGGTAGACATCGTTCCAGCGCGAGTAATCGGCACCGAGGTCGCGGCCGGTGGAGTCAAACAGCACGATGCCGTGCCGATCGGTGACGTAGAGGCGATAGTCGACGCGATCCTTCTGGATGCCATCGATGCGGGCGCCGATCGGCCGCTGGTTCAGGGTGATCAGGGCGCGGGCCAGGGCGCTGTGGGCCAGGCTGTCGCGGGTCAGCGGCTGGTCGGCCAGATCGGCCGCCGTCAGTTGGGCCAGCAACTGGGCGGTATCGATCAGGGTCCCCTCGGTGGCGCGGCGCACCCCGGGCTTGACCTCCTGCAGGAAGATGTTGAGGACAAACCAGGCGGCAACCGCCACCAGCAGGAAGAAGCCGAGCAGCAGACGCAGACTCAGGCGCATGGCGAACCTCTCAACGGCTGTTGGCGCCTCATGCCGATTCGCTCAGGCTGTAGCCGAGGCCGCGATGGGTGAGGATTGGATTGGCTTGCGGATCGATCTCGTGCAGCTTGGCGCGCAGCGTCTTGATGTGGGTATCCACGGTGCGCTCCAGGCTCTCTTCGGCGTCGCTCCAGACCCGTTCCATCAGCTGCTGCCGCGAATAGACATGACCCGGATGCAGCAGCAGCGTCTTGAGCAGCAGGTATTCGTAGCGGGTCAGGGTCAATGGCTGGCCATGCAACTGAATGCAGGCGCGTGCCTCATCCAGCTGCAGGCCGCGCGGTTTTTCCGCCGGGGCCGGGGGGACAGGGCGCACGCGGCGCAAGATGGTGCGCACCCGGGCGCTGACCTCGCGCGGTGAAAAGGGTTTGGCCACATAGTCGTCGGCGCCCATCTCCAGCCCCAGCAGGCGGTCGATCTCCTCACTGCGCGCGGTCAGAAACAGCAGCGGCAACTGGCTGACGGCACGGATGCGACGGCAGAGCTCGAAGCCGCCGATATCCGGCAGTCCGACATCCAGGATCAGAAAATCGGGCTGCTCGTGGTCCATCGCCTCCAGCAGCGGCAGCCCGCGCTCGAACCAGCGCACGGCAAAGCCGTCGGTCTCCAGGCTGTAGATCAGGGTGTCGGCAATGCTGGCTTCATCTTCCACCAGCCAGATCAGCGGGCTCGTCATGGGGGTTGTCGCGTCGTTCGGGACTCAATGCGCCACAAATTACCATGACCAGAGGCTGCGGGCGTAGTCGATACCATCGGTTGTGCGAATGGGTTCGCAGTGGCGTGCTGGCCGGGGAAAGATCGAATAGCCATTTATCTTTCGTTGATCTTTCGATTTGAAAGATTATAATCGGCGCCATGATTTCACTTCCGTGATAACGAAAGACAGATGAGCAAACGCAACACTCAACAGCGGCGCCATGCCATCGTCACCCTGCTTGCCGAACGCGGTGAGTTGAGCGTGGATTGGCTGGCCCGGGAGTTTGATACCTCGGAAGTCACGATTCGCAAGGATCTGGCCGAGCTGGAGCGCAATGGTCTGCTGCTGCGTCGCTACGGCGGCGCCGTGCCAGTCCCTCAGGAGCTGGTGGCCGAGGCGCCGGAGGCCGAACAAGTTTCGAAGCGAAAGCTGGCGATCGCCCGGGCCGCCGCCGAGCTGATCCGCGATCACAACCGCATCATCATCGACTCCGGCAGCACCACGGCGGCTCTCATCCCCGAACTCGGCAAGCGCCGCGGTCTGGTGGTGATGACCAACTCGCTGGCGGTGGCCGCCGCGTTGCGCGAGCTGGAGAACGAGCCGACCCTGCTGATGACCGGCGGTACCTGGGATCCGCACTCCGAGGCGTTTCAGGGCCAGGTGGCCGAGCAGGTGCTGCGCTCCTATGATTTTGACCAGCTGTTTATCGGCGCCGCCGGAGTTGATCCCCTGCGGGGCACCACCACCTTCAATGAACTGGTGGGGTTGTCGCAGGTGATGGCGGAGGTGGCGCGCGAAGTGGTGGTGCTGGCCGAGTCGCACAAGGTGGGGCGCAAGATCCCGAATCTGGAGCTGCCGTGGAGCCGTATCGATACCCTGATCACCGATACCGGTCTGTCGGCGGCACTCAAGATCCAAATTGAACAACAGGGCGTGCAGGTGATCTGCGTGCCGGAATTGGCATAACAAAAGGAATCAGAGCATGTGTGGAATTGTCGGGGCAGTCGCCCAACGAGATGTGGTGGATATTCTGGTCGAGGGTTTGCGTCGCCTGGAGTATCGCGGTTATGACTCGGCCGGGGTGGCGGTGATCGATGGCCATACCCTGCAACGGGTGCGCCGTCTGGGTAAGGTGCAGGAGTTGGCTCGTGCGCTGGATGAACAGCCACTGCATGGTGGCACCGGCATCGCCCACACCCGCTGGGCCACCCACGGTGAACCCTCCGAGACCAATGCCCACCCCCATGTTTCCGATACCCTGACCGTGGTGCATAACGGCATCATCGAAAACCACGAAGAGTTGCGTAACAAGCTCAAGGGGTTGGGTTATCAGTTTGTCTCCCAGACCGACACCGAGGTGATCGTTCATCTGGTCCATCACCATCGCCAGAGTGAACCGACGCTGCTGGCAGCCCTGCAGAAGGCGGTCAAGGAGCTGCGTGGGGCCTATGGTACCGTGCTGGTCGATGCCACCGATCCGGAACGTCTGGTGGTCGCCCGCTCCGGTTCGCCGCTGGTCATCGGCCGTGGCATCGGTGAGAACTTCATCGCCTCCGACCAACTGGCCCTGCTGCCGGTGACCCGCCGCTTCCAGTTCCTCGAAGAGGGAGACGTCGCCGAGGTGACCCGCCGCGCCGTCACCATTTTTGATGTCAATGGCAACCCGGTGGAGCGCCCCGAGCTGGAGTCCGAACTCTCCCACGACGCCGGTGACAAGGGCGAGTATCGCCACTACATGTTGAAAGAGATCTACGAGCAACCGGCGGCGCTGCTGAACACCCTGGAAGGACGCCTGAGCAGCGACCATCTGGTGCCGGAAGCCTTCGGCAACGGCGCGCGCGAGATCTTCGGCAAGGTCGAGCATGTGCAGATCGTCGCCTGCGGCACCTCCTACCACTCCGGCATGGTGGCCCGCTACTGGTTCGAAGAGATTGCCGGCGTCACCTGCAACGTCGAGATCGCCTCCGAGTTCCGCTATCGCAAGTCGGTCACCCGTCCGGGCAGCCTGCTGGTCACCCTGTCGCAGTCCGGTGAGACCGCCGATACCCTGGCCGCCCTGCGTCTGGCCAAGGAGTCCGGTTACATGTCGAGCCTGGCCATCTGCAACGTCCCCGGCTCCTCCCTGGTGCGGGAGTCGGATCTGGCCTTCATGACCCGCGCTGGAGCCGAGATCGGTGTGGCCTCCACCAAGGCCTTCACCACCCAGCTGGCCGGTCTGCTGATGCTGGTGGGGAGCATTGGTCACTGCCGGGGCAATCTGGCGGCGGCCGACGAGGCGGCGCTGGTTCACTCGCTGCGCAACCTGCCCAACCAGATCAAGAGTGCACTGGCGCTGGACAAGCAGATCCAGACCCTGGCCGAAGAGTTTGCCAACAAGCACAACAGCCTGTTCCTCGGCCGTGGCAGCCAGTACCCCATCGCCATGGAGGGGGCGCTCAAGCTCAAGGAGATCAGCTACATCCACGCCGAGGCCTATGCCGCCGGTGAACTGAAACACGGCCCGCTGGCGCTGATCGATGCCGACATGCCGATCATCGTGGTGGCACCGAACAACGAACTGCTGGAGAAGCTCAAGTCCAACGTCGAAGAGGTGCGGGCGCGCGGTGGCATCCTCTATGTCTTTGCCGACCAAGAAGCCGGGTTCAACTCCGATGCCACCATGCGGGTGATGCCGATGCCCAAGGTGGACGAGGTGATCGCCCCCATCGTCTACACCCTGCCGCTGCAGCTGCTCTCCTACCACGTCGCCATCATCAAGGGCACCGACGTCGACCAGCCGCGGAACCTGGCCAA
>JASDSW010000009.1:0-5881 GCA_041441555.1 Aeromonadaceae bacterium
ATCCAGCCGGCTCAGCAACCTCGTCCCATCATGCATAAAAATCAGCAGCCGATGGTGGCGGTGACGGCCGACATGGCGGTGCGACTGGACAGCCCGCTCTATGGCATGGCCGAGATTGGGCGTGCCGTGCAACAGGCGCATCCCCAGTGGCCGCAGCAGTACATTAAGGCCCCCGACGGTCTGACCGGCATCGGCATCAAGTGGGACGGTGAATGGAAAATCACCTACGAGACCTTCCGCGACATGGGGCTCGCCTACTCGGTGGGTCTGCTGCTCATCTATTTTCTGGTGGTGGCCCAATTCAACTCCTATGGGGTCCCGCTCATCATCATGGTGCCCATTCCACTAACGCTGATCGGTGTGATGCCGGGTCACGCGCTGCTGGGGGCACCATTCACCGCCACCTCGATGATTGGCCTGATCGCCCTGGCCGGGATCATAGTGCGCAACTCCATCCTGCTGGTCGACTTCATCGATCAGCAGCGGGCCAACGGCGTCGAGCTTGTCAGCGCCGTGATCGACGCCGGACGGGTTCGCGCCAAACCAATCGTGCTGACGGCCCTGGCCGCCATGATTGGTGCCCTGTTCATCCTCGATGATCCTATCTTCAGCGGACTGGCCATCACCCTGCTGTTCGGACTGCTGGCCTCCACCCTGCTGACCTTGCTGATCATTCCGCTGATCTACTGTCGCTATCTGCAGCGTCAGCAAAATCGCGCGTTGGCAAGCGACACGGGATCCGCGCAACCATCAGTGCCGGAAGATGAGCAAGAAGGGAAAGCAGATAACGCCGGTGAAGGTGACCAGACGAGATGATGCGACGAGCAGAGGTACAGCCAACCGAGGGGGAAAGAGCGGGACGAAGAAAGTCTAGGCGAAGCCAACAGCCAGAAAATCAAAGGGGGCCTGCTTGCCCCCTTTGTGCTTGCAATAGCCGAGCTTGAGCGCTTTTTTCTTATCCACCTCCACCGTCGCCCGGTTGAGCTCGATGCTGTATTTGTGTACGAAGTTGCGTACCCCCGACTTCTTGGCCATGACAGGCTCCTTATTCGTAGAAACTCCAATGATGCGGCGCCAGCCGTCGATCAACCACCCGGCACGCCGGCGCATTATTGCACAAGCGCCCAGGCAGATGACAGCCACCAGAGGGAACAACCGCCCCGCCAGAGCAGCGGGGCAGTCGTGGGTTAGAGCACCGCCGCGATGGCGGCCGCAACCCGCTCGACATTGCCGTGGTTGAGGCCGGCCATGCAGACCCGACCACTGGCGATGAGGTAGACACCGAACTCTTCGCGCAGGCGCTCGACCTGGGCGGCGCTCAGCCCCGTGTAGCTGAACATGCCACGCTGGGTCAGCAGGAAGTCAAAGTTGCGCTCCGGCAGCGCCGTCTTCAGCGCCGCGACCAGCACATGCCGCATTTGCTCGATGCGAGTACGCATCGCCTCGACCTCGCTCCGCCACTGGGCGTTGAGAGCGCTATCGTTCAGCACCCGGCTCACCACCTGAGCCCCAAAGTTGGCCGGGCTTGAGTAGATACGGCGCACCGTCGCCTTCAGTTGACCCAAGACGCGGGAAGCCTCTTCGGCATTCTCGCACAACACGGAGAGCCCCCCGACCCGCTCGCCATACAGCGAGAAGATCTTGGAAAAGGAGTTGCTGATGAGCGCCGGCAACCCGGCGGTGGCAATGGCGCGGATGAGATAGGCATCTTCCTCCAGACCAGCGCCGAAGCCCTGATAGGCAATATCGAGGAAAGGGATCAGCTCGCGTGCCTGCACCACCTCGATGACGCTGTCCCACTGCGCAGGGGTCAGATCGGCACCGGTCGGATTGTGGCAGCAAGGATGGAGCAACAGGATGCTGCGCGGCGGCAGTTGGTTGAAGCACTCAAGCATGGCCTCGAAGTTAACGCCACCGGTGGCTACATCGAAGTAGGGATAGTTGTGCACGGTGAAACCGGCACCGGCGAAGATGGCGATGTGGTTTTCCCAGGTCGGATCGCTGACCCACACCTCGGAGCCCGGGAAATAGCGCTTGAGAAAATCGGCACCGACCTTGAGCGCCCCCGAGCCGCCCAGGCTCTGGATGGTGGCAATCCGCCCAGCCTGCAGCAGCGCCGAATCGGCCCCAAACAACAGGTTTTGCACCGCACTGCGGTAGGTCGCCAGCCCCTCCATCGGCAGATAGAGGCTCGCCTGCTGCATCGGCTCCTGCAGCGCCGCCATGGCCTGCTTGACCGAGGCCAGCTGCGGGATCTGCCCCTGTTCGTTGTAATAGAGTCCGATACTGAGGTTGATCTTGTCAGTTCGGGGATCCTGACGGAAGGTTTCCATCAGCGACAGGATCGGATCACCGGCATAAGCATCTACGTTTTGAAACACTCTCTCACTCTCCGTTTTACGTCAGCATCATCCGTTACACTGCATCACATCCTGCGGGGTGGTCACGGTAATAATCAGGTTCTGGATGACGGCCCTCTCAACCACCCGCCGGACCGCCTCTACCATACAGGCATCCACCCGTATTTGGAATTTCCCCGCAAGGCTCCAGCGCAGACTTGGCCAACTACGATTGATTTAAAACGATGCGAAAAACTCAGGCGCCTGCCCCCATCCTCACTCAGCCATGCCGCGCCGCCAGCGTGGTCCCCACCGAGGCGGTGATGATGGCGGCGATTCCCAGCCACTGACTCGGCGGCAGACTCTCACCTAAGAAGAGCATACCGACCAGGGCGCCGACGACCGGCTCACAGCAGGTCAGGGTGCCAAAGCTGCGGGGCGGCAGGCGACGCAACGCGTACATCTCCAGGGTGTAGGGCACGGCGCTGGACAAAATCGCCACGGCGACCGCCACCGCCAAGATGGCCGGATCCAGCAAACCACCGCCGGCCTGGGCCCAGCCAAACGGCAACACCACCAGGGTACCGATAGCCATACCAAACGCCGGGGTGCTGGATCCCAGCGCCAATCCAGCTCGCCGACCGGTGATGATATACAAGCCCCAGCAGACCCCGGCCCCCAGCGCCAAAGCAGCCCCGAGTGGATCGATGGCCTGTCCGGCCCCATGTAGAGGCAACACCAGCAAGAGCCCGACCACCGCCAGTCCCAGCCAGATGAAATCCCCGCGCCGCCGCAGGCCCAACAGAGCCACCGTGAGCGGGCCGATAAACTCGATGGCAAGCGCGATTCCCAGCGGCACCCGGGCAATGGCCATGTAAAACAGCAGATTCATCAGGCTCAGCGACAGGGCATAAGGCAGCACGGCCCGCCACTGCCGCCGGTCCGGGCGAATGCGCCAGACGCGAAACGCCACCGCCAGCATCAGCGCGGCGATCCCTAAGCGCAGCACGGTCGTGCCCGCCGGACCTATGTGTGGAAACAGCGACTTGGCCAGCGAGGCACCGAGAGTAATCGACAGCATGGCCCCGATCGCCGCGGCCATGGGCGCCAGGGCGGCCAGAGATGAAGAGGTGAAGGGCGATGGTAGTTTTGACATGCAAGAAACCGGGGCTCGATAGCGAAGAGCCATAAAATATATCGATTAGGTGCCACAAATTCCGATTATTCTTTCGGTGTAGCGATAATTTTTTATCGCCACATCGAAAGGGAGCACACAAAAGAGGTGGAAATTGCCCAAAGCCACCATCCGACAAGTGGCTCCGCCCCCTGATGCAGGTCAGTTAATCGGTTCAGGCGAGGCAACCGCCCTCGCCAACACGTTAATACGAGGCTCAGCGCATGCTGGCTTGCAAATCGAGCAGCACCTGATCGGCGTCCGTGATGGTGAACAACCCCAGCCGAGGCAACTCCAGATCGACAATGACATAGATGCACAACGACATGATGCAGGCATACGCCACACAGTGCAGCCAGCTTCGGTGCGGATTCTCCGACATCTCGTAGCCAATCAGCAATGCGCCCATCAAACTCAAAAATGCCAAGAGCAAGAAGACCACCAAAGGCGGGTGATTCTGGGTCACCATCCACCGCGTCGTGGTAATGTCAATCATCTGGTTGAGTGCCGGGACCAACAGCATCATGGCATGGGCCGGCACATCGGCGGCACGCGCGGCGAGCAGCGTTTTCTGCCATATCTGATTTTGTAACTCGACACCCTTTGCCAGCTTCTGCTGGACGGTAGCCATGTTGTTTGCGCCATGGTAGACCGTAGCTCGTAGACCGGTGTACTCATAAAACAGAGTGCGAAGCTCGGCCTGGCTGGTTGCAGCCAACAGATCGAGACGCAGATAGGCGGTGCCAATCGCATTGGCCTCCTCGGTGATGAGAAGACGTCTCTCCTCAAAGCGACTGGCAGCCCCCGAGAAGGTGAAGGCAATCAACAATCCCAACAGACCAAATACAGCCCCTTCCGCCGTACCAATGCCCCGGGCCAGTTGCCCTTCCTGGGCCAGATGCTGCAAGCCGATGCGACGCCCTACCTCGCAAAACAGCAATATGCCCAAAAACAATCCAAGCGTCGTGGCGCTGGCAATCTGGATCAAATTCATGATGTGATCCTCTTTGGGTGATGACGACCGCGGTGTGATAGTTCCAGCATAGCAGCCCATCCCTGCGGCCTAGCGGTGGCGTGCCACTGCGGTTTTGGCCGTCGGCGCGGCACCAGTTAAAACTGGAGCGAGTTCTCAGGATGAAGAGCTAACCGCCGGCAAAGCCCATCGTCACCTCTTTCATTGCTATTCTTGACAGAGCCCCTGCTCGTCAAGCCACCCGCAGATATGAGCCTATGCATGGAGCCAGGCCTATGGCAACAGAACGCCAGCGATTGATACATTCATTGTTTGAGGAGTACGTCGAGATGTACACCTCGCGCGATGACCGCCTCACGTCGCGCTTTAGCGACAACTTCAGTGGCTATGCGGGCAGCAGCGATCAGCTGATCACCGACAAAGAGGAGTGGATCCGCATCACCCGCCGGGATTTTTCCCAAGTTCCCGGCCGGATCCGTTTCGAGATGCTGGATTTAGCCTTGCAGGATCTAGCCGAAGACGTGGTCGTCGTCACCGCATTCTTCCACATTCATCTGCCCGAGCCCGAATTCATCTTGTCGCGGGAAACGGCTCGCCTCGTGCTCATTTTCCGGCACGAAGAGTCCGAGTGGAAAATCGCCCACAGTGGCATCTCCATCCCTTACGGGCTGGCCCATGATGCCGAAATCTATCCGATGAGTCGTCTCGAAGAACGCCAGCACGAGTTGGAGCGAATGATTGCGGAGCGGACCCAAGAGCTGGCTGAGGCCAATCGGCAACTGGAGATGCTCAGCAACACCGATGGCCTGACCAACATCGGCAACCGGCGCATTTTCGACAAGACGCTGATCCAGGAGTGGAACCGAGCTCTGCGCGCGGAAACACCGCTGGCGCTGGTGATGCTCGACATCGATCACTTCAAGCAATTCAATGATCTCTACGGCCACCTGGCCGGGGATGGCTGCCTGCAATCGCTGGCTTATGCCCTGGCGCAATCAGGCCGCCGCTCCGGCGAGCTGGTTGCCCGTTATGGCGGCGAGGAGTTTGTTATCTTGTTGCCGAACATCGATCAGGCGAGTGCTTATGAGGTCGCGCAACACGTTCAACAACTCATCCTCTCGCTGGCTCTCCCCCACGCCCAGACAGCCACCGGCATAGTCTCCGTCAGCATCGGCGTCGCCAGTCTCATCCCGTCGAGTGAGCAACAGCCAGCCAAGCTGGTACAACTGGCCGATGCCGCCCTCTACGAGGCCAAATTATCCGGGCGAAACTGCATCCGGGTGGCTGAGTAGCGGGAATTTCAGACACAAAAAAAGCCGCATTGCTGCAGCTCTCTTTTTAAGATGGCGGTGAGGGAGGGATTCGAACCCTCGATACGTTGCCGTATACACACTT
>JASDSW010000010.1:0-5801 GCA_041441555.1 Aeromonadaceae bacterium
TCCGAAAAACAGGAAAAAATAATGCCAGTCAGGCTTAACTGACTGGCATTAGGCCTTGGCTGCCTGGTTTCTTTTTTACCGCATTTTGAGTCGAAAGCCCGTTGGTGGTGCTGGGTCAGACCGGCTGCTGCAACCACTCCAGGCGCCACCGTGCCTCTTGGCTTTGCGCCAGTCGTGGACACAGCCGAGGCAACAGGGCGGCCAACTGGGTATCGAGCTGCCAAGGGGCGTTTAGGATCAGCATGCCCGAGCCATTCATGCCCCACTCTTCGGGCTGGGCTGCCACTTCCAGCTCGGCGACCAACACCGAAGGGAAACCGGCGTGCTTGAACTGCTCGAGCATGGCGCGGCTGCGGTCGGTCGCCTGGCCCAGGATGGGGTACCAGAGCGCATAGATGCCGGTGGGCCATTTTTGATAGGCTTTTTTCAACGTCTGAACCACCTGCTGATAGTCCTCCTTGAGCTCGTAGGGGGGATCCATCAACACCAGACCGCGGCGTGGGGTCGGGGGGAGCAATGCCAGCAGCCCCTCGAAGCCATCGCGGTGATGGATGGCGGTGCGGCTGTCACTGCCCATGTGACGACGCAGGATGTCGATCTCCTGATTGTGCAGCTCCATCAGCAACAACTTGTCTTGCTCGCGCAGCAGGTGGCGGGCGATCTCCGGTGAGCCGGGGTAGAAGCGCAGATCGCTCTCGTTGAGCGTGGCGATGACCTCGAAGTAGTCGGCCAGCTCCGGCCACTGTTCCCGCTCGGGCCACAGACGAGCGATACCATCCAGATATTCGGCTCGCTTCTGGGCCCATTCACCGCTGAGGTCATAGCAGCCGCCACCGGCGTGGGTATCCAGATAACAGAAGGGTTTATCCTTGCTCTTGAGCTGCGCAATGATGAGTGCTTCCAGGGCGTGTTTGAGTACATCGGCGTGATTACCGGCGTGAAAGGCGTGACGATAGCTCAGCATGCGAGTTCCTTTGTGGTGAGCGGCGAATCGGTCGCGAGGGGCGAGCGACCGTTCAGGATGATCTGTGCCTGCGAAACCAGATGTTGGACGAGTGGTTGCGACGACACAGCGCCGATAGATTCCGGGCCGATAGATTCCGGGCCGATAGATTCCAAGCCGATAGATTCAAGATAGTCGTTTAGCGGCGTTCGGCTGGCGCCAGCACGTTGCGCCTGGGGAAGAGCCGTCAATAACTTCTGTTGCAGTTGTCGCTCCAGCATCAGCTCATGGCTCAATAGCGCGGCGTAACGATCGGCGTCCAGCTTGCCTTTGAGGGCGCGCCGCGACAAACGCCACTGCTGCAGCGCAGGTTGCAAGGGGGCGGCGGCATAGCGCAGCGGTTTATAGTCGACGGGCATCCCTTGGGCCTGCAGTAGGGCCAACAGCAACAGCAGATTCACCTCGGCTCCCTGTTCATGTTGCGCCTGCAGGTACATCGATTCGATGCCGGGTTGTTGATACAGGGCGAGGCTTAATTGCCAGAGCCTATTCTCCGTCAGCAAAGGCCTGCTCCTTGGCTTCCAGCTCTTCGCCGAGGGTCATCCACTCGGTCTCGACGGCTTCGAGCTGCTGCGTGAGCGGGCCTTGTTGGGCCAACAGGCCAGTCAGTCGGGCCTTGGCGCCCTCGGTGTACAACTCCGGATCGGCCAGAGCCTGCTCGATTTCGTTTAACTGCTGCTGCAGCTTGCCCATCTGGGTTTCGAGCTTCTCCAGCTTCTGCTTCAGTGGTCGGACCGATTGCCGGAATTCGGCTTCCCGTCGCTTCTGATCCTTGCGGGCCGCTGCCGATTGGCCGCTGCTGTCGCCATTGCTCTCGGTGGCTGCCTGGCTCTTCTCCAGATCCAGCAGCCACTTGTGGTAGTCATCCAGATCGCCATCGAAGGTTTCGACCCGGCCGCCGTGCACCAGGTAGAGATCATCGGTGGTGGTGCGCAGCAGGTGGCGATCGTGCGAGACGATGACCATGGCCCCCTCGAAGCCCTGCAGGGCCATGGTCAGGGCTTCGCGCATCTCCAGATCCAGGTGGTTGGTCGGTTCATCCAGCAGCAGGAGGTTAGGTTTTTCCCAGACCACCAGGGCCAGTACTAGACGGGCTTTTTCCCCACCGGAGAAGGGGCCGACCGGCTCGAGGGCCTTGTCGCCATGAAAGCCGAAACCGCCGAGGAAGTTGCGCAGCTCCTGCTCGCTCTTGTCCGGAGCCATCCGGGTGAGATGTGCCAGCGGGCTATCGTCGCTGCGCAGGTATTCGAGCTGATGCTGGGCGAAGTAGCCGATCTTGACGCCACGCGCCAGCTCCAGCTTGCCGGAGCGGGGGGCCAACTCACCGGCCAACAACTTGATGAAGGTGGACTTACCGGCACCGTTGCGGCCCAGCAGACCGATGCGTGAGCCGGGGACCAGGTTCAGCTTGATCTTCTCCAGGATCAGTTTGTCACCATAACCGGCACTGAGATTCTCCATCACCATCAGCGGGGTGGGCAGCGCATCCGGCTCGCGGAAACCGAATTGGAACTGGGAGTCGACGTGGGCTGGCAGGATCCGCTCCATCCGCTCCATGGCCTTGAGCCGGCTCTGGGCCTGACGCGCCTTGCTGGCCTTGTAGCGGAAACGGTCGATGTAGGATTGCATGTGCGACAGGGCAACCTGCTGCTTCTCATACAGGGATTGCTGCTGAGCCAGTTGTTCGGCGCGTTGCAGCTCGAAGTCGGAATAACCGCCGCTGTATTCGTTGAGCTTGCCATTCTCGATGTGGATGATGCGGTTGACGACTCGGTCGAGAAAATCGCGATCGTGGGAGATCAGGATCAGGGTGCCGCGATAGCTGCGCAGCCAGCCTTCCAACCAGATCACGGCATCCAGATCCAGGTGGTTGGTCGGTTCATCGAGCAGCAACAGTTCGGAGCGGCAGAGCAGGGCCTGGGCCAGGTTCAGACGCATACGCCACCCGCCCGAGAAGGCGCGAACCGGCGAGTGGTGCTGCTCGCTGGCAAACCCCAAACCGTGCAGCAGGGTGCCCGCCCGGGCACGGATGCTGTAACCGCCGATGGCCTCGAGCTTGCCGTGCAGTTCGGCCACCTGGATGCCGTCACCTCGTTGTTCGGCTTGCTGCAGCTCCAACTCCAGGCGACGGTATTCGTGGTCACCGTCGATGACATAGTCGAGCGCCGGTTTATCGAGGGCCGGGGTTTCCTGGGCCACGCTGGCCATCTGCCAGCCTGCCGGCACCGACAGGCTGCCGTTGTCGACACTCAACTCCCCCTTGATCAGTGCAAAGAAGGAGGATTTTCCGCAGCCATTCTTGCCGACCAGGCCCACCTTGTGGCCCGGAAAGATGGTGGCACTGGCGTTATCCAGCAGCTTGGTGTTGCCGCGTAACAGTTCTATTCCACTGGCGATGATCATGTCAGTTTCCGATGTGCGAGCAGGCAGCGGTCGCCTGCGTAGATTAGGGTCAAGGCCGATAACGCTGCAGGCTCTGCTGATACTGGTCCGGCGAGCTGAATCCGGCCTGGCGGTAGGCCTGCTCCTCGCTCATCCCCTGTTTGAGGTGTTGCAGGGTCTGGTACAGCTGCCACTGCTCCAACCACTCGATGAGTCCGGTTCCCAATTGCTGACTGAATTGATCCAGAACTTCGCGCGGCGACAGCCCCTGCCGACGCTGGCAATGGTTGGCAATGGCGGTCAGATCGCCGCCCTGGCGCAGCGCCTCGAGGGCGCACTGCACTCCGTCGCTCATGGGGTGGGGGGCATGGGCGCCGACCTGAAATTCAGGCAGCAGATCGGCCAGCAGACGGCACAGGCGACCACTGTGGCCGCGCCATTCCAGCGGTTGTGTGGTCAATTGCTGGTGAAGGCGATCGAGCAGGGGTTGCAATAGCGGATGGGGCTGCAGATAACCGGCCGCGCGCGGCCGCGGGGCTGGCACCCGGATGGAGAAATCGATGCGCGCCAGCTGGCAACCTTGCCACAGCGTCAGGCCATACAGGCAGTCGGCGGGCAACCAGAAGCAATCGCCCTGGCGCAAGACTCGCTCTTCGCGTCCTAAGCGCAGCAACAGAGTGCCGCTGCGAACCTGGAGCAGGTGATCGCAGGGGCGGCGATGGCGGCCCAACAGGCTCAACCGATCGGCAACGAGAGTGTCAAAATGAACTGGATAGGGCATGCAGGCCAACAGGCTGATAAATCGATGGCGCGGATTATACGCAAAAAAAGCGGCGCAAGGCACAAAGCCGGCTTTTTTCGGCCATTTTCGGCGGGGAAGGAGAGTGTTCACCCCTCGGATTTTCCGGTATGCTGAGCAGCACTATTTTTACGCCTTGGTGGGACCGAGGCGCCAACACCGGGAACCTGACATGAAAGTAAGCCATCTGAGCGTTGTTACCCTCGACTATACCGTTTCTGACGAGTCCGGAGACGTGCTGGACAGCACCGAAGGCCATGAGCCGTTGGTTTACCTGCATGGGGCCGGTTTCCTGGTTCCGGGTCTGGAGAAGGCACTGTATGACCGCTCCGTCGGTGACAGCTTCGAATTGAATGTGGATGCCGCCGAAGCCTATGGCGAGTACGACGACGAGCTGGTGCAAAGCGTACCGGGCGAGTTGTTCGACGGCATGGAAGTGGCTGAAGGCGATACCTTCGTCGCCGATACCGATGATGGCCATCGTCCGGTGACCGTGGTGGAAGTCAGCGAGAACTTCGTCAAGGTGGATGCCAACCATCCGCTGGCGGGTGTGAATCTGCACTTCAAGGTGACGGTGCGTGACGTGCGTCCGGCTACGGCCGAAGAGATTGCTCATGGCCATGTGCATGGTCACGATGATCATCACCACGAAGGCTGCTGTGGTGGTCACGGTCATCACCATGACGATGAGCATGAGTGCTGCGGTGGTCATGGCCATGACCATGATGAAGAGCATGAGTGCTGTGGCGGCGGTGGCTGCGGCCGTCACTAAGCGATCCGCTCGCGATTCTCAAGGCCCTGCACTGCGGGGCCTTTTCGTTTCTTGCCGCCCGCTTGTGGTAGCATGCCCGCTTGAATGACCAGCTTGGAGCCGACTCATGGCCTATCAGTGGATCCTGTTTGATCTGGATGACACCCTCTTCGATTTTCCGGCCGCCGACGCCTTACGCGCCGCCTTTGCCCACTACTCTGCGACGCTCAGTGCCGACATGCTGGCCGATTACCAGTCGCTCAATCGGGCCTTGTGGGAGCAGTACAATGCCGGCTTGATCGACGTGCAGACCCTCAAGCAGGCCCGCTTTCGCGAGTTGGCGCCGCATCTGGGGGTCTCCCCGCTGGAGCTGAATCAGCGTTTCATGCAGGCCATCCTGGAGCGCAGTCAACCTCTGAATGGTGTCCAGCAGACGCTGCAGCAGCTACAGGGGCGCGTCAAGATGGGCATCATCACCAACGGCTTTGCCGATATCCAGCACGCCCGCCTGCGGCAGAGCGGTCTGGCGGAGTGTTTCGACTTCATGTTGGTCTCTGAGGAGTTAGGGGTCAACAAGCCCGATCCGCGGATCTTCAATGCCGCTCTGGCGCGCATGCCACAAGTCGAGGCGGGCGATGTACTGATGGTGGGCGACAACCCGCAGACCGATGTGGCCGGTGCGGCCGGGGTGGGGATGGAGACCTGCTGGTTCAACTCCCACGGTCAGAGCCTGCAGGTGCTGGCGACCCATGCCATCGATCACTTCGCCGAGTTGCTGGCGTTGCCGCGTGTGCACTCCCTGCTAACCGAATAAGAGTGACGGGCGCCTTATGCGCCCGTTTGGATCACTCGTCGCAGTTCGGCGT
>JASDSW010000011.1:0-33404 GCA_041441555.1 Aeromonadaceae bacterium
ACCACGTCGCCATCATCAAGGGCACCGACGTCGACCAGCCGCGGAACCTGGCCAAAAGCGTGACTGTGGAATAAATCAGCCACATGGCTGGATGGCGTTGAAAGATAGCGCGGATTGAAAAAAGCCTCCCTGGCTTATGCAGCGGGAGGTTTTTTCTTTTGCGCCGCGGTGACGAAGTGCGGCTATTCGATCAAGGCCACCGATTTGACCTGCAGCCAGATGGGTTGGCCGGGCTGGATGGCCAGCTCGTGGGCGGCGCGGCTGGTCAGGCGGGCGATCAGCGCCGAGTCGCCGACCCGGACGCGAACCAGCGTCAGCCCGGGATGTTCATCGGCCTGTAGGGCATCCACCACCCCCGGCAGATGATTCTGGATGCTGACGCCGGATGGCGGCTGGCGCGCCAGGCTGACATCGCGGGCCAGCACCCGCAGCCGGACCGGATGATCCACCGCAAAGCCCAGATCCCGCGCCCAGAGCGCTCCACCGGCGAAGGCCAGGCGCGCCAGGTTCCAGCGGCTATCCCGCTCGCAGACCCTCCCTTCCAGCACCACACCCGCCTCTTCCCCCAGCCGGATCGGCAGATCGAGACGACTAAGCAGCTCGGTCAGTGGCCCCTGCGCCAAGGCGCGGCCGCCTGACATCACCACCAGATGGTCGGCCAGCCGCGCCACCTCGTCCGGCGAGTGGGTGACGTACAGGATGGGGATCTGCAACTCGTCATGCAGGGTCTCCAGATAGGGCAGAATTTCCCGTTTCCGTGCCAGATCCAACGCCGCCAGCGGTTCATCCATCAGCAGCAGTTGCGGGCTGACGGCCAGGGCGCGGGCGATGCCGACCCGCTGCTTCTCGCCGCCGGAGAGCTCCGCCGGTTTGCGGTGCAGCAGATGTTCGATGCCCAGCAGGGTGATGGCCTGATCCAGGGCAATCGCCGGGGTGCTGCGGCTGCGACTCTGACCATAGCGCAGGTTCTTCAGTACGCTCAGATGGGGGAACAGATTGGCATCCTGAAACACATAGCCGATGGCCCGGCGGTGGGTCGGTAGGAACTGATGTTCATCCTGCCACACCTCGCCGTTGACCAGGCAGCGCCCCTGCGGGCGTGAGCCCAGACCGGCAAAGCAGCGCAGCAGGGTGGTCTTGCCGGAGCCTGAGTGGCCGAACAGCGCGGTAATGCCCTTGCCGGGCAGTTGCAGGTCGACATCCAGGGTGAAATCTTGCCAGCCCTTGCGAAAGCGGGCCTGAATGGGAGATTGGCTCATGATTTACCTCAGAGTCTTCTGGCCGCGCCTGAGGTGCAGCCCCAGCAGGACGACAAACGAGAACACCAGCAGGATGGCGGCTAGCCGGTGAGCATCGGCATACTCCATGGCTTCGACATGGTCATAGATCTGCACCGAGGCGACCCGGGTGATGCCGGGCAGGTTGCCACCGATCATCAATACCACCCCGAACTCGCCGACGGTATGGGCGAAGGTGAGGATGCTGGCGCTGACAAAGCCCGGCAGCGCCAGCGGCAGGGCTATGGTCAGGAAGCGATCCAGCGGTGAGGCGCGCAGGGTGGCGGCGGCTTCGAAGGGGGCATCGCCGATGGCTTCGAAGGCGCTCTGCAGCGGCTGCACCATGAAGGGCAGGGAGTAGAACACCGAGGCGATGACCAGACCGCTGAAGGAAAAGGGCAATGGGCCCACGCCAAACCAGGCCAGCAGCGGCGCGATCGGGCCATTGGGGCCCATGGCCAGCAGCAGGTAAAAGCCCAGCACCGACGGGGGCAGCACCAGGGGCAGCGCGACCAGGGCGCCGATGGGCTTGCGCCAGCCACTGCGGGTGCGAGCCAGCCACCAGGCCAACGGGGTGGCGAGCCACCAGAGAATAAAGGTGACGACACAGGCCAGCTTCAGGGTCAGCAAGATGGCTTGCCAGTCGCTATCGGTTAACCACATCCGGGCATCCTTGCTCAATCCAATGGTTCGTCGTTTCCTCAGAACTCATCTTCTCAGAACTCATCTCTAGCAAGAGCAAGATGTGCGCCAACCGCGCCCTGTTCTCGCTGTATAGCGAAAAACCGAACGCCGACAGCTTGGCCTTCATCTTGCAATCAAGCCTCAGGTGCGCTCTCCATCGCCTGCTTACCCAGGCCGGGCTTGGCCGCTCCTAGCCGGAGAATGGCCGCTTGGTGCGCATGCTAACGGATGATCGGCTGTCGCTATGGCGACAGAGAGATAACGACAATGATGAAAACCAGACAAAAGGAATTTCACGATGAAACAACCCTCCCAGTTGCTAGCCTTGGCTCTTTTCACCCTGACGCTGGGTCAGGTTTCTGCGGCTCAGGCCGATGAGGTGGTGGTGGCCGTGGCAGCCAACTTCCTCGCTCCGTTGCAGGAGATCAGCCGCGATTTCACCCAAGAGACCCAACACACGGCCGTGCTTACCTCCGGTGCCACCGGCAAGATGTTTACCCAGATCCAGAATGGGGCTCCCTTTGAGGTGATGGTCAGTGCCGATCGCAAGACCCCGAACAAGCTGGTCGAGGCCAAGCTGGCGGTGGCTGCCAGCCAATTTACCTATGCGCGCGGCAAGTTGGTGTTGTGGTCGGCGGATCCGGCACTGGTCGATGCCAAGGGGGATGTGCTCAAAACGGGTCACTTCAACCATCTGGCCATCGCCAACCCCAAGACGGCCCCCTATGGTCAGGCGGCGGTGGAGCTGATGGCCAAGTTGGGTCTGGGTGCCAAACTGCGGCCCAAGCTGGTGCAGGGGGAGAACATTGCCCAGACCAAGATGTTTATCGATTCCGGCAGTGCCGAACTGGGCTTTGTGGCGCTGTCGCAGGTCTATCAGGACGGCAAGATCAGCAAGGGGTCGGCCTGGGAGGTGCCGATCGATCAGTACGAGCCCATCTATCAGGATGCCGTGCTGCTGAACAAGGGGGCCAGCAACCCGGCCGCTACCGCCCTGCTCGCCTATCTCAAGAGCGACAAGGCCAAGGCGATCATGGCCAAGTACGGCTACATCCACTGACCCTCGTCAACCGCATGACGCCAGCGGTTAGGCTGGCGTCATGGTCGTAAAAGGCGCCTCGGCTAAAGGCGGCGCCAGGTCGCTCGCTCAGGCTGGAACGCCCAGGATGACATGACTGGCCTTGATCAGCGCCGAGGCAGGAACTCCTTCCTTGAGCCCCAGATCCAGTACCGCCTCGTTGGTGATGACCGAGTAGACCAGATTGCCACCCGGCAGTTCGATGCCGACTTCGGTGTTGACCGCGCCCTTGGTGAGGAACTTGACGGTACCGGCCAACTGGTTGCGGGCGCTGAATTTCAGGGTGGACTCCCCGGCCAGCACCATGACCCAGGGGGCCTTGATGAGAGCCGTTGCGGTTTTGCCAACGGCCAGCTCCAGGCTCTTGACGCTGGATTCGGTGACGATGGCGACCAGCTTGTCGCCACCAGCCAGGGTGAGCTCGACTTCGGCATTGACGGCACCGTTGACGAGGGCGGAGATGGTGCCGGTGAAGATATTGCGTGCGCTGATTTTCATGGTGAACTCCTTGTGATGAACCATGAGCAATGAAGATGAATTGGCCCGATTCTCGCTGTGCACTCAGTTGCATAACGGCTTGCGCTGGGCTCTGAGTGACTCTAATTGGTAGCGCTCTATGAACACAACCATAGCGCTGCCGCACTTTTTTGGGGTTTGACGGCTTAAGCCGGCGGCCTTGATTTCGCTATAACAAGGAAGAGATAACGACCATGACGCACCCTGCACAGATCCTGCGCACCAAATTGGAGGTGGAGACCGAATTTGGGGCGTTTCTTGGTGATACCCGTATCCGCTTGCTGGAGGCGATCGCCATTCACGGCTCCATCTCTCAGGCGGCGAAAAAGGTGCCGCTCTCTTACAAGGCGGCCTGGGATGCCATCGACAACATGAACAATCTGGCGGAACAACCCCTGGTGCTGCGCAGCGCCGGGGGGCGCCAGGGTGGTGGGACCCGGCTGACGACCTATGGCACCAAGGTGGTGGCCCTCTATCGGGCGCTGGAAGCCGAGTATCAGGCGGCGCTGGATCGACTCACCGCCAGCCTGCATCAGGAGTCCGACAACGATTTTCAGCAATTTCGGCAACTGCTGCGGCGGATGTCGATGAAGAGCAGTGCTCGCAACCAGTTCGCCGGTGAGATCGTCGGCCTGCGCAGCGGCCAGGTGGACTTCGAGGTGCGCCTGCGGCTGGATGCAGAGAATGAGCTGGTGGCGGTAATCACCCGGGAATCGGCCGAGTCGCTTGGATTGGCGATGGGCATGGAGCTGTTCGCCATGGTCAAATCCTCCTCCATCCTGCTGCTGACCGATGCCAACGTGAAGACCACGGCGCGCAATCACCTGTGGGGCGAGGTGAGCCGAATTCACGAGGGACCGGTGAACTCCGAGGTGATCCTGACGCTGCCCAGTGGCAAGACGGTCTGCGCCGTGGTGACCCACGACAGCATCGGCAAGCTGGATCTGGTGGTGGGTCAGCGGGCCTGCGCCGTGTTCAAGGCCTCGTCGGTGATCCTCTGCCTGCAATCCTGAGATGTGATGGGGAGATCTACCATGAATCCTTATGTGTTGGCGGATGGCTGGTTGCAGCAGCTGCTGAGTGATGATGTGCCCCATGGCGATCTGACCAGTTGGGTGCTGGATCTGGGGCAACAGGACGGCCAGATGCAGTTCTCGGCGCGCTACGCCATGGTGTTGTGCGGCAGCGAGGAGGCGCGGCGGCTTGGCGAAATGAATGGGTTGCGCGCCGTGGGAGCGGTTCGCCCGAGCGGCTCCCGACTGCAGGCCGGGGAGCCGATCCTGACGCTGGCTGGCCACGCCGATGCCCTGCATCGGGTGTGGAAAACCGCCCAGACCCTGATGGAGTACCTCTCCGGCGTGGCCACGGTTACCGCCGATCTGCTGGCCGCTGCCCGGCGCGGCAATCCACAGGTTGCGTTGGCTTGTACCCGCAAGAACTTCCCTGGCACCAAGGCGGCGGCGATGAAGGCCATTCTCTGTGGCGGTGCCCTGCCCCATCGTCTGGGACTCTCCGAGACCCTCTTGTTGTTTGCCGAACATCGCTTGTTCCTGGGTGACGAGACGGCGGCGCAGACGGTGGTGCGTCTGCGCCAGCAGTGCCCGGAGCGCAAACTGGTGGTGGAGGTCAGCTCCGTGGCCGAGGCCGAAGTCTGGGCGGCAGCGGGTGCCGATGTGTTGCAGTTGGAGAAACTACCGCCTGCCGAGGTGGCCGCCCTGGTGCAGAGGAGCCACCGCTATCCGCAACGGCCGGTGGTCGCGGTGGCCGGTGGTGTGTCGCTGGCTAATGCCGAGGCTTATGCTGCCACCGGTGCTCAGGTGCTGGTCAGCAGCGCACCCTATCAGGCACCGCCGAAAGATGTGCAAGTGACCTTCTCGGCAGTCTGAGCGGTGCGTTTTTCTGGGCTCGCCGGTAGCTGAAAGCCCTGCCTGCGGGCATAATCGACTCCCACAAATGCCGATTCAAACGACAACAAGCACGGGCTCGGGAGTTACCGATGAAACAGACAACGATAGGCACCCTGATCGGGTTGGCACTATGGACCACTAGCGGCTCGAGTTGGGGCTGTGCCGATGTGGATTGCTCACCACCGCTGACATTGCAGCTGACCGCCGAGCAGTGTGGCCTGACCGGCCTGCCATTCCTGGCGGCCGACAACGATACCCGGATCACCCTCGCCCTGCTGGCTCCGTCCCGGGCGCAACAGCCGCTGCAGGGCTGGGATCCACAGAGTGGGCAGTCTCGCGCCCTAACGGTGCCGTTTGCTGTCAGCGAACTGATGGCGCCGGAGGCGACCACGGAGCAACCGGCGACGCTGGATCCGCTGGCACAGGCGTTGGGCGTGCAACCGGCCACTCTGGCGGCGGCTCACGAGCGGGGGAATGGCTGGTTGGAGGGGCGCTGCGCCCTGAATCGCCCCGAGGTGGCCGAGCCCTTCTTGCGGGCGGTGCAAGCCAGCGGTCTGGCGGCCGAGCAGCAGCAAGCCCTGGCCGAGGCGCGGGTCGCGCTGATCGGCCTGTGCCAGAGCGATACCCTGCCCGATTTCACGGCCTTGCCGGCGACGGCCGAGGCCAGCCCGTTCAGCGACTACCTGCGGGGGGCGCGCGCCTTCTATCTGGGCGATTTTGCCGATGCTCAGAGCCGGTTCACCGCCCTGAGCCAGCAGGAACAGCCTTGGCTCAAGGAGACCGCCAGCTATCTGCTGGCGCGGGTGGCCATCAATCAGGCCCAGGCCAACGCACTGGATGAGTACGGCTTCTTCGATGCCAGCAAGGTGGATCGGGCGCCGTTGGCGACCGCCGAGCAGGCGCTGGATCACTACCTGGCCGCCTATCCGCAGGGACTATATGCCGCTTCGGCCAAGGGATTGTATCGCCGGGTCTACTGGCTGCAGGACGATGTCACCAAGCTGGGCGCCATCTATCAGCAGGCGCTGCAAAGCCAAAACGGCGCCGATGGCATGCCGCTGTGGAACGAGATCGATCTCAAGCTGCTGGGCAACAAGCAGCTGCCGGCGACCCCGCTGTTCCTGCTGGTGCAGGATCTCAAGCGCATGCGGTTCCACCCCGAATGGGAAGAGAGCTGGCAACCCCTGAGCACCGAGGATCTGGCGACTCAACAGGTCGTGTTTGCCGCCGCCGATCAGTCCGCCGTGTGGGAATATCTGCAGCTGGCCCAGCGCTACTACGTGGCCAAGGATTACGCCGGTGTGGTGCAGGCCATCGCCGCCCCCCAGGGCTCCGAACCTCTGGAGCTGCTGGATTTCAGTCGGCAGGTGCTGCGCGGCATGGCCCTGATGGCCCAGCAACAGTGGCCCCAAGCCGAGGCCCATTGGCAGCAACTGCTGGCCAGCAAACCCGATGCCATGCAACAACAGCTGTTGCAGCTGGCCCTGGCGATGACTCTGGAGCGGGCGGACAAGCTGGAGGCGCTGTTTACCGCCCAGTCGCCAGTGACTCGGGATGAGCTGCGGGATCCGCTGCTGCGCTTCAGTGCGGCCGCCAAGCTGCTGCGTCAGGTCAGTGCCGACCAGGCGCTGAGTGGCGAGTTGCGCAACACGGCTCTGTATACCCTGCTGCTCAAGGATCTCAACCGCGGTCACTATGCCGATTTCCTGCAGGATCAGGCGCTGGTGGCCCAGGCTCCGACGGGCAAACCCTTCGATCTGGCCCCCTTCAGTCAAGGGGCGAGCAACGAGGAGGGCTATCGCTGTCCGGCTCTGAGCGAAACGGTGAGCCAGTTGGCCAGCACTCAGGCTGGGGGCAAGCCGGCGGCCAAGGCGCTCAACTGCCTGGGCGAGTTCTTCTATCGCCAGGGGCTGGATGATTCGCCACTGGGCTATAAGCCGGGCGCCACCCTGCTGGGCGGTGCGCCGGATCGCTTTGCCGGTGCGGCGCACGGGCGTCTGGCGCTCTATCGCCAGGTGATCGCCGATGCCTCGGCCCCCGAAGCCGACCGCAGCTATGCGCTGTTTCGCGCCATCAACTGTTTTGCCAGCAGCGGCTATAACCACTGCGGCAGCGAAGAGATCCCCAAGGCGGAGCGCAAGCGCTGGTTCAACACCCTCAAGCAGAGCTACGGCGGTTCGGTCTGGGCTAAGCAGTTGAAGTACTACTGGTGAGTCGCTGGATCTGTGGCGGGCTGCTGGTGTTGGGCAGCCTGATGGTCGGCTTCTGGGGTTGGATGGCGGCCGATGCCTCATCAACTGCGGCGGTTGCACCAGCGACGGATAACACGGTTCGGGTCGATGCGGCCAACTATCGCCAGTTCTGGCTGTGGGGGGCGGTCAAGCCGCAGCCGGTGCTGCGTCAGGCGCAGCGGCTCTACCTGCTGCAGGGGCATATCAGCCAACAAGGAGAGGCGGTGCGCTTGCAGCCACAAGGGCTGCCGCCTTCCCCTCTCAAGGTGCCAGAGCTCTGGCTCAGCTATCGGGTCGCAACCCTGGAGTGGCAATCGGGTGTGGTGCGCGATCTGCTGCGTCAGCGCGCCGCCTGGCAGGCCAAGGGCAATCGGGTTGGCGGCATTCAGATCGACTTCGATGCCGCAACACCCAAGCTGGCGGCCTATGCCGAGTTCTTGCGGCAGCTGCGGCGCCAGTTGCCTGCCGATTGTCAGCTGGGCATTACCGGCCTGCTGGATTGGGGTGCCAATGGGGATGTCACCACGCTCAATGGTCTGAGCGGGGTGGTGGATGAGCTGGTGGTACAGACCTACCGCGGCCGCGCCACCGTCGACCACTACGCCCACTATTTGCCCGCCCTCCGGCGGTTGACCTTGCCCTTCAAGCTGGGGTTGGTGCAGGGTGGTGAGTGGCAGCCGGAGTGGCAACGGCAGTTTGCCTCTCAGCCCAACTATCGCGGTGAGGTGGTGTTTTTGCTGAATCGAGGGTGAGTGGCTCCCGGATGGCGTGAGCCAGGGCGGGTGAACGAACAAACAAGAGGGGCACCATCACAGGCGCCCCGATTTTATGTGGCGATCCAGGTATCAGTCTGGCTAGCGTCGGAGCAGGTTGGTGTGGCACGGCAACCATTGCACCGCGCTGCCCAGTTCTGCGAACAGGGCGGGCAGCACCCGTGCTGCCTTGGGGTGTACATCATGGAACAGCAGTATGCCGTGACGCTTGATCAGCATCAGGGTGCGTATGCGGTTCAACACCTCTTCATCGCTGAGGTGGGTGTTCCAGTCCTGCGAGTCCAGCCCCCACAGCGTGAGCGTGATGCCCTGCTTGGCAAAGAAGGAGCCACTATCCGCCGCGCGTTGCCCGTAAGGGGGGCGGAACAAGGGTATCAACTGGTCGGGGCGAAAGGTCTCGGCCAGCAGTCGACGGGTGCGCAATACCGACTCTTGCCACTGCGGCCACGAGGCGTGGGACTGGTGTTCCCAGCCGTGGGAGGCCAGGCACTGGCCCTGGTAGTGCCGTTGTAACGTCTCGGTCCCCTGCTGCTGTCGCTGTTCACTCAAGCGGCTGCCCAACATGAAAAATAACGCTGACTTCTGCTGTTGGCGCAGCATCGCCAGCGTCTGTTCGCTGTGCCCCCCTGCGGCGCTGGGGCCATCGTCAAAGCTCAGCAGGAATTGCCGATCTGGCAGTTCACTGCCGGTTTTTTCCTGGGGGGTGAAGCGCGCAATTTCGCTGCTGGTTTTGGGAAACAGCGCCGCCAGACGCAGCTGTTCCAGCTGATAAGTGCGGGAGTAATCCTGCATATCCCGATACCAATCGGCTAACGCCGGTGGCAACCGAGTTGCAGGCGCGGTTACCCAGGCCGGATCACAGCTCCAGTCGTCCGGTTTGGCCTGTTGGCAATCGGCCGCAGCCTGTTGCCAGTTGCCTTGTACCTCCGCCAGTTCACGCTGTAACCATTGATCGACGGAGGCCCGGTTCAAGCGTTTGGTGTGCACCAGCGCTTGCAACTGGGCGTCGCTTTGGCCAGCCCAACCCTGCAGCGTCTGGCGATAGACGGCCAGAGCGGCGCGGGAGGCCAGATCAAATTCGGCGACCGTGTTGACCGGGGTGGGCCATAACTGACGATTGCCCGTGGCCACCCTTGCCGGTCCGGCGGCGTGGGCTAGCCCTGCCAGGACGGCAGGGACTAGCCACAACCAGCGGCAACCACGCGCGGCCATTTATTGGGCCCCTTGCTGCTGCATCCGTTGGATGCCCTTGTCATAAGCCGGGTTGGCTTTTTCGGCCTTGGCGGCACGGAACTCGCACAGGGCGTCATTCCACTGCTGGGCTGCCTCATAGATGCGGGCATTGTTGTAGTGTGAGCTGGCGCGCACTGTGGCTGCCGTGCTGCCACTGGCCAGGGCGATGGCTTTGCGATTCGCCCACATGGCCTCGGCGACGCGGCCTGCCTTCTGGAATGCCAGTCCCAGATTGCTGTAGGCCTGTCCATAGTTGCCATCGATTTCGATCGCCTGCTGATACAGGGCGATGGCGCCATCCAGGTTCCCCGCATGGTAGGCGGCCTCACCCTGGGTATTCAGACGCTTGGCCTGATTCAGGGCATCCTGACTGTAGTTTTCGACACGCACCTGACTCTGATCGATGATTCCCTGGAACTCGGCCGTTTGCAGGCGATCTTCGCTGGCAACATCCTGCAGGGTGTTGAAATCCTGGATCTCGCCCTGTTCGTTGACGGCAAACACGGTCCACAGATTACCGGGGCGATTCTTGGGCACATAGTAGGTCTTGATCAGCGTCTGACCGACGTAGACAAATACCTTGGCGTCGGAGTAGGAGAGCGAGTTGTCCTGAATAGCCTGGCGATGGCTGAAGTTGTGTACCGCATAGACATAGCGTTCGCCGCTGTGCTTGCGCTCGACTGTGATGGTCTCCGGACCATAACTATCGATATCGTCGACATCCAGATTGGCATCGCTCCCCTCCTTCTGCGAGAAGTAGACATGGTTGCCGGGGAAGACCAGATGAGAATCCAGATCGGCAGGAGATTCACCCCAGTTCAACACGATTCGCATGCCATCCAGGTTGGTCATCACCGGGCTTATCGCATAGGTCATCCCGGCGCAGGGACACTTCACCACTAAATTGGAAAACCCCGGTTTCTTGATGATCAGCAGGCTGGAGGCATCATCCGCAAAACTGGCATTCAGACTGGCCTGGCCTTGGGCATCGGTGACGGCGCTGACTGCCTGCTCGCCATTGCGTTGCAGTATCACGCTGGCCCCGGCAATTTTCTGGTCCTTCACCGTGGCGCTTAAAATCTGCAGATTGACCGGGCCGGCCGCGTGGGCTGCCATGGTGGCTGACAGCAGCAGGCTGGCGCTGACGAGCTGGATTATCCGTATAGAAAACATCAATGTCTCTCCTGACAAGGGGGATCCAAATAGCGAGTCGATGGTGCTGGTGGGCCTTCCGGTGGTCTGTGTGGGGAGGGCCGTTTTGCCGGCGGATAGTAGCAAATGAAGGTATTCGAATGCACCCCTTTCTTGGGGCTTCATGGGGGCACAGGCGAAAAAAAGCCCCGCCAAAATTTGCAGGGCATGTAGAGTGTCGAGGCATACCGACCCGCGCAGGCCACCCCTTCGTACTGGTTCTAGGTCGGTAATACCGCGCTGAACTGCTGGCCCAAGTCGGCCACCAGCTCGGTAGCCAGTCGATGATCGGCCTCCTCGCTCAGCCCGCTGATGCCGACGGCAGCGACGACTTCCCCTTCCAGCCACAGCGGCACACCACCGGCAAAACCGGTGAAACGTGGATCGCTCCAGTAAGCCAGGGTGCGGCCGGACTCCCTGCTCCAGTGGCCCAGATCCCGGGTGGCTTGTCGATCGCGCGCCGCCGTGTAGGCCTTGTTCTGCGCCAGCGTGCCGCTGTGCAGCGCGACGCCGGGTTGGCGCACGAAGTAAAGCAGTTCGCCGTGGCTATCGCAGATGGCGAGGGCCACAAGGGCGGCAGAGGCCTGCTGGTTGTCCAGGTGTGGTGTCACCAGCGCGTGCAGGATCCGATGCTCGAGTCTCATGGCAGCTCGCGGCCACGCATGGTGACGTAGAGCTGATACCAGTCGCCCCGGCTCAAGGGGACGTTCTCCGCCTCCTTACAGGCGCGGATGCGCTCCGGATGGCTGGTGCCGATCACCGGCTGGATGCGGGCCGGATGCATCAGCAGCCAGGCGAGCACCAGGCTCTCGGTCGGGACGTCATACTGATGGGCCAGCTGTTTCACCAGGGAGGCGGTGGCGTGAACGCTGGCGGGAGCATTCTGAGGGGCGGCGCCGCTGAACCACCCCTTGCCGAGGGAGCCCCAGGCCTGCAGCTGGACATCGTGCAAACGGCAGTACTCCAGGGTTTCGCCCCATTGCCGGGTGCCCTTGCCCTGATCGTCGTTGAAACAGGTGCCATCATCGATCCAGTCATGTTGGAGCAGGCTCATCTCCAACTGGTTGATCAGGATTGGGTCGGCCAGTTCCCGTTGCAGCAGAGCCATCTGGCCGCTGTGCATGTTGGAAACCCCGAGATGCCGCACCTTGCCACTGAGCTTCAGCCGTAACCAGGCCTCGGCCACCTCGGTTGGATCCATCAGCGCATCGGGGCGGTGTAGCAGCAGGGTGTCCAGATAGTCGACGCCGAGACGAGCGAGGATGCCATCGACACTGGCCAGCAGATAGTCGTAGGAGAGGTCATAACGCTTGGGGCCGAGTTCATCACCGAAGCGGATGCCGCACTTGGATTGCAGCAAGATGCGATCGCGTAGTGCCGGTTGGCGTTTGAGCAGGGTACCGAAGACGCTCTCGGCCTTACCCAGGGTGTAGATATCGGCGTGGTCAAACAGCGTGATGCCGATTTCCAGGGCTGCTTCGACCGCAGCATGAGCGTGGGCTATGTTGGCCTCGGTCACCGGTTGGGCATCCCAGCTGCCCCCAAGACCCATGCAGCCAAAAACCAGGCGGCTGCTGGTGGGCAGTGTTTGTTGCAGCACGAAAGCATCAGACATCTTCTTCTCCTCGACAATGAATTTGCTAAACTAGCGCGGCCCGCATAATCTCGCACCTTGGTGCGAATAAACAATACTAAAGTACGAAAACATCATCGGGATCACAGGAGAGTCAGATGTCTTGCTGTTCATCAGAGCCTGAAACCAGCTTCGCCGAGCGATTGCGCCAGTTAATTGGTTCCGAGAGCGTCTCTGCTTTCTCCCGCCGCGTCGGTCTCTCCGAGGCGATGATCCGCAAGTACCTCAATGGTAGTGAACCCACGCTGTCGCGCGCCAACCAGATCGCGCGTCAGGCCAACTGTTCCCTGGAGTGGCTGGCCACCGGTCACGGCTTTCAATACCGGCAGGCCGAGGTGGTGGACATGAGTGCGTTGGAGGAGGCGCTGATGTTGGCGCTGGAGCAGCTGGATCCCGGCACCCCGCTCTCCAACGAAAAGGCGCTGAAGCTGCTGGTGGCGCTCTATCAATATCTGCGCACCACCAAACGGGCCGATGGCAGCTTCGATCTGGAGGCCACCCGTGACTTTGCCCGTCATCTGATGGGCTTGTGCCGCTAGCCGCCCGATCCATGCTGAGTCACCCGACGCGGCAACGGCGCCAATAAAAAAAGCCCCATTCGGGGCTTTTTTGTCACGATGGAACTCACTTCTTGCTGAGGTCGACCAGCGGCTTGTTGACCAGCTTGACCGGCTCCTTGCCCTGGATCTTGGCGACATCCGCCAGCGCCTGCTCGGTATCGGCCTTGCTGCGCAGCAGGGTGTAGCTCAGGTCGAAACGCTGGCTCTGCCCCGGTTGCAGCTTTGGCACCAGACCCAAAGGACGCTGGTACTTGGTGTTGTAGGCGTAGCTGGTGCCCGGTTCGATGCCGGTGACATAGCCCTGCTGCTTGGTGTCGGTATTCTTCCACAGGGTCAGCACCGGCAGCTGCTTGACGTTGTAACCGATCGCGACCCCCATCTCGCCAGACTTGTTGTGCAGCACCGCCAGGGTGTTGCCGTCGGCATCGGCCTTTGGCTTCAGGTTGAATACCATCTCGTCATAGCCCTTGGTCGGTGCCAAATAGGTTTGCCAATCCTTGAGACCCGCCTTGGCATAGTCGTTGAACGGTGAAATCTCTGTGGCGGCGGCGGTCACCACGGCACCCTCTTCCAGCAGCGGGGTGCCGAAGTTGCTGTGGTAGATGATCTGGTATTCATCTTCGTAGTCGGCGAAGTTGGTCAGTTCGTCGTGCAGCTCGAAGCGGTTGCTGCCCGGGGCGACGCTCAGCTCGGTCCAGGTCACCAGATTGGTCTTCTTGAAGGTGCGCTCGGCCACTTGGCCGCGGACATGGATGGTGTAGGGTGGCTGCTCGTCGATGATCACCTTGACGGTGGAGGCCGGGGTGTTCTGGGCGCGGCCGTGCAGACTCAGCAACTGGCCGTTGTCATCCACACCGGGGTGGCCGGTCCACTCATAGCCGCAGCGCACCATCATCTCGTTGAAACCATCCAGCCAGCCCAGACCGTTGCGGCTTTCCAGATCGATATTCGCCGGATTGACGATCTCCTTGACCGGAGAGTCCCAGCCCAGACGCAGATCGCCGCTGGTCACCTGATAGATGCCCATGCCACGGGTCGGCACCAGGGTGATTTCAATGACGCCGTTGTTGATCCGCAGCACATCGACCCCTTCCTGCTTGCCGCCGTGCAGACGGCGTTTTTCCAGGGTGAAGGGGGTCTTACTCTGGATGCCGAGGGAGTCGCTGCTGACTTTCCAGTCACCGACATCGCTGCCGGTGGTGGCATCACTCAGGACGAACTCGGCGGCTTGCGCGGAGAGGGAACCGATGGCGAACAGGATGGCTGCAGAGAGAGGTTTTAACATGACTAGTGCTCCAGTTTAGCGTTATTTATCGATTGATGAATCGTTTCAGCTTCGGCGTTACACTAGGAATATGCTGGTTTCTCGACAAGTCGCAGATCCTGCTTCTGTGAGTCAGCAGCCACAAAAAACGCCGGGAGACCGGCTGAAATTCGGGCTGGATCGCAGCCTGTTGATAGCGGTTTCATGGGTTCGATGATGGGCGGTGAGGTGCCAACGAGCGGTGGTGCCGGGCTGACCAATCGGGAAGTGCACAAGACGCAAGGGATGAAGGGGAACGGGGATGCGGTTGGGCTGACCGCTGCGGTGGGCCAGCCCGACATGCTGGTTTTTCCTGGATCGGTCAGGCCAGCGGTTTGAGGTTCTGTTCGTTGATGGCGACCACCTTGGCCACCCGGCGCCGGTATTTCTCATCGCTCAGCGGCTCGGTGCGCATCCAGACCCGGACGATCTCGAGCGCCAGCACCGAGCCGATGATCTTGCCGCCGAGGCACAGGACATTGGTGTCGGAGTGGGAGCGAGCCAGCTCGGCACAGAGCGGATCCTGGCAGACGGCGGCGTAAACGCCGAACAGCTTGTTGGCGATCATGGCGCTGCCGTAGCCGACGCCATCGATAAAGATGCCGCGATCGACGATGGCCTTGCTCACCGCCTGGGCGGCCGGATAGACGCTGTCGGGCAGATCGCAGGCCTGTTCATCGTAGGCGCCAAAATCCAGGATCTCATGGCCTTGGGCCTGCAACAGGGCTTGGATCTCCTGCTTCAGGGCAAAGCCGGCATGGTCGGAGGCCAATGCAATCTTCATCCGCTATTCCTCTTGCTGCGGTCAGGGTCGGAACCTGGGATGGCTCGCCAGCCTGACCGCGAAATGGTTAGTTGTCAGCCCGCACCTTCAAGACGCGGGGCACGACGTGGATGCCGGCCTTGTATTGATGGTTGATGGCACTGAGGGTCAGCGCCAGAGCCTTCTCGGCGATCAGCGGGAACTGCTGCGGCAGAGCGTTGACGCGGATGGGCAGAAAATCGAGCAAGCGGTTGTCGCCGAAGGTGGCCAGTTGGGTGACGGCCAGCAGTTCGGGATTTTGTACCAGCACATCCAGTACCCCCTCCAGCAACACATAGGAGGTGGTCAGGATGGCCTGTGGCAACTGCCCCTCGGCGATCCACTCGGCACAGATCTTGGCTCCTGCCTCCCGACTGAAGTGGTCGCCATACTGGATCTTCGGTACCAGATGGGGCGCCGAATAGCCGATCGCCTTGCGAAAGCCCAGCTCGCGTTGCCGGGAGATGGCGATCTCGGGGACGGCGCCGATGAGACCGATGCTATGCGGTTGGTTTACCAGCAGGGAGTCGGTCAGTCGCATGGCGCCCTGCATGTCTTCGCTGATCACCGAGGCAAACTGTGCATCATCCAGTGCACGGTCGATGGCGATGATCGGCACCCCCTTGGCCTGCAGCTCGCGATAAAAGGTGGAGTCCGTCGGCAGGGCGCTGGAGACCAGCAAGGCATCGATGCGGCGGGCCACCAACATCTCGGCCAGGGCCATCTCGGTGTCCGGGTTGTCATCCGAGCAGGTGATAATCAACTGAAACCCCTGGGCGCGCGCGCTGGCTTCCAGCAGCTTGGCCAGACGGGCATAACTCTGGTTCTCCAGATCCGGCAGGATGAAGCCGAGCAGTCGGCTACTGCCCAGACGTAGGGCGGTAGCGGCCTGATCGGGTCGATAGTTGTGTTCCCGAACCACCGCCATGACCCGTTCCTGGGTGGCGGCGCTGATGCGATGCAGCTCCGCCTTGCCATTGATCACATAGCTGGCGGTGGTGCGCGAGACCCCGGCCAAACGGGCGACTTCTTCGAGTTTCATCGATGGTTTCTCCAGATCTGCTGGTTGTTTGGGCACCTAAACGTGCTCTGCATCATATTACGGAAAGCTGTTCAATCAATCGAGCTTGAATATAGCACTGAAACGATCCAGCATCACAGCTGAAACGATTAATCTTTTGTTCAATCCGTCCGTCATCACATCCCCAAGGTAATGATTGGAACGGTTTCACGCAAGCCACTATACCTAATCCAGACACTGGATATGAGAATGTGAGGGACGCTCCATGTTGACCCTGAAAACTGATGATATTCAACTCGGCGCTCAAGCCGCCGACAAGGTCTCGGCCATTCGACTGGTCGCCGCTCGCCTGAGTGCGGCTGGTCTGGTCACCGAGGCCTATGTCGATGGCATGTTGCGCCGCGAAGAGCAGACGGCTACCTACCTGGGAAGCGGGATCGCCATCCCTCACGGCACCACGGATACCCGTGATCTGGTGCTGCAGACCGGGGTTCAGGTGTTGCACTTTCCGGATGGGGTCGAGTGGGCCGATGGCCAGAAGGCCTATGTGGTGATCGGTATCGCCGCCAAGTCCGATGAACACCTGGGCATTCTGCGTCAACTGACCCGCGTGCTGTCGGATGACGAGGTGACGGCCCGCCTGCCGGGCGTGCGTTCCGCAGCCGAGCTGGCGGCTCTGCTCAATGGCGAGCCGCTCAGCCAACCCCTGCTGTTGGACGACAGCACGCTGCGACTGGATGCAGCGGCGGGTGATCTGGCGACTCTGCAGGCCACGGCCGCCGAGTTGTTGCGCCAGGGTGGTGCTTTGACGCCGGGCGCGGTGCACACCGTACTGGCGACGGCGGCCAACCCACTGGGTCAAGGGCTCTGGCTGGCCCGCGTCGCCGACGATGTGCTGCGCACCGGGGTTGCCTTCGTCCGCGCCGCCCAACCGTTCCAGCATGATGGGTTGCCGGTACAGGGGCTGCTGCTGATCGCCGCCCGCGATTCACAACACATGCCGGTCCTCGAGCGCTTGATTGCCCTCATCAGCGAGCAGAAGGTCGCCGCCTTGTGGTCGGCCTCTGGCGCCGAAGTGGTCAAGTTGCTGACCACGGCTCCTCAGGATGGACTGGAGGCAACCTTCACCATCATCAACCCCCACGGCTTGCATGCCCGCCCGAGTGCCATGCTGGTCAAGGCGGTGAAAGAGTTCTCCAGCCAGATCTGGGTGGCCAATCTGGATGGGGATGGCAAGGCGGTGAATGCCAAGAGTCTGATGAAGCTGGTCAGCCTGGGGGTCCGTCAAGGGCATCGCCTGCACTTTACTGCCAAGGGTGAAGATGCCGAACTGGCGCTGCAGAGCATCGGGCAGGCCATCGCCGATGGTCTGGGGGAAGGTGAAGGAGCCGGAGAATGAGTCATCAGACGACACAACCGATCCTGACCCTGACGCTGAATCCGGCGCTGGATCTCACCGGCCACCTGGAGCAGATGCGGGTTGGCGAGGTGAATCTGGTCAACTCCGGCCACCTGCATCCGGCGGGCAAGGGGATCAATGTGGCGCGCGTGCTCAAGGATCTGGGCGCCCAGGTGCTGGTCTCCGGCTTCCTGGGGCAGGAGAACCAGGCGCCGTTCCATGAGTTGTTTCACAACGCGCAGCTGGGGGATCACTTCCTGGTGGTGCCGGGAGCGACGCGCATCAACGTCAAGATGGTGGAAGCCAGCGGCCGGGTTACCGATCTGAATTTCCCCGGGGTCGAGGTCTCCGACGAGGAACTGCTGCGGTTTGAGCAGCAACTGCAGGCGCTGTTACCGCACATCGAGTATGTGGTGGTGGCCGGTAGTCTGCCGCGCGGTGTCACCCCGGAACGGCTGAGTCAGTGGCTGCATCTGCTGGCCGAGCAGGGCAAGAAGGTGCTGTTTGACAGCAGTGGTGCGGCCATGGCCGAAGGGCTGGCGGCCAAACCATTTCTCATCAAGCCGAATGAACATGAACTGGCGGATTGGGCTGGCCAGCCACTGGAGAGTCAGCAGGCCTTGATGGCCGCCGCCGAAGCGTTGCAGGCTCGCTACCAGATCCCTCATGTGGTGGTCTCGCGCGGTGCCGATGGCGTGCTGTGGCGGGCGGGTAGTAGCTGGTGGCAGGCCAAACCGCCGCGCATGAGTGTGGTGAGTACCGTGGGCGCGGGTGACTCTATGGTCGCCGGTCTGGCCTGGGGGCTGAGTCAGTCCTGGCCGATGGAACAGATCCTGCGTCTGGCTTCGGCGGTGTCGGCCCTGGCCGTCACCCAGATCGGAGTCGGGATCGCCGATCCGCAGCAGCTTGCCACATTGATGGCGAGCATCGAAGTTCAGCAACTCAGTTGAGGTTATTCGGATGAATATTGTCATTGTTACCGCCTGTCCAAGCGGGATCGCCAACAGCATCATTGCTGCCGGGTTGCTGGAAAAAGCCAGCGCCGAGCTGGGATGGTCGGCGGTCGTCGAGTGTCATAACCAGCTGAGTGAGCCTCGTTTGCTGACTCAAGAAGAGATTGCCGCCGCCGATCTGGTGGTGGTGGCCGGGGAGGATGTCGACCTGGCCTGCTTCCATGGCAAGCGTCTGTATCAGGCCGCTGTGACTGCGGCCCTGCCCGATAGCAAACAGTTTTTACAGACGGCAGAGCAAGCTGCCGTTCCCTACACACATCAAGTGCCAAGCAAGGAAACTGCTATGAGTATGAAGCGTATTGTGGCGATTACGGCTTGTCCGACCGGGGTGGCCCATACCTTCATGGCGGCCGAAGCCATTGAAGGTGAAGCGAAGAAGCGGGGTCACTGGGTCAAGGTGGAGACCCGCGGCTCGGTTGGGGCCAAGAATGCCCTGACGGCTGAGGAGATCGCCGCTGCCGATCTGGTGATCATTGCCGCCGACATTGAGGTGGATCTCTCGCGCTTCAATGGCAAGAGACTCTACAAGACCAGCACCGGGGCCGCCCTGAAGAAGAGCGCCCAGGAGATGGACAAGGCCTTTGCCGAGGCGCAGGTCTGGTCCGCTAGCCAGCCGTCTGCGGAGAAGAGCAGTGGCAAGGCTGAGCTGCCGGGCGTCTACAAACACCTGATGACCGGGGTTTCCCACATGCTGCCCATCGTGGTGGCCGGTGGTCTGTGTATCGCCCTCTCCTTCATCTTCGGCATCGAGGCCTTCAAGGTGGAAGGGACGATGGCCGCGGCCTTGATGAAGATCGGTGGTGCCTCCGCCTTTGCCCTGATGGTGCCGGTGCTGGCGGGTTACATCGCCTTCTCGATTGCCGACCGTCCCGGTCTGGCTCCGGGTCTGATCGGTGGTATGCTGGCCAGCTCCCTGGGGGCCGGTTTCCTCGGGGGTATCGTGGCCGGTTTCCTGGCCGGTTACAGCGCCAAGTTTGTCGCCGACAACGTCAAGTTGCCGCAGACCATGGAAGCGCTCAAACCCATCTTGATCATCCCGCTGGTGGCCTCCCTGGTGACCGGTCTCATCATGATCTACGTGGTGGGTGGCCCGGTGGCATCCGTGATGACCGGTTTGACCGAGTTCCTCAAGGAGATGGGTTCTGCCAACGCCGTACTGCTGGGGATCATCATTGGCGCCATGATGTGCTTTGACCTGGGTGGACCGGTCAACAAGGCGGCGTACACCTTCGGGGTTGGTTTGCTGGCTTCCCAGACCTATGCACCGATGGCGGCCGTCATGGCGGCCGGTATGGTGCCGGCGCTGGGCATGGGTCTGGCGACCTTCCTGGCCCGCAACAAGTTCAGCGAGCCGGAGCGTGAAGCGGGCAAAGCCTCCTTCGTGCTGGGGCTGTGCTTCATCTCCGAAGGGGCGATTCCCTTCGCCGCTCGCGACCCGATGCGGGTGATCCCTGCCACCATGCTGGGTGGTGCCGTCACCGGTGCTCTCTCCATGTTGCTGGGTTGTACCCTGATGGCTCCGCACGGTGGTCTGTTCGTCATGCTGATCCCGAACGCCATCAACCATGTGTTCCTCTACCTGCTGGCCATTGCCGCAGGGACTGCCGTCACCGGCATCCTGTATGCCGTCCTCAAGCCGAACCAGGCAGTCGAGGTTGCGACGACGGGCGAGTAAACCCTCTTCCCATCCCATGAGAAGTTGAAGTCCTGTACATTGCCCGGCCCTGCGCCGGGCTTTTTTATGGCGCTCTCACCGTACCCGGTTGTGGCCCGGGTTACGGTTTTTCTGCGACGGTCGGCACTGGGTTGTGACGGGAATGTTTCACACCGAGGGATGCTTGGGGTAAGGTGAATCAAGCGGCTCGCTTGATGATTTCAAGCCGAGATGCGCATCCCATTCGGGCGCCATTGAATCAACCCAAGGAGAGCAAGATGACACTCGAAGAACTCAAGAGACGGCACCATACCCAGCCCTGGCAAGAGGCAGTGGTGCTCTTTGATCGACTGAGCATGGAGTGGGTGGTGGACTTCCGCAGTCCGGACGATGTGTTGCATCCGCTGACCGATGCCAAAGGGTGTCGGGTCAGTTTTGCCGATGAGCAGGTCGCCGAAGCGGCCATCGCCCTCGTGACGCCCGATTGTCCGATCCAACTGGTACAACAGCAACGATCCTACGACGACTAATAGCTCCAAGCCGTGACAGCTTAACGTGGCAGGAGCAGAGAGCCGGGAGTAGACATCAGGCTGATGCCGATGCCCATCAGGATCAGGCCGCCACACAGGGCGACGCCCTGCCCCATCAGCGCCCATCGGTAGTGGCCACTGGCCGAGCCCTGCAACAGTCGTTGGGCCAGATGACGAGCCCGCTGGCTGACGAGGGCCAGGCCGGCCACGGTCAGGGCCGTTCCTGCCGCCATGGCCAGCGTCGCCAGCACCCCCAGCCAGAAGTGGTTCATCACCTTAGCCAGGATCAGAATCAACAAGGCACCCCCGCAGGGACGCATCCCCATCGACAGCAGTATCCCCAACTGACTGCGCCAGTCGTTGGCCTGGGCGAGGACCTGGGGCGTCGGGGCATGGACATGACCGCAGCCACAGGCGGGCGCGGTGGATGGGCGGCTGAACGTCGCTAGCCCCGGTGTGGGGTGGGCGCCGCAGGCCTCTGCGCGCGGCGCAAGGGGAGCCAGAATGCGGCGGATCGGCGTCCGCGGTTTTTGGCCTTGGCGATAGAGCTGCCAGCTCCGCCGCACTGCCTTTTGCGCCAGGTAAGCTCCCATCAGCGCCACCAGCAGAAAACTGCCCCGTTCGAACCAGATGCCCAGCGATTGAGCCTGGCGCGCCGTCATACCCAGCAACCAACTGGTGGCGCTGATCAGGGCGATGGCGACGACGGCCTGCAGCAGCGCGGCCCCCACCGAAAGCTCCAATGCCTGCCGCAGCCGGCTGGGCTGAGTGGTTAGATAGGTGGTGAGCACCAGCTTGCCGTGGCCCGGCCCGGCGGCATGGAACACGCCATAGGCAAAACTGCTGGCCAGCAGACTGGTGATGAGGAGTGGATCCTGCGTCACGGCGGCGCGCAGCAGAACTCCAAGCTCACGATGGAACTGCAGTTGCCAGCGTAGCAGTTGATAACTGATGGCGGACCAATGGATGTAGAGGGTGGCGGGGATGAGGGTCAGCATGACGAGGCTGCCGACGGAGAACCAGAGCTGAGAGGGTTTGCGCTTCATGGCTGCCCCTTGGCGGGTTGGGGCGAGCATAGCACCATGACCTGCTCGGCAAAGGCGGTGCCCAGCCCATCCTCGGACTGCTCCGTCTTGTCGAGCGAGAGGGCGTAGCTGCGTTGCTCCTCACTGGGATTGGGAGGCAGCAATTCGGTGTGACAACCGGTGGCACCTTGGCCCCTTAACTGGATTGCCGTCGGCGAGCCGTGCAGCATCTCGACGTAATAGGTCGAGTCGTAGATGGCGAACTGTAGTCGCTTGCCGGTCAGGGGGGCTGGCTGAGCCAGTGGCAGGCGATAGCTCAGACGGATCTGGCCATTGACCCACTCGGTCTTGACCTGGTCGCCACGGCCAAACCGGATCTTCTGGCCGTCGAGAGTCATGCGATTGAGATAATTCTCGGTGGCCAGGTTGTTCAAGGTGTCCTGACCAAACTGAACCAACTCCTGCTCGAGGCTGTGTCCCTTGCTTTGGGCTTCATCCAGAATGGTGGCGCTGTAGAACTCATCAAACAGCCAGCTCAAGCGCAGTTCGGTCAGCCGTTGCCGATCGTCGATCTGCAACTGGCTGACCATGTCGATCCAGCTGTGGGGGTGCGCCGCCACCGGCAGCACCGCCCCGCTCAGGCTAAGAGTGGCCAGCAGGCCGAGACAGGCAACAGGCCTCATCGCTCACTATTTCTCCAGGGCCGCCAACAGGGTGCTCAGGTTGTGTTCCAGCATGGCCTGGTAGCTGGCCGCGGCGCCACCGGCTGGGGAGAGCGCGTCGGAGTAGAGCTCGCCGCCGACGCGGGCCTGGGTCTCACGCTCGATCTGCTGGATCAGGGTCGGGTTGCTGATGTTTTCGATAAACAGTGCCGGGATCTTCTCATCGCGGATTTGGCGGATCAAGCCGGCGATCATGGCGGCGGAGGGTTCGGATTCGGTGCTCAACCCCTGGGCGCCGATCAGCGTCAGCTGATAGGCCTGGGCCAGATAACCGAAAGCATCGTGGGAGGTGATGGCCCGGCGGCGCTCGGCGGGCAGCTGGGCGAAGCGGGCCCGGTAATCGGCATCCAGCTTCTGCAACTGCGCCTTGTAACGGGCGGCGTTCTGCTGATACAGGTTGGCATGTTCCGGATCGACCTGGCTCAGGCCGCGGACTATGTTGTCGACGTAGACCAGCACATTGGCCGGATCGTTCCAGGCGTGGGGATCGAGGCCGCCGTGATGGTGATGGCCTTCCGCCTCATGCTCGTGTTCAGACCCCTCCTCCTCTTCTTCGGCCATGTGGCGGGGTTGAATGCCTTGGCTGGCGACGACCTTGACCCCCTTGAAACCGGAGGCGCTATCCAGTCGTTCCAGCCAGCCTTCAAAGCCGAGCCCGTTGCTGACCAGCAGTTTGGATTGGGCCAGGGTGCGGATATCCTGCGGCGTCGGCTGATAGACATGAGCATCGCCGTTCGGACCGACCAGCATTGAGACGCTGACCTGGTCGCCCCCGACCTGTTGTACCAGATCGCCGAGAATGCTGAAGGTGGCGGTGACGGGCACCTTGGCTAGGGCCAACGGGCTGACGAGCAGGCCCAGGGTCAACAGGGTGGAACGGATCAGTTGCATAGAGGGCTCCTTCATGAGGGTCAGGCTTCCAGATGACGCAGGCGGATATAGCGCCACATCAGGCCGCCCTGTGGGCCGACCAGCAGCGACAGGAAGTAGATCAGACCCAGCGTCAGAATGATGGTCGGGCTGGTGGGCCAGCCCAGATGGTATGAGAACAGCAGGCCACAGAGCGCAGAGACGAAGGCTGCCAGACAAGAACCCAGCAGCATGGGGCCAAGGCGTCGTGTCCAGTAGCGCAGCGCGGCGCCTGGCAGGATCATGATGCCGACCGACATCAGGGTGCCAAGCGCGTGGAAACCGGCGATCAGGTTCAGCACCGCCAGCAGCAGGAAGGCCATGTGTACCCAACTGCCGGCGCGGCTGACAGTGGCTAGATAATCCGGATCGAGACACTCTAGCACCAGCGGGCGCAGCAGGATCGCCAGCGCTACCAGGGTCAGCGAGCTGATGCTGCCGAGCAGCCAGAGGGCGCTGTCATTGAGGGCCAAAGCCGAACCAAACAGCACATGCAGCAGATCGACGCTACTGCCGCGCAGCGAGATGAGTAGCACGCCGAGGGCTACCGAGATCAGGTAGAAGGCGGCGAGGCTGCTGTCTTCGCCACTCTTGGTGCTGCGCGCCACAGCGCCGGAGAGCAGGACCACCAGGCCCCCGGCGACCAGGCCGCCGAGGGTCATGGCCTCCACCGACAGGCCTGCCACCAGATAGCCGATGGCGGCCCCGGGCAGAATGGCGTGCGACATGGCGTCGCCAGTCAGACTCATGCGGCGGAGCATCAGGAAGACACCGATGGCCGGCGCTGACAGACTCAGCGCCAGACAGCCGGCCAGGGCGCGTTGCATGAACTGGAAATCGCTGAACGGCGCCAGCAGCAGATCGTGAATCATTCGGCGTGCTCCGGTGTGGGGCGGTGGCATTCGCGGGCATCCGGGTTCGGTGCCGTCGGTAGGCCACGTGCCCGATTCAGGTTGGCCTCGGTGACCACCGTCTCGGTGGCGCCCCAGGCGATCACCTCGCGCGCCAGCAACATGGCCTGTGGAAAATGGCGGCTGACCTGATGCATGTCGTGTAGCACGGCGATCAGCGTCTTGCCTTCCGCCTGCCACTCACGCAGCAGGGCCAACAGATCCTCGCTGGTCTGGGTATCGATGGCGCTGAAGGGTTCGTCCAGCAGCATCAGCGGAGCTTCCTGCAGGCAGAGACGGGCGAACAGAGCGCGTTGCAGCTGGCCACCGGAGAGGGCGTCAAGGCTGGCATCGGCCATGCCGGCCAGACCGACGCGCTCCAGGGCGCCGTCAATCTTGCGCCGTTGCGGGTGAGCCAGACGACCGAACAGGCCGCAGTGACGCCACAATCCCATGGCGACCACTTCGCGCACCGTCACCGGAAACTGGCGATCGATGCGGCTCTGTTGCGGCAGGTAGCCGATCTGGTTGCGCGGAATCGCGAGTTCGATGTTCCCCTCCAGTGGCGGAAGCTGGCCGAGGATGCCTTTGAGTAGCGTCGACTTGCCGCCGCCGTTGGGACCGATCACCGCCAGCAGGCTGCCGGCGGGAATGTGACCATGCAGGTGATGGACTACGGGGTGACGGGCATAGCCGAGCGTCAGATTGTGAAAATGCAGCATGATTTATCCCATGGCCCAGAACAGCACAGCCCAGATCAGGAGAATCGGCAGCGCAACCCAGGCCAGACGGACCCAGGTGCCGGTCAACAGTAGCGAGTGCATAAGAATTCTTCTCATCCATTTCAGTCGGCTGTTATAACATAACATTTAATGCATGCAATCCCTGTCACAAAAGAAATCCGGTATGCTGGCAACTGTTGCCCCGCTTGAGTTGAGAGAGCCATGACCCATAACCACTCGTGCTGTCGCGATGCGGTAGCCACTAAAATGACGCCGAATCGGCAGTTGGTGTTGTCGCTATTACAGAACAGCGGCAAGCCGCTGAGTGCTTATGAGTTGCTGGATTGCCTGCGGGAGCAGGGAACTCAATGGCAGCCGCCAACCGCGTATCGGGCGCTCGACTATCTGGTGGCACAGGGTTTTGCCCACTATCTGCAATCCATCCAGAAGTATGTGGTTTGTCCCCATCAGGGATGTGACCACTTCAGCCAGCTCCTGATCTGTGTGCACTGCGGTCAGGTTCTCGAGGCGGCGATGGCCCCCGAACTACTGAACCTGTTGAACCAGCAGGTGGCCGCCCAGGGCTTTCGGTTGGCGCCCCAGTTTTTGGAGTTGAAGGGAACTTGCAGTCGCTGCCAGAGGGAAAATTAAAAAGGCCCCGCAGGGCCTTTGAGTAACTGAGCGCTGTTGTTGAGCGTTTAGCCGCGAGCGCCACCGATCAGGCTGGTGATCAGGCGGTGGTTCCGACTGCTGGCGCTCTCTGGTTCGGCGGCCGGAGTTTCCAGTGCCAGACCAATTTCTTCTTCGGCATCGGCGACAAGGACCGCAGCCTCTTCCTGACCACCTTGTACGGCAGACAGACGCTGCAGAGCCTCAACGCGGTTGATCTTCATGCCCTGCTCTTTGCAGGTGACGATCAACGTATCGAAGGTGGTATCGCTGGACAGTATGGTGAACTGACTGTCCTGGTTTCGTTCAAACAAGCGGCCGAGGTGCATGGCAAAGTGCAGATCGAAAACCGCTTTGTTGGTGTTCTTGAGTGATACCAGCTCGATTTGCACCTTGTACTGTGACTGGGCCAGCAACAATTGACCGACGACTTCGACCGGCAGATTGTTTTGACCCTTACCGACGACCAACATCACCTGTTGGAAGCGATCCATGACACTCAGTGGTAACTCTTGAGCGCTGTCGTTGTTGATAATCAGAATACGGTTGGCCATAAATCATTCTCCGTGTCTCGTGTCTACTTGCCCGCTGGTTGCGGACTGACTCATTATTAATTCTACAACTGATTGTGAGATGTGCACTATCAGCAGGCTGTGACGTTAGTCACGTCCTAGCCGCAAGTCATCACCTGCGGGCAGGCGTTCGGTCGTCGGTAGGGTTAGCTCCAATGGAAATGCCTGGCGCAGAGCGACTTGTGTCAGAAAAATCCGGATGGCATCGGCGGTACTCATCCCCAATTTTTCCAGAACAGCTTCGGCGCGCTCCTTGAGTTCAGGCTCGACACGAGCGCGAACCATGTCGCTCTTGATCGTGGTCATACAGACTCCTTGCTACCAGGCTGACCATGAGGGATCGATAGCGTGCTACATATGTGCCGCATTGACAAGGTGATTGTTGAAAAAAACATCACTCCGTCACCTTTTTTACGCACCCCTCAGACAGGCAAGAATAAGCAATGACCATGCCATTTATGGGGTTGGCGGCCAACCCATCGGGCTGCATAATCGGTCTCGGTGATTTTTGTGGAGTGGGTCATGAAATATGTAGGCGCGCACGTCAGTGCGGCGGGTGGCATCGAGCTGGCGATCGAACGGGCTGTTTCATTAGGCGCCAATGCTTTGGCGCTCTTCACCAAAAATCAGCGTCAATGGAGCGCCCCCCCGCTGACCGAAGCGACTGTCTTGGCTTTCAGGCGGGCGTGCGCCCAAGCGGGCTTCTTGCCGGAGCAGATCCTGCCGCACGACAGTTATCTCATCAATTTGGGCCACCCCGATCCCGATGGGCTCGCCAAGTCGCGGGAGGCGTTTCTTGATGAGTTGCGGCGCTGCGAGCAATTGGGGCTCTGCTATCTGAATTTTCACCCGGGAAGCCACCTGAAACAGATCCCCGAAGCGGTCAGTCTGCGACTGGTGAGCGAGTCGATCAACTGGGCGCTGGAGCAGACGAACGGGGTCACGGCGGTCATTGAAAATACCGCGGGGCAGGGCAGCAATCTGGGTTGGTCGTTTGAGCATCTGGCGCAGATCATCGACGGTGTTGAAGACAAGAGCCGGGTGGGCGTCTGTCTGGATACCTGCCACGCCTTTGCCGCCGGCTATGAGCTGCGAACGCCAGAGGCCTGTGCGGCGACCTTTGCCGAATTTGAGCGACTGGTCGGCTTTCGGTATCTCAAGGGGATGCATATCAATGGTGCCAAGAGCGAATTCGGCAGTCGAGTCGATCGCCATCACAGCCTGCGGGCGGGCAATCTGGGGACCGCCGTCTTTGAGTTCATCATGCAAGATGAGCGTTTTGATCGAATTCCGTTAATACTGGAAACAGTGGATCCGGAGATCTGGGCCGACGAGATCGCCTGGTTGCGCAGCCTGCAGTCGGCCCGCTGAAGTTCTTAGAGCTGTCTTTGGGGTTGCTACGGAACCGGCCTCTGCTCTACTATCGTGGCGCCATGTGATGCATGGCGTATTTGCGGCGCTGCCGGAAACTGGAAGGTATTGATCACCCATGTCACGCTGGACACTGCGATTTGCCTTGGCGTTAGCCTGCTGGCTGCCTCTGCAGACGGCATTAGCCTGGTTGCCCGTGCAGCAACCGGACCGGGTTGACGTGTCCACTCCCGACTCCAGCCGCACCTCTTCTTTCAGCGCTCAAGCCTTGGGCGCTGCGTCCCCCTCGGACTGCCACTCGATGGTTCATGCTTCCTCCGACGCGGGAGGAGATGCGGCGGCTAGTAAGCATGCGTGTCCTCCGCTGAGCCAGTGGATGGAGCATGGCAGCAAACACTGCAACGCATGCGTGCAGATTGCCGCCGATCTCCCGCGGGTTGCCCTCCTAGCCGATTGGCTGCCGCGTCATACCGATGGCGCTCCTGAGTTCCACCCCGCTCGCTACGCGAATTTCATTCCCGGCATTCCGGTTCCTCCCCCCTGTCATTTCGTGGCCTAAGGGCCTGATGCTGCCTGTTATTCAGGCATTTCCCATTTGTGTTTTTACCGGAGCCTGAGCCGCCGCCATCCGTCGGCGCCGTGGCCCTCCGGACGCTTGAGGATCACCGAAATGACCATGTTGAATCTGCGTTATCGCAGCCTGTTGGCTGCCTTTTCCCTCCCTTTGTTTGTTCTGACCGTCGGAACTGCCTCGGCTCAGGCTGAGGTGACGGCTTCCCACCATCCCGAGCAGACCGCTGCCGAACCGAGTCATCCAAGCTCCTACACCCTACGCGCCGAGGTGGTGGAGCTGCAGGGTGATCGGGTCTTGTTGAAGCATCAGGCCGTTGCGGCGCTCAATTGGCCGGCGATGACAATGTCGTTTCAACTGGCGAGTGCCAAATTGGCCCAGGGGTTAACGCCTGGTCTCCAGATCGAGGCGCAATTTGCCCCGGTGGCCAATGACTCCCCTCGGATCCTGCAGTGGCAGGCGGTGAAGTAACGGCAGTATGGCCCCAGATGCCGATGGCGGTGGGGCCGTATTCCTCTGTACAGAGGTGAGGATCGATCATGAGTCTCTCTATGTTGGGTCGCCGCTGGGTGATCCCTTTACTGACCCTGCTGCTCGGTGGCGCGCTGGGTGTTGCTCTCTTCTGGGGCTGGCAGCAGGCGCAGGATCAGCGTGCCGCCGTACCCTCGCCATCGGCGAAGCCGGTGGGTCGCACCATTCTTTATTATCGCAACCCCATGGGATTGCCGGATATCTCGGCGACCCCCAAGAAAGACGAGATGGGGATGCCCTATCTGCCCGTCTATGCGGATGAAGCGGGGGAGACCCCGAGCGCCTCTGCCACCGTCACGGTCAGCCCGGATCGCATCCAGGCGCTGGGGGTGACCACAGAGCCGGTGCGTCGTGAGCGCCTGCAGCGAACGCTGCGGGCCGTCGGTCAGTTGGTGGTGGATGAGCGCCGCACCGTGACGGTGGCGCCGAAGTTTGGTGGCTGGATTGAACGATTGCCGGTGAATACCACGGGGCAAACGGTTCATGCCGGCGAGACCCTGCTGGAGGTTTACAGTCCGGAGCTGATTGCGGCCCAGCAGGAGTATCTGTTGGCGCGCGAGTCGCAGAGCCGGCTGCACCTGGAGCCATCCCTGGCTGGTGGGAAACGCATCAGCCTGAGTGATGGCGCCCTGCAGCGCCTGCGCTTCTGGGATATTCCGGAGGCCGAGCTGCAGCGCCTGGTGCGCCATGGTGAGGTGCGGCGCCGCCTGCCGCTGACCGCTCCGAGCGATGGGGTGGTGATGAGCAAGAAGGCGGTGCAGGGGATGCGCTTCGAGGCGGGTGAACCCTTGTTTGAGTTGGCCGATCTGCGTCACCTGTGGTTGCTGGTGGATCTGTTTGAGCAGGATCTGGCTTCGATCCAGATCGGGCAGCCCGTCTCGCTGACGATGGCTGCCTATCCCGGCGAACGATTTTCCGGCAAGGTCGCCTTCATCTATCCCACGGTGAACGCGCAAACCCGGACCGTGTCGGTGCGCATTGAACTGCGGAATGAAGAGGGGCGTCTGAAGCCTGCCATGTATGGAGAGGCCCAGTTGCAGACGACGGCGGCAACCGAGGCACTGACGATTCCGGAGTCGGCACTGCTCGACACCGGGGCGCGGCGCCTGGTGCTGCTGAGTTTGGGCGGTGGTCGTTTCGCCCCTCGCGAGGTGGAGGTCGGGGCCTATGGCGAAGATCAACAAGGCCAGCGGCGGATAGCCGTGTTAAGCGGCTTGCAGGCCGGCGATGTGGTGGTGACGCGTGCCAACTTCCTGCTCGATAGTGAGAGCAATCTGCGAGCGGCCTTTGCCGGTTTGGCCTCCACGGCGCCGGCGGTCAGTGCGTCGGGCGCGCCGGCGACCTCGATGCCGACTTCGGGAGGGCAGTGATCATGGTCTCTCGTCTCATTCGTTGGTCCATCGGCAATCCCTGGCTGGTGCTGTTGCTGACGCTGCTGGTCGTGGTCGGTGGCGTGTTGGCGCTGTTGCGTACGCCGCTGGACGCCATTCCCGATCTGTCGGATGTTCAGGTGATTGTCTATACCGAATACCCGGGCCAGGCGCCGCAGGTGGTGGAGGATCAGGTGACCTACCCGCTGACGTCCGCCCTGCTGTCGGTACCCAAGGCCAAGGTGGTGCGGGGCTTTTCCTTCTTCGGCGCCTCCTTTGTCTATGTGATCTTTGAGGACCACACCGATCTCTACTGGGCTCGCTCCCGGGTGCTGGAGTATTTGAGCGGGCTCTCCGGCAAGCTACCCGGCGGGCTGAGTCCGACGCTGGGGCCGGATGCCAGCGGTGTGGGGTGGATCTATCAGTACGCGCTGGTGGCCAAGAATCAGGCGCAGGGTCTTGGCCAGTCGCTGGAGTCCTTGCGCACCTTGCAGGATTGGACCATTCGTTACCCGCTGGCGGCGACGCCCGGGGTGGCCGAGGTCGCCAGCGTCGGTGGCTTCGTCAAGCAGTATCAGGTGGTGCTGGATCCCCGCAAACTGCAAAGTTATGGCCTCTCCCCGCTGGAGGTGGTGGAGGTCATCCGCAACAGCAATCAGGATGTCGGCGGTCGGGTCATCGAACTGGCGGAAACCGAGTTCATGGTGCGCGGTCAGGGCTACCTTCGTCATATGGAGGATCTGCGCCAACTGGTGATCCGGGAAGTAAATGGCACTCCGGTGCGTGTTGCCGATGTCGCTCGCGTCGAGTCGGCGCCCGATGAGCGACGAGGGGTGACCGAGCTTAATGGGCAGGGCGAGGTGGCCTCCGGCATCGTGGTGGCTCGCAGCGGTGAGAATGCGCTCGATGTCATCGAGCAGGTAAAGCAGAAGCTGGCACAACTCCAACTCAGCCTGCCCAAGGGGGTGGAGGTGGTTACCACCTATGATCGCTCCGAGTTGATCCATAAGGCCATTGCCACGTTGCAGAAGACTTTGCTGGAGGAGAGCGCGATCGTCGCGCTGGTCTGCGTGCTGTTTCTGCTGCATGTGCGCAGTGCGCTGGTGGCGATTCTGGTGCTGCCGGTGGGGGTGTTGGCCGCCTTCATCGCCATGCGTCTATTGGGGGTGAATGCCAACATCATGAGCCTGGGTGGCATTGCGATCGCCATCGGCGCCATGATCGATGCCAGCATCGTGATGGTCGAGAATGCGCACAAGCATCTGGAGCGAGCCCCGCCGGGCACCTCGCGGCGGGAGATCTTGCTGGCGGCCTGTCTGGAGGTTGGCCCGGCGCTGTTTTTCTCGCTGTTGATTATTACCCTCTCCTTCCTGCCGGTCTTTACGCTGGAGGATCAGGAGGGGCGCATGTTCACCCCGTTGGCGCTGACCAAGACCTTGTCGATGGCGTCGGCGGCTCTGCTGTCGGTGACTCTGGTGCCGGTGCTGATGACGCTGTTCATCCGCGGCAAACTGGTGGCGGAACATCGCAATCCGTTGAATCGCCTGATGATTGCCATCTATCGCCCCTGCATCCGACTGGTCCTGCGGGCCAAGTTCGCCACCCTGCTGCTGGCGCTGCTGATGCTGGCTGCCACCGTCTATCCGCTCAGACAGGTTGGCAGTGAGTTCATGCCGACCCTGCACGAGGGCTCGCTGCTGTTCATGCCGGCGGCTCTGCCGGGCCTGTCAATCACCAAGGCGACCGAGCTGCTGCAGCTCCAGGATCGCATCATCCAATCCTTCCCCGAGGTCGCGTCGGTCTTTGGCAAAGCCGGGCGCGCCAACTCGGCGACCGATCCGGCGCCCCTGGAGATGTTTGAGACAGTCGTGAATCTGAAACCGGAGTCTGAGTGGCGGGCCGGCATGACGCTGGAGAAGTTGATTGATGAACTGGATGCGGCGGTCAAGATGCCGGGCATCGCCAACTCCTGGACCATGCCGATCCGTGCCCGCATCGACATGCTCTCCACCGGCATCCGGACGCCGGTGGGCATCAAGGTGTTTGGTCCCGATCTGGCTGGCATCGAGGTGCTGGCGCGCCAAGTTGAGCAGGTGGTCAAAGAGGTTCCCGGCACCCGCAGTGCCTATGCCGAGCGGATCACCGGCGGTTATTACCTGACGCTGACGCCCGATCGCGCCGCGCTGGCGCGCTATGGCCTGAGTGTGGCGACGGTTCAGCAGGTGATTGCCTCGGCGCTGGGTGGTGAGCGGATCACCACCACGGTCGAAGGGCGCGAGCGCTACGGTGTGGTGGTCCGTTATCCGCGCGAATTGCGCGATACACCACAGGCGATTGCGCGGGAGACCCTGGTGCCAACGGCCAACAACGGATTGATCCCGCTGGGGGCACTGGTCTCCCTGCGTCTGGAGCAGGGGCCGCCGAGTATTCGGACCGAGAATGCGCAACTGAGTGCCTATCTGTATGTGGATGTCTCCGATACCGATATCGGCGGTTGGGTGGCGCGGGCCCAACAGCAGGTGGAGCGGGCGATGCAGCAGGGACAGATCGTGCTGCCTCCCGGCTATCATCTGACCTGGAGTGGTCAGTTCGAGTCGATGGAGCGGGCCAAGGCTCGCCTGATGTGGGTGGTGCCCCTGACTCTGCTGTTAATCCTGGTGCTGCTCTATCTGAACTTCCGCAATCTGACCGATAGCCTGATCGTGCTGCTCTCCGTTCCTTTTGCCCTGGTGGGTGGGATCTGGTTGCTGTGGTGGCTGGGTTATGCCTGGTCGGTGGCGGTGGCGGTTGGCTTCATCGCCCTGGCCGGGGTGGCGGCGGAGACCGGGGTGGTGATGCTGGTCTACCTCGAGCACTCCTGGGCGCAGATGCAACAGCGCTGCCTGAGTGAACGGCAAGTGCTGACGCGGCAGCATCTGTATCAGGCCATCATGCAGGGCGCGGCCGAACGGGTGCGACCCAAGATGATGACGGTGGTCACCATCATCGCCGGCCTGTTACCCATCATGTGGGGAACCGGGACGGGGTCCGAGGTGATGCGGCGCATTGCCGCCCCCATGGTGGGTGGGATGATCTCGTCGACTGTGCTGACGTTGCTGGTCATCCCGGTGATCTATGCCTGGGTCAAGCAGCTGCAGCATCGGTTGGATTGAGTTCGGCCTGGTTGGCGTCCATAAAAAAACCCGGCTGTTTGGCCTAATGCCGATCAGTTAAGGATCCATTGACCGATCCTCAGGCTGTGTAAAAA
>JASDSW010000012.1:0-5261 GCA_041441555.1 Aeromonadaceae bacterium
ATAGCCCCGACTGGGCGTTCACCACCTCCATAGGAGGTGGTTTTGGGATGACAAAAAAAAGGCAATCAACCATGATTGCCTTAAAAACGCAGACTGAATAACCAGTCATCACAAGACCCATTGATGCGTCAGCCTAAGGGGTGTCGGCATCACATCTTTGGAAAACAACAACATAGGGAAATGGGTTCAATCCAGATATTCGTAGTGATATGCCGCACGGCGAAAACTAAATGCCCGTTGGGCCACGCGCCGTGGCTTATTCAAATCTCGTTGGTGCAATACCGACATCTTGATCTCTTGCAGTCGCATCATTGCGCTCCTTACGTTCCATGCAGAAATTACGCTCCGTGCCAATGTCGGCCAAGAACCAACATCCGATGAGCTCAATTGTTGATCGGCGTCACATAAATGTCCAGGCAAACAACACAGAAATGTAGCTAAATTTCATAGACAGCAAAGAAAAAGCCCCGAAAGAATCTGATTATCACGCTTTATTGCTTTAGTTTTGTTCTCTAACTGTATTTGAATTACATCTTGGGATTTAAATTACATTTTGTGAATGCCGGCGTATTTGTCGATAACTGCGTGGATAGCCACTGCCCTCCCTTGGTGGCTTGGGTTATAATTCCTGGCATAAGCACATCGTCGTAGATCAAATAAGTGATTGAATTAAATTCAGAAAATTTGCTGCCACACTTCCCTACCCTCCAGGTGGATCGACTGTCGCAGATTGAACCGCTGCGGTTTGCCGAAGCCCAGCCCAGAGCAGCGTCGGCCATTGCCCGACTCGTCAGCATGCGGCACGGCTGCCAGACGCTGCTGCTCAACGGATTTCCGGGCGTCGATTATGAACAGGTCGTGATGGATTTGATCGACGACTGTTCGCCCGACAATCGGCAGCTATTTGATCTCTGTTACGCCGAGAATTTGCTCAATCCATTTCGCCCGCAGTGGCTGAAGTTAAAGCCAGGCACGGGCATCGAGTTTTGCGAGTTGGTCAGTGAGCTCTTGCGCTTATTGGGTCTGCATCTGGATGCCGAGGCCGTCGTCAGTAAAATCCTGCGCAAACAGGATGGTGATGAGAAGATTGCCAATTATCTGAGCCAGTTGGCGAGCCATGTGGCTCAAGGTGGCACCTTTTGTCACCCCATTCTGATCAATCTGTTGATCCACCACGAAACGGAAACTCCGCCGGTGATCTACGGACGCGACCTGAGCTGGACCACCCTGTTTGGCGCCGTCAATTTTCAAACCGAGCAAGGCACCATTTATAGCCACCACCACCTGCTCGAAGCGGGTTTGTTGCGCGAAGCCAACGGTGGCTTCTTGATCCTGCCTCTTGAGGAGTTGATGGATCAGCCCGAGCTGTGGTTTAAGTTACGCAATGCCCTCGAGACCGGCTTTCTGGACTGGAGTGCTCCGGATGATGCAGCCACGGCCACGCCGTTGTTCATCCCGGAACCGTCACCGTTGAACGTTAAGCTGATCCTGGTCGGTGATCAATTGACGGCGGCTGATTTCAGTTTGCTGGATCGCGAGATTGCCGAGCGGATCTTCTTGCGCACCGATCTGGTGGCTGAACTGCCGCTTGATGAAGGATTCGAGCTGTTTTTGGGACTCCTCAGCGGAATTCGCCAGAGTGATGAACTGCTCGATTTTGATGCGGACGCCCTCAAGTTATTGAGTCGGTTTGCCTGTCGCCTCTGCGAACACCAGCAGATCCTCTCCATCGCCGAAACCCAGCTGGGGGCATTGATGCGGTTAGCCGACAGCGTGGCGCGTGAAGAGCAGGAGAGCCTGATTACTGCGGCACATGTGCAAACAGCCCTTTCCGAGCAGGAATACCGGTTGAACTACATCGTGGAGCAATCGGATCAAGGGGTGATTGACGGGCAAATCTTGCTGCAAACCGACGGCATGGCGGTCGGTCAGATCAATGGACTCTCGGTCATCGAGATCATGGGCCACCCCTATGACTTCGGGGAGCCGGTACGTCTCACCGCCACGGTGCACATGGGCGACGGTGATGTAGTCGATATCGAGCGCAAAGCCGAGTTGGCCGGTCACATCCATGCCAAGGCGATGATGATCATCCACGGCTACCTCTCCACTCAGTTCGGTGCCGATACCCCCTCACCCCTCTCTGCCAATCTGGTCTTTGAGCAGTCCTATCACGAAATTGATGGTGATAGTGCCTCGCTCACCGGACTCTGTGCCTTGTTGTCGGCCTTGGCCCAGCAGCCGATCTTCCAGCACCTGGCGGTGACGGGGGCGGTCGATCAGTTCGGCAATGTGCAACCGGTCGGCGGACTCAACGAGAAAATTGAAGGTTTTTATCGCATCTGCCGCATTCACGGCATCACCGGCAAGCAAGGCGTCATCATCCCAGCCAGCAATCAATTGCAACTGGTGCTGTCCGATGAGGTGATCGAGGCGGTGCGTAAAGGTGAATTTCACATCTACCCGGTCAGTCACGTCAACGAAGCCATCCAACTGCTTACCGGTTGTGAGGCGGGCGACATCGATGATGAAGAGACACTGTATGGCCGTATTCGCACCCGTTTAGACGAGCTAAACGGAACCCAAAAGCGCCGAGGACTCATTTCTGGACTATTTCGACGGGTTGGACAAGTGATCGGAGTTGTTTAGCGAACACCTGTTCGCTAAATTAGGTGCAGCGTTAATCACATAGGATAACAAGCGTGTTGGATACCAAATCCGTAGTTGAGCTGCCACTCTCTTTGTGTGACCAGGGCAAGAATGCGTTTTCCCGAGACGAATTATTGGCCTGCAGCCGCGGCGAACTGTTTGGCCCGGGTAACAGCCAATTACCCGCCCCTAACATGTTGATGATGGATCGTATTGTCAAAATCAGTGCTGTCGGTGGCCAGTTTGATAAAGGCGAGATCATTGCCGAGCTGGATATCACGCCGGATCTCTGGTTTTTCGACTGCCATTTCCCGGGCGATCCGGTGATGCCTGGCTGCCTTGGCCTCGATGCCATGTGGCAACTGGTGGGCTTCTTCCTTGGCTGGAAGGGTGGTCCGGGCAAGGGGCGGGCCTTGGGTGTGGGTGAAGTTAAATTCACCGGCCAGATCGTGCCGACGGCTAAAAAGGTCACCTACAAGATCCAGATGAAGCGACTGATCTGGCGCAAGCTGATCATGGGCATTGCCGATGGCGTCGTCGAAGTCGATGGTCGTCCGATCTATAGTGCCAGCGATCTGAAGGTTGGTCTGTTTACCGATACCTCCTCCTTCTGAGCTGATGGCGCAAGAGATGAAAAAGGCCCTTACGGGCCTTTTTCATTCATAGATCCTGAGTTTATTTAGCAGACATAACGCCGACACCACGATCATCCATTGCATCGCGCCAGCCACCAAGCCAGTACCCTCTGGCGTCAATACACTGATAGGGACAGCCCTCTTTGGAGCGGCCAGCAATCCCAGCCTGATAGCCTTTTGCACGAGCCCTTTCCAAACGATCTCGTTTTTGTCTCTTCATCTGCTGAACCCTCTTTTCCACTTGAAAAAAAGACGACAGTATCTTGCCCTGTCGTCCTTATCCTTAGCCAAGTTGATCTCGAGGTCAACCAGTCATGGCGGCAAAATGCGACATCGCACAGAGCCAGATTGCTAATTGATTAATTTTCCATGACATTTAATTGATGGAGCGACTCTTTCTCCGCCAGCAGAGCCCGAGTAATGCCATCAGGGCCACAACCGGCACTGAGCCACCGCCGCTACTGCCACTGTCTTGGCCAACGTTACTGACTGGTAAGGCGTTTTCTAGCACGTAATCACTCGGCACATCCTTGCTCTCCGTAAAGCTGGTACTCGGCGCTAACACGACGGGAACCACGGTCGCATTTTTGCGCTCAGCCCAGTCATCATAGCTGTCATAGCGGTATGCCGCCGCCGTGATGGTGCCATCCTCATGGATGCTGGAAGCATAGGCCAGGTAGTAGTATTTCCCATTTTGCGCGCAGCTCTTGGTGCCAGAAACCGTCGCGCAGATCAGGTCGTTGAGCCGCCAGCTGTTGTTCGTGCTGGCATTATACAAAAACGCCTCTTGCAGTCGTGGGCTGCCGTTATACACAGCTTGGGTTTCATTCCGTTCATCGCGCCAACCGACGACCTGATTGGCCGCATTGATGGCGGCGGCCTCCGAATTGCTACCGTCATTGGGTTTATTTTCAAACGGTACAGTGGTGACGCCAGTTTGGCTGTTGTAAACAAACATCTCGACCGGTTTGTTGCGTGATTTTTGCTTGGAATACTTCTGGTTACCGATAACCAATCCTTGGCTGTTGGTGGCCACGGCCCAGGTGTCAATCAGATACTCCTTCCCTTGACCTGGTGCGCCATAGGGTAACGGGATCAGCGTCAATTCCCCCATCGAGACCTGACCATCGGTGATGGTGACCGGCCAGGTCACCGCCACATTGTGTCCAGAGGCAACACTGCTACCAAACTTGTCGGTCGATGAGTAGCCCACCGCCAGATAAGAGCCATCGGCTTGCGCCGCCAGTCCTAATACCGCAGCCGTTTCCAAATAATCCTTGTCATGGCGATAGTAGCTGCTGGCCAGGGTCGCGGTTGCTTCCTGGCTGGATGGCGAGGCTAGCCACAGAGCAGCCTGGGTGTTAAATCCTGGGCAGTAACGATAATCGCTGCCCGGATCTATATCGCCGTTGTAACATTTTTCAAGGGAGGAACTCGGCCCCGCGAGGCTAGTATTGGCAGTCCCCCCAATCAGGTAGCTGTCGTCAGCCAGCTTGAGCAGCGTATTGGCGCTGCTAAATCCCCCCACCCCGGCAAAGGTGGTTGGTGGCAGCAGATCGATATCATTGTCCCCGAGGCGCGCAAATGCCTGGCGTGGGTAGTAGTAGCCGTTTAGCGTTGAACTTGCCGTCTTGTAGCCTACATAGTAGTCAGCACTCTCGCCCAGGCGATTGATGATGCCGTCAGCCTCGGTGCGACTGGCACCATTGAGCAGGCTCTCATTCTGCGCGGTGTAATTGACCAGATCCAGGCGCCACTGTTCAGCACGGTGGCTATTGCCATCCCAGAAGGCGTTACACATGGCCGAGGACATCAGACTGGTGCAGTCGGCGTTGTAACGATAGCGCTCCGCCAGATCCATCCCCATGGGTGCCATGTTGAAATATTGGAACCAATCGTTGGTCACTGCCCGCATAGCGACACTCTTGTCATCGGCGATACTGACTGGCCAGGGACCAAAATTCCCCGCCTTGTCGG
>JASDSW010000013.1:0-31148 GCA_041441555.1 Aeromonadaceae bacterium
GCCCCCTTCTAGGGGGCTAATCAAAGCCACCTGCTATGCAGGTGGATTTTTACTTAGCGCGCTCAGCTTTGGCTGCCCGGGCCAGAGCCCTCTTGGCCGGATGCATCGCGGGAATCGTTCCTGATCTCTATAATTGCACCACCAGGCAGCGAATGCGGGGTGCGGGAGTTGTGAAAGTATGAAATTTGTTGATGAAGTTCAGGTCCGTATCGAAGCGGGTGACGGTGGAAATGGCTGTGTCAGCTTCCGTCGCGAAAAATATATCCCGAATGGTGGCCCGGATGGCGGTGACGGTGGTGATGGCGGCGATGTCTACCTGCTCGCCGATGAGAACCTCAACACCCTGATTGATTTTCGCTTTGAGCGCTTTCATGCCGCTCAGCGCGGGGAGAATGGCCGCGGTGCCAACTGTACCGGTGCGCGCGGTCAGGATCTGGTACTGAAGGTACCCGTTGGAACCCGATCCATTGACGAAGACACCGGTGAAGTGCTGGGCGATCTGACGCAGCACGGCCAGAAGTTGATGGTGGCCAAGGGTGGCTTCCATGGTCTGGGCAACACCCGCTTCAAGAGTTCGGTCAACCGGGCGCCGCGTCAGAAGACCATGGGTACCCCGGGTGAGCATCGTAATCTGCGCATGGAGTTGTTGTTGCTGGCCGATGTGGGCCTGCTGGGACTACCGAATGCCGGTAAGTCGACCTTCATCCGTGCGGTGTCGGCGGCGCGTCCCAAGGTGGCAGATTATCCCTTTACCACGCTGGTCCCCAACTTGGGGGTGGTGCGAATGAAGTCCGAAAAATCCTTCGTGGTGGCCGATATCCCTGGGTTGATCGAGGGCGCTGCCGAAGGGGCTGGTCTGGGTATTCGCTTCTTGAAACACCTGGAGCGTTGCCGGGTGCTGCTCCATCTGGTGGATATACTGCCGCCAGATGAGTCCGATCCTGCGGTCAGTGCCAAGACCATCATCCATGAGCTGGAAAAATACAACCCTGAGCTGGCCGCCAAGCCGCGCTGGTTGGTGTTCAACAAGCTGGATCTGGTGCTGCCGGAAGAGGCGGACGCCATCATTGAGCGGGTGGTCAAGGAACTGGCCTGGGAAGGCCCGGTTTACCGCATCTCGGCCTTTGACAAACAGGGCACGGATCCGATTTGCTATGACATCCTCAAGCTGCTCGAAAGCCTGCCCAAGCCGAGCGAGCTGGCTGCCAAGCAGCCAGAGCGGGTGGAGTTCATGTGGGATGACTACCACAAGGAACAGCTGGCACAGGTTGCCGACGAGAGTGATGACGATGATGATGACGATTGGGATGAAGATGATTACGACGTAGAAGTCATCTACACCCGCTGAGTCGCCTACCCAGTCCCCCCGCCTGACCATCAGACGGGGGGATTGTCATTTGTGGAGATCCCATGTCTGTCTTTGCGCCTGCCTCTGCTCTGGAGAGGATGATCTATCGTCATATCCGCATCATCCATGTGGTGAAGATCTCGTTGGCCCTGCTGATTGCCCATGTGTTGAATCTGTTCTACCCGGTTCCCTATCTGGCCTGGACCTCGGTGACCATCGTCATCATCATGTTGACGCTGCCCCAGGTGGGCGGTGCGCTGGAGAAGTCGATCCAGCGGGTGATCGGCACCCTGTTCGGTGCGGCGTATGGCATCTTCATCCTCTATCTGACTAACGACCCTCTACTCAGTGGCCTGCTGGCGCTGCTGGCCATCGCGGTCATCACCTGGCGCGCCAGCGGCAAGATGAGTTATGCCTATCTGGTCGCCGGATTTACCCTGATGATCGTGCTGGATGGTGGAGAGCAGGGTATCGAGGAGGCGATCTGGCGAACGGCTAACATACTGCTCGGCTGCCTGATTGCCATCCTGGTGTCGCAATGCGTCTTGCCCCTGCGAGCCCGCAACGAGTGGCGTTGGTTGCTGGCCCAGTCGCTGCGCGGCATGTCGCGGGTCTGGCAGAGCCACCTATCGCCCAATATTCATAAGCCGGTGCAGACTCGCAGTCGGCTCAAGCAGTTGCAGCGAGCGGTGCAACGGCAAAAAGGGTTACTCAATTCCGTGCGGCTCGAGAGCCGCGTGTTGCGCACTCGTGGGCGGGAGTTGGAGCAATTGGTGGAGGTGCAGGAGCGTTGTCTGTTGTTGCTGGAGCTGGTGGCTCAGAGCCGATGGGAGAACAGTGCCAGTGCTCAGGCCATTTTGCAGCAGTATGCCATCAGCCTGCAGGCGCGCAGCCTGGGCGAACGGTTGCAGGCCTTTGCGGATTTTTGTGCCGGTGAACGGCCTCATCTCCCGGAGCCCGTCTCAAATCTGGGGATCCAGCTCAAGCAGCAGATGCTCGATAGCCTGGCCGAGCAACGCAGCCAGTCGTTGAATGCCTATGGCTACTCCTGGCTGATTTACCAGACCAGTCTGCAGATTGCTACCCTAGAAAAGTTGATTCAGGGGCTGGCGCTGACGACCGCGATAAAGTGATATCGCCCTAGCGACTGGATGCCAGGAATGCCGTTATAATGCGGCCCTGGTTGAGGTCGCACCTTCAAGGATGAATGGGATGCAAGAGCAGAATAAGTTGACGCGCGAGGAGCAGACGGAGGTCACCCGGGTCTTGGTCAAGACGGCGCAGATGTTGGCTTCGTGTGGCGCTGAGAGCCGAATCATCGAACAGACCACCTGCCGGTTGGGCAAGACCCTGGGCATGGAGAGCGTCGAGATGGCGATCACCCCCAGTGCGGTGATCCTGACGACCCTGAATCAGGGCTCCTGCATCACCACCACCCGCCGCATCCATGAGTTCGGCATCAACATGCAGGTGCTGTGCGAGATCCAGCGCATCTGCATTCTGGCCGAGAAGAAGATGCTGGAAAATACTGCCGATGTGCGGGCTCGTCTGGAATCCATCAAGCCATTCCGTTACAACCGTTGGCTGGTGGTGCTGATGATCGGCCTCTCCTGTGGCAGTTTCAGTCTGCTGTTCGGTGGCGACTGGCCGGTATTTCTGATCACCTCTCTGGCTTCTTCCGTGGGCATGTTTGTGCGCCAGGAGATTGCCCATCGCCACTTCAGCCCGCTGCTGAATTTTTCCGCGACCGCCTTTGTGGCGACTCTGATCGCCAGTCTGGCGACCACCTACTCCTGGGGGGAGCAGCCCGAGCTGGCGATGGCCGCCTGTGTTTTGCTGCTGGTTCCGGGCTTTCCGCTCATCAATGCCATGCTGGATGTGGTCAAGGGGTACTACAACATGGGGCTGGCGCGCTGGCTGACGGCGACCATGCTGACTCTGAGCGCCACCACCGGCATCGTGCTGGCGATGAAGCTGACCGGCGTCTGGGGGTGGCAGCCATGAAGGAGCTGGTTCTACACGCCCTGTGGGATGGCTTCTGGTCGGCCATTCCGGCGGTGGGCTTTGCCATGCTGTTCTCGGTGCCGCCGCGTTTCTTGAAATATTGCGCCCTGGTGGGGGCTCTGGCGCATAGCATGCGCATGGTGCTGGTCCACTACGGCATGCCCATCGAGTGGGCTACGCTGGCGGCCAGCAGCTTGGTGAGCCTGGTATTTGTCTATCTGTCGCGTCGTCTGCTGGCACCGCGGCCGATCTTCACGGTGGCGTGCATCATCCCGATGATCCCGGGTAAATTTGCCTTCAACACCATCATTGCCGTGTTGAGCATGAACAGCAGTGAGGGGGCCAGTGCCCATCTGATCGGTGCCGCCATTGAAAATGGTCTAAAGACGCTGTTCATCCTGATGGCCTTGAGTTTTGGCCTGGCGATCCCGCCGCTCATCATTTACCGCAACCGTCCGATTGTGTGAGAACTATGTTGATATCATTGATTGCTGCTTTGGCCCATAACAACTTGATTGGCAAAGATAACTTGATGCCTTGGCATCTGCCGGCCGATCTGCGCCACTTCAAGGCGGTCACCATGGGTAAGCCGGTGGTGATGGGGCGCCGCACCTTCGAATCGATTGGCCGTCCGTTGCCTGGACGGCGGAATCTGGTGATCAGCCGCAATCCCGAGTGGCAGGCGGCAGGCGTCGATGTGGCTCCTTCGCTGGAGGCTGCGCTGGCGATGCTGGCCGACTGCGAGGAGGTGATGATCATCGGTGGCGGTCAGTTGTACGCCGAGGCTTTGCCGCGCGCCGATCGTCTCTATCTGACCCATATTGAGCTGGCGGTGGAGGGAGATACCTTCTTCCCGGATTACCAGCGTTATCGGTGGCAACAGATCGAGCAGAGCAGCCATCCTGCCGATGATAAAAACCCCCACGCCTACCGCTTCGAGACCCTGCAACGGCAACGCTAGGCGTTGGTGCGCTGCCGGAGATGGCAAGACCGCCGATGGGCGGTCTTGTTGTTTGAGATACTCGACGTCGATTCAGTCACCCTTGGCGTACAGAGGGCAGTTGAGACTGAAGATGGCATCATCATCCCAGCGCCAGAGCGTCAACTGGTTACCCCAGACGCAACCGGTATCCAGGGCGTGGATCCTGGGTGCCGGGCACTGACCCATCAAGGCGGCCCAATGACCGAAAACCAGCTCGGGTTCATCGGCAGGCTGTGGTCTGAGTTCAAACCAGGGGCGCAGATCCGGCGATTGTTGCTTGGGCGACACCTTGCTGTGAAAGTCCAGGCTGCCGTCCAGGCTGCAGAAGCGCATCCGGGTATAGGTGTTGATGATGTAGCGCCAGCGGGGCAGTCCGGCCAACCGAGGGTCCCAGTGGTTCGGATCGTTGGCATACATGTGACACAACAGCCAGTTGCCCTGATCGCTACGCAGCAGGTCTTCGACCTCGCGGGCACACTGCCGAGCGGTGGCCAGATCCCACTGGGGAGAGAGGCCGGCATGACACATCATCACCGGGTAACGAGGGTGCTCGGCCAACAAGGGTTGCAGTCGCAACCAGCGCAGTAATTTACCGGCGTCTTCGGCCTGCAGCAGGGTGTCGACCTGATCTTTTTTCTTCGGCTTGGCGTAGCCTGCAGCGGTGGCCAGCAGGTGCAGATCGTGATTGCCGAGCACCGTGGTGGCCCGTTCACCGAGCGACATGACAAACCGCAGTACGTCCAGTGACTTGGGGCCGCGCGCGACCAGATCGCCGGTCAACCAGAGCTCATCGTGCTGGGGATCAAATCCAGCCAAATCAAGCAGATTGCGCAGTTCGTCATAACAGCCCTGCACATCGCCAACAAAATAGAGTGCCATAAAATTTTTTAGTGGATCAGATGGGGAATCGCTAGCGTCAACAGCGGAATGGCAACATCGAATAGCTCGCCGTTGTCATCCTGGAACAGATAGCTGCCTTGCATGAAGCCCAGCGGGGTGCGTAGTTGCACGGCACTGCGGTAGGCATAGCGTTCGCCTGGCGGGATGCTCGGTTGTTCACCTATTTCGCCTGGGCCGTGTAACTCGGTCCGTTGCCCGTTGGCATCCGTGATGAGCCAGTGACGCTCGATCAGCTGTATCTGCCGCTTTCCCTGATTTTCAATTTCAATGGTATAACCAAAGCTAAAGTGAGCCTGATCCGGCACTGACTGTTCCGCGAGATAACGTGGATAGTGACGGATCAGGATTTTCTCAGCCATGGCTAGCCCTGTGGGTGATCGCTGAGCCAGTTGGCGATGGTCACAAACTGTTCCAGCGTGAGGTTCTCTGGTCGCAGATTAGGATCTATGCCCAACAGCGTCAACTGCTCCGGCGTGATGAAGTTGCGCATGCTGTTGCGAATGGTCTTGCGGCGCTGGTTGAAAGCCTCCAGGCAGACGCGATGCAGATCGCCGATCTGTTTGGCGACCAGCGTCGGCTTGGCATGCGGCACCAGGCGGACCACGGCGGAGTCCACCTTAGGCGCCGGCTTGAAGGAGCCAGGACCTACCTGCAGCACCGGGATGATCTGGCAGTAGTACTGCGCCATCACGCTCAGACGACCATAGGCCTTGCTGCCGGGGCCGGCAGCCAACCGATCGACCACCTCTTTTTGCAGCATGAAGTGCATGTCGCTGATGAGTCCGGACTGCTCAAACAGATGGAACATCAACGGGGTTGAGATGTTGTAGGGCAGGTTGCCGAATACCCGCAGCGGCTGGCCATCCTGTTTGAGGGTGTTGAAGTCGAATTTCATCGCATCGGCTTCATGGATGGTCAGCTTGTCCTTGAGCACTGGATGATGGCGCAGACGCTCGGCCAGATCCCGGTCCAATTCCACCACATGCATATGGCTGAGCTGAGAGGCCACCGGCTCGGTCAGGGCGCCGAGGCCCGGGCCGATTTCCACCAGGACTTGCCCCTCCTGGGGATGGATGGCGGCGACGATGGCGTCGATCACATAGTGGTCGTGCAAAAAGTTCTGGCCAAAACGCTTACGCGCAGTATGGCCTAAATGGGTCTTGTCGTTACTCATGCTTGTTTGGTTACCATATCGATGGCTTGATGAAGGGCGGTCAGCAGGCTGCCCATCTCGGCCTTGCCTTGTCCGGCCAGATCCAGTGCCGTGCCGTGGTCAACCGAAGTCCGGATGAAGGGCAGGCCCAGTGTGATGTTGACGGCTCGTCCAAAGCCCTTGTATTTGAGTACCGGTAATCCCTGATCGTGGTACATGGCGAGTACGGCATCGGCGTCGCGCAGATATTTGTCCTGAAACAGCGTATCGGCGGGCAGCGGGCCGACCAGATCCATGCCTTGGGCGCGCATCGTGGCCAGGACAGGTTCGATGACCTCGATCTCTTCGTGCCCCATGTGCCCCCCTTCACCGGCGTGCGGGTTGAGGCCGCAGACATAGATCCGCGGCTGGGCGATGCCGAATTTCTGCCGTAGATCCTGATGCAGGATCTGCAGGGTACGGGTCAGGCTGGCGGGGGTGATCGCATCGGCCACATCACGAAGCGGCAGGTGCGTGGTGGCCAGGGCGACTCGCAGCCCTTCGGTGGCCAGCATCATGACAACCTGATCGCAACCGGCTTGTTCGGCAAAAAATTCGGTATGACCGCTGAAGCTGACGCCAGCATCGTTGATGATCCCCTTGTGCACTGGACCCGTCACCAAGGCGGCGAATTCGCCACTCAGGGCGCCTTGCGCCGCCCGTGCCAGGGTGGCCAGCACGTAGGGGCCGTTGGCGACCTGCAATTGCCCCGGGATGGCAGGGGCGGCCAGCGGGATGGCTTCGACCGTCAGGGTGCCTTGCCGTTGGGGACGGGCCTCGGCCTTGGCATCATAGGCGAGCAGTTGCACCTGAAGGTTGAGTTGTGCGGCCCGAGCGGCCAGCAGTTGCGGGTCGGCGACGATCACCAGCTCCACCGGCCAGTTCTGGGCGGCCAGGCCGAGGATCAGATCCGGGCCGATACCTGCTGGCTCTCCCGGGGTGATGACGAGGCGTGGCACCGGACTCATGATGGGTTCGACTCGTTGATGATGTTGATGTAGGCGGCGTCGCGCAACTCATCCAGCCAGCTCTGCACCTCCTCGGTGAAGCGGCGGTTATAGATCATCTGGTAGGCGCGGTTCTTCAGGGTCTCGTCAGTGGCGGCCTCCTGGCGGCGATCTTCGAGCTGAACGATGTGCCAGCCATGGTTGGAGCGAAACGGCTGACTGTATTGGCCCGGCTGCAGGTTGATGAGTTGATCCCGGAACGCCGGATCATAGATCTGCGGGTTGGCCCAGCCCAGCTCGCCGCCCTGTACGGCGGAGCCCGGATCTTCGGAATACTTCTCCGCCAGCTGGGCAAAGTTGGCCTTGCCGGCCTTGACGTCGCTCAGGAAGCCTTCGAGCATCTGCTTGGCTTTCTCTTCACTCAGGATGATCGAGGGTTGCAGCAGGATATGGCGCGCCTTGACCTCGATCTGATCGGCCTGCTGGTTGCCGCGGCTCTCGAAGATCTTGACGATATGCAATCCGGCGCCGGAGCGCAGCGGTCCGACGATGTCACCGTCTTTGGCACCGCGAGCGGCTTCCGCCAGCAGGGTGGGCATCTCCTCCAGTGTCATCCAGCCCCAATCGCCCCCTTCAAGAGCCTTGGGTCCGGCGCTTTCGGCCATGGCGATCTTCTTGAAGTCGGCCCCCTGTTTGAGCTGTTGCAGGATCTGTTCGGCCTTGGCGGTGACCCGGGCCTGCTCATCGGCATCGGCCGAGGAGGAGAGCGCCAGCATGATGTGACCGACATGATACTGCTGCTCCTTGCTGCCTTGGGCCTGCATCAGCTTGACCACCTGTTGCACCTCCTGCTCGGAGATGTTGATCCGCTGGCGCATCTGGTTGCGACGCACCTCGCCCATCAGCATCTCCCGCCGGACCTGCTCACGGAACTGTGCCTCGCTGAGGCCGTCCGCCGCCGCCTCCTGCTTGAGCTGGTCGACCGACATCTTCTGTTCGGAAGCGATCGATGCCAGGGTCTGCTCCAGTTGGGTGTCGCTGACTTTCAGCCCCTGACGATCCGCCAGTTGCACGACCAGGCTTTCGCCGATCAGTCGATCCAGCGCCTGCTTGCGCAGTTGGCCATACTCCGGCAGCGGTTGATTGTGGGCGGCCGCATCGCGTTGCACCTTGAGGATCAGGCTATCGAGCTGGCTGGCTAGCACCACATCCTGGTTGACGACGGCAACGACGCGATCCAGGGTCTGGGGGGTGGCCAGGGCGGCCAGACTGCAGGCGCTCAGCAGAGCCGCGGTCAGAATCTTATGCATGTTTTTCTTCATCAATCTCATTCCGGGTCTTATGACCGACGATCAGTCATTCAAGTTAAATGGACGCGAGTAGGGCAACAATTGGGTATTCAGTGAGTAATCGGTGCCGGAGCCCACGCTGCCCAAGCCTTTCATCTGGAACTGCAAGCCAATGCTGGTTTCGGTGCTGGAGGTCAGGGTGACGTTGTCTGGTTTGTTTTCCTGTTCCAACACTAGATCGACACTCCAGCAGCAGGAGTCGTAACGCAGCCCCACTAGACGGTCGATGTTGCGGTGTTGCTTCAGATCGTAATAGTAGGCGGCGATGGCCTGCCACTTCTGATTCAACGGTACCGAGGTCAAGCCGCCCAACTGGCTCATGTCCGTCTGTTCGTAGGGGGCGTCGAACACCACGTTGCCCTCACGGACATAGCGGTAGTTGAGCTGGCCCATGTATTTGTCCTGCCGATATTCGACGGCGGTACTGCCGAGGTAGACCTGTTCCGCCTCGGTATCGTAGAGCATGCGTCCCTTGAGAAACCAGGGATCGCTGGGGTGGACGTCCCCTTCGAGCGCCAGCTGGGAGCGGCTGTTGGTGCTTTGTGTCTCATTGGGCAGCAGAGTGACTTCGGGGAGTGTCAGCGAGTAGGCCTGACCGACGGTGACCCGGACTCGTTCCACGCTCTGATTATCGAAGACCCGGCTGGTCAGGCCGGTGGAGATGGTATTGAAGTCACTCATCCGATCCAGGCCGGCAAAGCGCCGATCGCTGAACAGGCTGTAGTAGTCCGGCAGCATGTTGGTGGTGTCATACAGGCCGATGTCATTCTGGTTCTTGTAGGGGACATACAGGTACTGGAACTCCGGCTCCAGGGTTTGGGTATACAGGTGGCTATCCCAATTGCCGATGCGATCGAAGACCAGACCGCCCTTGACCCGGGCCGATGGCAGGGTCCGATCGACGGTGGAGGCCAGATTGCCGAACCCTTGCTGGTAGTAGTAGGGATCCATGTCCGCCGGGACATCCTGCTGATAATGGGTGTACATCAGCTTGAACTGGGTCTCCAGGCCATAACCAGGGGCCTTGGCCAGAGGAATCGTGAGGGACGGCTCCATGTGAATGCGATCACCGGTGTAGGCCTTGTGCAGATCGGATTCATGGGTGAAGCGGGTCACCTCGCCATTGAAGGCCGTCTCGTACCAGTCGCCATCCTGGTAGGCGTTATAGTTCAGCCGCGGCAGCATCTTGTGTGGCGCCAGGGCGTTGGGCAGCAAGATCTGGTAATCCCGCACCTCACCGCTGACGTTCCACTGCTCCTCATAGACGCCACCCGCGATGGATTGCATCAGCTGGTTGTCGACGATGGGGGAAACCGGTGGCGAGAGATCATTGAAGTAGTTGTAGTCGTACTCGGCGACCCGGGTGATGTTGGTGCTGATGCGCAGGCTGTCGTCCATCAACACGGACTGATGGTTCCAGTTGATCAGCCAGCGGGCATTGTCGTTATTCGCTTCTTCCTTTGCCAAGCGGTCTTCGGCGAGATACTCCGCATAAAACTGCCCCGTCTGCTTGGGGGTCGGCATGTAGCGGAATTCGTCCTGCAGCATGGTGCCCCGGTTCTCGATGAAGCGGGGCGTGATGGTCATGTCGTAGTTGGGCGCCATGTTCCAGTAGTAGGGGGTACGCAGATCGAAGCCGTTGGAGGAGCTGACGGCGAAGGTCGGGTAGAGCAGACCGGACTTGCGTTCATCCCGCACCGGGAAGGTCATGTAGGGGACATAGAACACGGGAACATCGTGGATCCACAGGCTGGCGTTCCAAGCCTCGCCGAACACCTCGTCCTGATTGACATTGACCTCACTGGCTTTCAGCCACCACATCTCCTGCCCGGGAGGACAGGTGGTAAATTGGGCGCCGCTGAGCTGCAGGTTCTTCTGCTGCTGATCGAGGTTGATGCGATCGGCTTTGCCGCGGGCCGGCGAGCCGTGCAGCTGGTATTCGGCATTGTCCAACTGGGTATATTTTGTGTCGAGGTTGGAGTGCAGCGCATCGTTGCTGCGCAGCGTCACCTGGCCGTCCTGATAGAAGATGTTGCCCTTGGCCGTCAGATCCTGCGTGCTCTGATTGAGTTCGGTATAGCGGGAGCTCAGAGTCCGCAATCCCTGGAACACCTGCACATCGCCGCGGTAGATGGCGGTGCCGTTCTGCGTCGCCTCGGCGCTGTCGGCGCTGACCTCGATGGGCAGTTGATTGGCATTGGCTGGATCCTGGCGGATCTCGGGGACATCGCTGTAACAACGCTGGTCAAAGATGCCAACGCTGTCCGCTGCCAGCGCGGGCATTGCCTCGAGCAGGCTGGCGGCGATCAGGGTATAGGTAAAACCTAGGGTGCGATGAGTCATTATCAGCTCTATGATTCCTGACGCTCGGCCGACTGAAGGTAAAACAGAAGGAGGCAGCGCCGACCGCGGTTGTGCTTTGCGGGCCATTATTTTATGTTAGCGAGCAATGATAAAGCATTATTTCAATCAGGGCTAACAGCCCTGTTTTTGTATCGATTATGAATTCAGACCGATTGAGGGCGCTCACCCTCTGGGCTCAGGCCTATGAGCAGGATCCACGACTGCAATTGCAGCTCATCTCGGGCGATGCCAGCTTTCGCCGTTACTATCGCGCCGCCGGCAAGATCTGGGTCGACGCCCCGCCGCAGACCGAGAAAAACCGCGAATTCGTGCGCAATGCCGCCGCTCTACAGCAGGCGGGGATCCCGGCTCCCGAGGTCTATGCCCTCGAGCCGACCCAAGGCTTCTTGTGCGTCTCCGATCTGGGCGATGTCTCCCTGCTCAGCCGCCTGGACGCCGACTCGGTTCGCCACTGGTATGGCGCGGCCATCGAGCAGTTGTTGCCGGCCATCGCGACCCTGTCGCTGGCGGTCGAACCCTTTGATGAGGCCTTCATGGCCCGCGAGAACAGCATCTTCCCCGAGTGGCTGCTGGGTCATCACCTGGGACTGACGCTGGAGGCTCAGGAGCAGGCCCTGCTCGACGAGACCTTTGCCACCTTGAGCCGGAATAACCAGGCGCAACCCCAGGTGGTGATGCACCGCGACTTTCACAGCCGGAATCTGATGGTGCTGGCCGATGAGCGGCTGGCGGTCATCGACTTCCAGGACATGGTGCTGGGCCCTCTGACCTACGATCTGGTCTCCTTGCTCAAGGATTGCTACGTGCGCTGGCCGCTGCCGCTGGTGCGCGAACTGACGGCCCTGGGCTATCGGGCCTATCAACAGGCGGGTCTGCTGAGCGGGATGAGCGAGGCGCAATTTAACCGTTGCCTGGCGCTGACCGGGATGCAGCGCCACCTCAAGGCCGCCGGCATCTTCTGCCGCCTGCACCATCGCGATGGCAAGTCCGACTATCTCAAGGATATCCCCCGCACCCTCTATTACGTCTTCGAGGTGGCGCAGGCCGAGCCGTCGCTGCACGCCTTCGCCGACTGGTTGCAACGGCGGGTGTTGCCGCATTTCCCCTATCAGCCGACGAGCGAGGCCTCCTCATGCGCGTGATGATACTGGCGGCGGGACGCGGCGAGCGGATGCGACCGCTGACCGATGTGTTGCCCAAGCCGCTGCTCTGCGTCGGTGGCAAGCCCCTGATCGTCCACCATATCGAGAAGCTGGTACGCGCCGGGGTGCGGGAACTGGTCATCAACCACGCCTGGCTGGGTGACAGACTAGAAGCTGCTCTTGGTGATGGTTCTGCCTATGGCGTCCGGATCCGTTGGTCGGCGGAAGAGCCCGGCGGTCTGGAGACGGCCGGTGGCATTCGCCAGGCGCTGCCGTTGCTCGGCGACGACCCCTTCCTGGTGGTGAACGGCGATATCTGGCTCGATTGCGACTATGCCCAATTTGTACAGCAGCCGCTGGGAACGGATCTGGCCCACCTGTGGCTGGTGGACAACCCGCCGCAACACCCGCAGGGCGATTTCTGTCTGCAGCAGGGACGAGTGCTGGATCGGCCCGGCCTGACCTTTAGTGGGGTCGCCTTGTATCAACCGACGGCCTTTGCCGACGTGCCGTGTGGCAAGGTGCCGTTGCGCCCCTGGTTCCAGCGCTGGATCGCCGCCGGCCGGGTGGGCGGCTCCCATCTGCAGGCCGATTGGCGCGATATCGGTACGCCGCAGCGCCTCACCGAGCTGGATGACCAACTCCAGGCTGGAGCCGTGCATGCACTATAGAGGCAAGCTCATCGGGTTTTTGGTCGGCCTCTGGCTGGGCCATCTGGTTGGCGCCCTCCTGGGGTTGTGGTTGGGTCATCTCTACGATGTGGGGATGCGTCGCCAGCGCGGTTTCAGCTTTCGCCGCATGCCGGGCAAGGTGGAGCAGGCGCTGTTTCTGCACACCACCTTCGCGGTGATGGGCCATATCGCCAAGGCCGCCGGCCGGGTCAGCGAGCAGCAGATCCGCATCGCTACCCTCTTCATGGATCGTATGCAACTGCAAGGCGAGCTGCGCCGGGAGGCCCAGGAGTCGTTTCGCCAAGGCAAGGATCCTGCCTACCCCCTGGAGCAGGAGCTGGCCAGCTTTCGGCGCACCTGTCGCGGACAGATGGATCTGCTGCGGGTCTTCATGGAGATCCAGATGCAGGCCGCTTTCGCCGACGGTGCCCTGCAGGGGGAGCAGCGCAGTCGCCTGCTGGAGGTTGCCGAGCTGCTGGGCTTCTCGCGTTGGGAGTTGGAGCAGTTTCTGGCGATGGCCGAGGCGGAGCTCCGCTTTGCCCACCATCGGCAGCAGAGTTCCCGTTCGCAGCAGGCGGGTTGGACACCGCCTCCGAGCCGCGATCGGCTGCAGGATGCCTACACCCTGCTCGGCGTGGCGGCCAGCGCCAGCGATAACGAGGTGAAGAAGGCCTATCGCAAGCAGATGAGCAAGCACCACCCGGACAAGCTGGCCTCCCAGGGGCTGCCGCCGGAGATGTTGACCATGGCCAAGGAGAAGACCCAGGAGATCCAGCAGGCCTGGGAGCTCATCAAACAGCAGCGCGGCCTGCGCTGATCCACAACATCAAAGAACCATGAATTCATGAGGGCGGATATTCCGCCCTCAGCTTTTGCTGCTGTCGGGAGGCTCTCCGCTTACCTAACGTACGCGTCGGAGCGACTCGCCGCGCATGAAGGCCTCCAGATTGTCGATGAGCTGATCGGCCAGTCGTTGCATCGCCTCGTCGCTGGCCCAAGCTACGTGCGGGGTCAGGATGAAGTTCGGCAGCGCCAGGGCCCGCAGCAGCGGATCGTGGGGCTGTGGCGGCTCGCGTCCGGCGACGTCGCTGGCGGCGCCGGCCAGACGTCCTTCCAACAGAGCCTCCAGCAGTGCCTCCTCATCGATCAGACCGCCGCGCGCCGTGTTGACGAGCAGGGCTCCGGGTTTCATCAGAGCAAACTCGCGAGCGCCCAGCATGTGGCGGGTCTCGTCGTTGAGCGGACAGTGCAGCGAGAGGACGTCGCTGCTGGCCAGCAACTCATCGAAGGGGAGACGGGGCAGTCGCTCCTCGCAACCGCCACTGGTTTGGTGGAAGCCGAGCCCGTTGTGGCTGACGGAGCCGTAGCGGCGGGCGGCAAAGCAGACCTCCATCCCCAGCGCCTGCCCCAGACGCGCCATGGCTTGGCCCAGGACGCCACTGCCGATGAGGCCCAGCCGTTTGCCGGCCAGATCGTGCAACGGCGGACCGAAATAGCAAAAGTGCGGACTCTGTTGCCAGGCGCCGGCCTGCAACGCCTGTTGGTAGGCGGGCAAGTTGCGCGCCAGCGCCAGCATCAAGGCCAGCGCATGTTCGGCGACGGCATGGATGGCATACCCCTGCACGTTACAGACGGCGACACCGTGACGCTGGCAGGCGGCCAGATCCAGGTTGTCGCAGCCGGTGGCGGCTTCGGCGATGAGCCGCAGATCCGGCAACTGGCTCAGTTCGGCCTCGCCCAGTCGCACCTTGTTGACGATGGCGATCTGTGCCCCCTGCAGCCGCTCGACGACTTGCGCCGGGGCGGTGGTCGGGTAGTCGCGCCACTGGTGCGCAAAGTGGGGGGCTCGTAGCCGGATGCGGGACGGCAGGGTGTCGCGGTCGAGAAAGACGATCGAAGGGTTCATGAGATCTCCTGTCGGGTTACTTCCAACCCAGATAACGCAACCAACCGGTGAGCTGTTCCTCGCGCTCGGCCGATGTTCGGATGGCCACCTGCCGCCAGTCGAGCTTGTCGTTGCGATTCACCGCCAGACGACGTTCGCTGGCGGCTCGATCCAGCCAGCTGACCTGTTGTTCGCGATAGAGATCGAGTACCGGATAGGGCGCGGTAGCCACATCGTGGGCCAAAATCTCGTTGGCATCGGCGGCGGGATAAAAGGCATCGATCAGCACCAGGGCATCCGGTGGGGCAATGGACTCGCTGCTCAGCAGGTTGCAGAGCCAGGCGGCACTGCTTCCCGCGGCTATCATCAGTTGATAGCCGCTCTCGCCGCCACTGTTCTCCTGCAGGCTGGTCAGCCGCAGCTGCCAGCGCTCCTTGAAGGCCTGGATGGCCAGCTGATCCTTCTCGTCGTTGGGATCCAGCGTCAGCTGCGTGGGGTTGGGCAGCATGATCAGGGTATCGAAGCCCTGACGGTTCAGGGCTCGGCTCAACGGCAGCAGATCGGCCACCTGCTGCCAGTCGGGCAGCAGCAGCGCCAGTCCCAATCGGTAGCCTTGATCGCTCTTGTGCAGCAGGGTGACCTGATTGCCGATCTGTTTGGCCTGGCCAGCCTCCTGCCAATCCTGGGTCTGCCAATAGAGCTGATCATCGGGTTGATCGGCAGGGGCTGGCTCCTCGGCAGCCAGCAGGGCAGACGGAATGATGAGCCAGAGCAGCAGCCAGGGCAGACGCATAGAATTCTCCTTGTTGATTCAAAGAGATAATAGGCTCTTGTCGCCAGAGGCGAAAGAGCCGGTATCGGACTGCGCCTGCCAGTTACAGCGGGAAGGGGGCCGGCGCCTCAAAGGTCAGCTTCTGGCCGCTGACTGGATGATAGAAGCTGAGCATGGCGGCATGCAGATAGAGGTGGGGGGCCGCCGCCTGGGCTTCTGGAGGTGCATAGAGGTGGTCACCGAGGATCGGATGGCCGAGCTCCATCATGTGGACGCGCAGCTGGTGGGAGCGGCCGGTGATCGGCTTGAGCTTGACTAAGGAGCGGTCGGCCTCGACCCGCTGACAGATGTAGTGGGTGATGGCGCGGCGGCCATGCTCGAAGTTGACCTGCTGGCGCGGGCGGTTTTCCCAGTCAACGCACAGCGGCAGATCGACGGTGCCCTCGAGCTTCTCCATCTGTCCCCAGACCCAGGCGTAGTAGTACTTCTCGGTCTTGCGATCCTGAAACTGACGGCCGAGGGCGCTGGTGGCCTGTGCCGTCTTGGCCACCACCAGTACCCCCGAGGTTCCCATGTCCAGACGATGGACGGCACCACCCTCCGGATAGAGGCTCTTGACCCGTGAGGCGATGCTGTCGAAGTGCTCGACCGCCTTGCCGGGGACACTCAGGATGCCGCTGGGCTTGTTGACCACCAGGATGTGCTCGTCCTCGAACAGGATGTCGAGGAAGGGTTCACGGGGCGGATCGTAGTGAAATGTACTCATATGCTCTCATCACAGAAAAAGCGTCCCGAAGGTCAAGCCTTCAGGACGTGAGGACTCGACCTAGCCGTGCGCGACGACGATGAAGCGCAGGGCGTCGAGCTTGAGCTTGGTCTGACCCAGCAGGTGGCTCAGCTCCTGGCGCAGCTCCTGCAGATGCTGCAGCTCGGAGTCGCGCACCGAGGGGTTGACCGCCTTGAGTGCGCTCAAGCGAGCCAGCTCGCTGCCCAGAGTTTGCTCCATAGTGGTACGCGCCTCGGCGACGATCTGCTCCAGGCGCGGGGCCGCCACCGCCTCGGCCTGGGCAATCAGGCCGTGGATCACGGCTTGGGAGGCGCTGACCAGCTTGCTGCCCAGATGACGATTGACCGGGCTCAACTGGCGATCGAAGGCGTGAAACGCCACCTTGTCGCCCAGATTATTGCCGTTCTTGTCGAGCAGCAAGCGGATTGGCGTCGGCGGCAGGAAGCGATAGAGCTGCGGATGGCTGGCCGATTCGGCGACAAACACCAGCTCCAGCATCAGGGCGCCGGCCGGCAGCGTCTTGTTCTTCAGCAGGGCCACCGCCGTCGAGCCGATCTCGGAGCCCAGGATCAGATCGATGCCACCGCGGATCAGTGGGTGATCCCAGGTGACGAAGGTCAGATCGTCCCGCGACAGCGCCGTGTCGCGCTCGAAGGTGATGGTGATGCCGTCATCGGGCAAGCCGGGGAAGTTCGGTACCAGCATGTGGTCACCGGGGGTCAGCACGATGGCGTTTTCGCCCCGATCATCCTGCTGAATACCGATGTCGTCGAACAGCTGCAGGGCGAAGCTGACCAGCGCGGTCTGGTCGTCCTCCTCGGCCAGTTGGGCCACCAACTCCTGCGCGCCGCGACCACCGCCGGAGTGGATCTCCAGCAGGCGATCCCGTCCCTGTTCCAGCTTGGCCTTCAGGGCATCGTGTTCGGCACGGGTGCGTTCGAACAGCGGGGTCAGCCGCTCGGCATCGGTGACGTTGTCGGCCAGCAGGGCGAACAGCTCGTCGCGCACCGACTCGAACACCACGCGCCCGGTCGGACAGGTCTCCTCGAAGGCGTTGAGACCGAGGTGATACCAGTTTTGCAGCGTCTCCTGAGCCGTCTCCTGCAGGTAGGGAACATGGATCTCGACGATGTTGCGCTGGCCGATCCGATCCAGACGACCGATCCGTTGCTCCAGCAGATCCGGATTGAGCGGCAGGTCAAACAGCACCAGGTGACGGGCAAACTGGAAGTTGCGCCCTTCGGAGCCGATCTCGGAGCAGAGCATGACCTGGGCGCCAGCCTCCTCCTGGGCGAAGTAGGCGGCCGCCTTGTCGCGCTCGAGCAGCGACATCTCTTCGTGGAACACGGCGCCGCGGATCCCCTCGCGGGTGCGCAGGGCATTCTCCAGGGTCAGCGCGGTGGCGGCCTCCGAGCAGATCACCAGCACCTTGTCATGGCGGGCCGACTTGAGCAGTGCCAGCAGCCAGTCGACGCGCGGATCGAACTGGGTCCAGGTGGCGGCTTCCCCTTCAAATTGCTGGAAGATCTTCTCCGGATAGAGGTAACGACGGGCGCTGGTGTCGGCGTCGCCGGCGTTGCCGCCCATCATGGCCATCACCTTGATCGCCGTCTTGTACTGCTCGGGAAGCGGCATCGGATAGAGGTTGAGGTGACGCTCGGGAAAACCCTGAATCGCGGAGCGGGTATTGCGGAACAGGATGCGGCCGGTGCCGTGGCGATCGAGCAGATCGTGCAGAACCCGTTCGCGTTGTTCTGCATCGTGCAGGGCATCGGCAGAAAAACCATCCAGGCAGTCGGCGAGGGTGGCCAATTCGGCGGCCGCAAGTTCTGTGCCTTCGAGCAGGTGCTGGGCGACCGCGGCGATTTGGCCGTAACTCTGCTCTTCGGCCAGGAAGCTCTCATAGTCGTAGAAGCGTTCCGGGTCCAGCAGCCGCAGGCGGGCAAAGTGGCTCTGGTGGCCGAGCTGATCCGGGGTGGCGGTCAGCAACAGCACGCCGGGGATCTCTTCGGCCAGCGCCTCGACGATCTGGTAGGCGCGGCTCGGTGTTTCGTCGTTCCACTCCAGATGGTGGGCCTCGTCGACGACCAGCAGATCCCAGGGGGCGGCGTGGGCCTCGTCGAAACGGGCGCGCTTTTTGCGCAACCACTCCAGGCTGCAGATCACCAGTTGCTCGGTTTCGAACGGATTCTCGGCGTCGTGTGCCGACTCGATGCAGCGCTCCTCGTCGAATAGCGAGAAGTGCAGGTTGAAGCGGCGCAGCATCTCGACCAGCCACTGGTGCTGCAAGGACTCGGGAACCAGGATCAGCACCCGCTGGGCGCGGCCCGAGAGCAGTTGCTGATAGATGATCATCCCGGCTTCGATGGTCTTGCCCAGACCCACTTCATCGGCCAGTAGAACGCGCGGGGCATGACGGTGTCCCACCTCGCGGGCGATGTGCAACTGGTGCGGGATCAAGCTGACGCGACCACCGGCCAGACCGCGGGTCGGGCTGCGACGCCGAGCATGCTGATGGACCAGCGCCTGGTAGCGCAGGCTGAAGCGCGACAGACGGTCGATCTGCCCGGCAAACAGGCGATCCTGCGGCTTGTTGAATTTGAGGAAGTGGCTTAAGAACACCTCTTTCAGGCTGCAGGCTTCGCCGGTGTCGAGGCGGCTGCCGTGATAGATCAGCAGCCCCTGCAGCTCTTCGACCTCGGTAATTTCCAGTTGCCACTCTTCGTGGCTGGTCACTGTGTCGCCTACATGAAACTGCACCCGGGTAACCGGGGCATCGTCCTTGGCATAAATTCGGTTCTCGCCACTGGCAGGGAACAACAGGGTCACCATGCGTCCTTCGAGGGCAACCACGGTACCCAGACCCAGATCGGTCTCGGTATCACTAATCCAACGCTGGCCAAGTGCAAAAGGCATTCACAACTCCAAAGCCACACAGAAAATCTGAGGGAAATCTAACGGGAAAAAAGGCGCGACATGTTACCCGATGCGCCGGTTGTGGTCATCTGGCGTCTTGGTTCATGACGCAAGTTCTCCGGTCATCAGCGAGCGATGCGCACCATCCGAATCCGGTATTGGCGGCCGGGTCATCGCCCTTGGCTAAGGGTAGAGCGCCCCCTGCTGGATCTCCAACGCAAGTACGTGACCTAAATACCCTCACATCGGCTCTGTATTCCCGGGGCGATTTTGTGGCTAGAGTAAAAACAAGGTCACAAGGCGGGGGATGCAATCATGACCGATTGGGTGGAAGGACGGGTCAGCGCGGTGACGCACTGGAGCGAGCAGCTGTTTTCACTGCGGGTCGAGGCGGATCTGGCGCCCTATCTGGCTGGGCAATTCACCCGCCTGGCGCTGATGTTGCCCGGGAGCGATGGCGCCTTGGAGCGAGTGGCGCACGCCTACTCCTTCGTCAACCCGCCCGGGGTGGGGTATCACGAGTTCTACATCGTCTCTATTCCTCAGGGACGATTGACGCCGCATCTGCAGCGGTTGGTGGTGGGCGCTGGCCTGTGGCTGGCGCGCCAGGCCAGCGGTTTCCTCACCCTGGACGAGCTGCCGGCCGGGCGCGAGCTGTGGATGTTGTCCACCGGCACCGCCATCGGCCCCTTCTTGTCACTGCTGGCGGAGGGGGCGGTGTTTGCGCACTTCGAGCAATTGGTACTGGCCCACGGTGTGCGCCAGGGGAGTGAACTCAGCTATCAGCAACTGATCGCCGAGTTACAGGCGCGTTGGCCAAATCGTCTGCACTATGTCCCCTTTGTCACCCGCGAGCCCTGGCCGGTCGGGGTGGCGGGCCGGATCCCCGAGGCCATCGTCGATGGTCGGCTGGAGGCTCATCTTGGGTTGGCGCTGAACCTGGCAACCAGCCGGATCGCTCTGTGCGGCAATCCGGCCATGGTGCGGGATACCCTGGTGGTGCTGCAGGCGCGAGGTTTTCGCAAGCATCTGCGCCGCGAGCCAGGAGAGATCTGCATGGAGAACTACTGGTAAGTGGCCGCTGACTAACGGGTCAGCCACATCAGCAGGGTCAACACGGCGGCCATGCCGCCGCCCAGACCGATGATCCAGTAGAAGCCCTTGGCGCCTTGGCGTAATGGAACTCGCAGCCAGAGCAGGACGATGAGCCACAGCAACGCCAGCACCAGGGGTACGAGAAAGAGTCTGGTCATGGTCGGTAACCCCTTGTATCCTCGAAAACTATCGTCTCTGGATTCTATCCGGTTGCGCAGCGGAACGCCGGAGGGTGGATCACGCTGTGTGATCGGTTGGGTGGTTGAGCGCTGGGCTGGATGATTTGATGATGGACATGGTACTGGATTGATGGGGTTGGAGTGGCAAAGCTGGGGGCTGTTGGTGAGCGCTTACAGTTCGGCGACCCTGTTGCCGGGCAGTTCCGAGCTGGCGTTGGGGGCCCTGTTGCATCAGGCGCCTGAGCGTTGGCTCTGGTGGCTGCTGCTCGCCGTCGTCGGCAATGTGCTGGGCTCGATGACCAGCTGGGGCATGGGCTACTGGTTGGCTTGCTACCGTCCGGCGCACGCCTGGTCAGAAGCGGGCCATCAACGGGCCTTCACCTGGTTGCAGCGCCATGGCTACTGGTCGCTGCTGCTGGCCTGGGTGCCGGTGGTTGGTGATCCGCTCTGTCTGTTGGCCGGCTGGTTGCGCTGGTCGTTCTGGTGGTCGTCGCTGCTGATTCTGCTCGGCAAGACGGCCCGTTATCTGCTGGTGATCCTGCTGAGTGATCTCCTGGTTTAATGTTGTGCATCGAGAGGTTGTCGTGATGCGTTCCCTATCGGCCCTGCGAGGCCTGTTGTTGATTCTCTCTCCCTTCCTGTTTGCGTCGGCAAGCGGGGCGGCGCCTCGGTTGATCGCCGAACAGGTCGCCAAACCAGACTCGTTGGCCATCCCCTATCAGATGTATCGTCTGGAGAATGGTCTGACGGTGATCCTGCATCCAGACCACTCGGATCCGTTGGTGCACGTCAACGTGACTTACCATGTGGGCTCCGCGCGCGAGGTGCAGGGGATGACGGGTTTTGCCCACTTCTTCGAACACATGATGTTCCAAGGCTCCAAGCATGTGGCCGCTCAGCAGCACTACAAGATGATCGAAGAGGCGGGAGGCTCGTTGAATGGGATGACCGGGCAGGATATTACCCATTACTTCGAGTCGGTTCCGGCCAACGAACTGGAGAAGGTGTTGTGGCTGGAGTCGGATCGCATGGGCTTTCTGCTCGATGCTGTGAGCCAGAAGAAGTTTGAGATCCAGCGTGACACGGTCAAGAACGAACGGGGTCAGACCGTGGATAACCAACCCTATGGCCGGGTGAGTGAGGTATTGGGCGAATCTCTCTATCCACGCGATCACCCCTACTCCTGGCAGCCCATCGGTTATATCGACGATCTCAATCGGGTGGATGTCAACGATCTCAAGCGCTTCTTCCTGCGCTGGTATGGCCCGAATAACGCGACTTTGACCATCGGCGGTGACTTCAAGCCGGAGCAGGCGCTGGCTTGGGTTGAACGCTACTTTGCCTCCATTCCGGCGGGACCGGCGGTGAGTAAGCCCCCCCTGCAGCCGGTGGCTCTCGAGCGGCCGCGTCATGTGACCTATGAGGACAACATCCAGTTGCCGCTGTTGCTGGTCACCTACCCGACCGCCGTCGTTCCGGGCTCCGAGGCCGAAGCGGCGCTGGATATCTTCGCCGACAAGCTGGCCGGCTCGAAGAACTCGATCTTCTATCAGCAGTTGGTCAAGCCGGGCCTGGCTCTGGATGCGAGCGCCTCGTTTGAGTGCTCGGAACTCAACTGTAACTTGCAGCTGATGTTGCAACCGAACCCGCAAAAACTCACCTCGTTGAAGCCGTTGGCCGAACAGGCGCAGCAGTTGCTGGCGGGGTTTGCGCAGCAGGGGATCACCGCCGCCGATCTGGCCCGCATCAAAGGCATAGTGCGCGCCGACACGATTTGGGGACGCGAGAGTGTCGAGAATAAGGTCAACCAGTTGGCCTTTGGTCAGGTGCTGTTTGGCGATCCCAATGCCGCCCTGCACAGCATGCAACGACTCAACCAGGTGACGGCGGGGCAGGTGCTACACGCCTATCAGGAGCACATCGCCCATCAACCAGCCCTCTGGCTGAGCGTCATTCCCAAGGGGCAGCGTCAGTGGCAGCTTGCCCAGCCGGATTATCAACCGGCCGAGCGCAAGCTGGTGCCCTACCGGCAGGAAGCGGCACCGGCGCTGCGGACCGTGGTCGACAATTTCGATCGCAGTCGGATGCCGCAGAGTGGGCCGGCTCTGGTGCGAGCCGTTCCTCCCCTGTGGAAGGCGAAGCTGACCGATCGGATTGAGGTGTGGGGCAGTCGCAATAGCGAGATCCCGGCGGTCACCCTGACGATCACCCTGCCGGGTGGGCGCCGGGTGGAGTCCCCCCAGGAGGCCGGATTGGCCAATCTCACCGCCCTGCTGGTACGCCAGGGGACACAGCGCCTCAGTGGTGAGCAGTTGAGCGAAGAGTTGCAGCGTCTGGGCTCCTCCATCTCCATCGGTGCCGGGAATTACAACACCCTCATCACCATCAGCTCATTGGCGGAGAATTTGCCGCAGACCCTGACACTGGTCGAGGAGTTGCTCAATACCCCAGCCCTGCGCGAAAGTGATTTCGTTCGCATCAAGAACCAGAGGCTGCAATCCTTGCGGCAAGGGGAGCAAGAGCCCGGGCAGCTAGCCGAAGATGCCTTTTATCGTCAGGTCTATGGTGCATCCTCACCCCTCTCTCAGCCGGATGGTGGCTATGCGGCGACCCTGGAGCGCCTGACGCTAAAACAGGTGCAGGCCTACTATCAGCGCTACTACTTCCCTGCTGGGGGCGTGGTGGTCGCTGTGGGCGACATCACCCAGCAACGGCTGTTGCCTCAACTGGCTTTCCTGGCTCAGCGCAAGGGGGAGGCGCAGAACTTGCCGAGTCTCAAACCCAGCGAGCCTGAGGCAAAGCCCGGTATCTATCTGGTGGATTACCCGGGGGCCGTGCAGTCCATGCTGCGGGTTGGGCGCCGCGCTCTGCCCTATGACGCCACGGGTGATTACCTGCTGGCCAACCTGATGAACTTCAATTTTGCCGGCAACTTCAACAGCCGCCTGAATCAAACTCTGCGCGAGCAGAAGGGTTACACCTATGGGGCCAGCTGTGGCTTTACTGGTAATTGGGATACCGGCGAGTTTGTCTGCCGAAGTGATGTGCGCGGCGAGGCGACGGTCGATGCCCTGCGCCAGTTGCTGCGGGTGATGGGGGAGTATCGGCACAGCGGCCCGAATGGCAAGGAGTTGGCTTATCTGAAGTCGGCCTTCTTGCGGCAGGATGCGCTCTCCTATGAAACCCTGGGGCAGAAGGCCAATTTCCTGCTGGATATGGCCATCAACAAAAACAGCGCCGATTACGTCCTGACTCAGCAGGCCAAGGTGGCGGCGGTCAGTCAGCTACAGCTGCGGCAGCAGGCCATGCGTTGGCTGAACCAGGATCAGATGATCATTGTCGTGGTCGGTGATGCCAAGCGACTTGAAAAACCGCTCAAGGCACTCAATCTTCCCCTGTACCGTTACTCAGCACCAGGTGCGACGCAGGGCTAACGTGGGTACATGCACCAGTTAAGGATAGGTATGAAAGCTGAAGTCTCATTGACCGACATGCTCGAGCAGCTCAATACGCCCGAGCGCATCGGTTCGGTCCGTGGTATTCGTCGGGGCATCGAGCGCGAGGGGTTGCGCATCACGCCGGAGGGACGGCTGGCCCAGAGTGACCACCCGCGGGTGCTGGGGGCGGCGCTGACCCATCCCAACATCACCACCGACTATGCCGAGAGCCTGATGGAGTTCATCACCCCGGCCTCGGATTCCATGGATACCCTACTGTCGCAGTTGGCGGATATTCACCGTTATGCGGTGCAACATCTGGGGGAGGAGCGGTTGTGGCCGATGTCGATGCCCTGTTTCATCGGCGGCGAGGAGAGCATCCGGCTGGCCCAGTATGGCAACTCCAATCTGGGTCGCATGAAGACCCTCTATCGGGAGGGGTTGCACCATCGATATGGCAGCCTGATGCAGGTGATCGCCGGGGTGCACTACAACTTCTCGATGCCGGATAGCTTCTGGAGCGAGTGGCAGGAGGTGCGGGGCGTGCGCTGTCAGTGCAAGCGCTTCATCTCCGATGGCTACATGGGGCTCATCCGTAACGTCTATCGCTTCGGCTGGCTGATTCCCTACCTGTTCGGCGCCTCACCGGCACTCTGCGGCTCGTTCCTGCAGGGGCGGGAGACCGGCTTACCGTTCCAGAAACTGGGCCGGGGGACTCTCTATCTGCCCTATGCCACTTCGCTGCGCCTCTCGGATCTGGGGTATACCAACAAGGCCCAGGCCAGCCTCGGCATCAATCACGACAATCTCGACAGCTATCTGATGAGCGTCCGTCGTGCCTTGCGCACCAAATCCGACGAGTTCAGTGCGCTCGGCGTCAAGGTGGATGGCAACTATCGACAGCTCAATGACAACATACTGCAGCTGGAAAACGAGCTCTACGCGCCGATCCGGCCGAAACGGGCCCCGCGCGCCGGTGAACGGACGCTGACCGCGCTGGAGCACCGGGGCATCGAGTATATCGAGTTGCGGACTCTGGATATCAACCCGTTCACGCCGTTGGGGGTCGACATTCAGCAACTACGCTTCCTCGATCTCTTCCTGGTCTGGTGCCTGCTCAAACCCTCGGCCCCCTTGACGGAGGATGAGATCCGGCGCAATCGACACAACCTGACTCAGGTGGTGCTCGAAGGACGACGTCCGGGTCTGATGCTGCAAGCGGGATCGGGAGAGCTGAGCCTGCGCGAGTGGGGCGATCGGCTGTTTGATGAACTGGCCCAGGTGGCTCAGCTGCTGGATCGGGCCTATGGCCGGGTCCACTACCAGATAGCTCTGCAGGCGCAGAAGGAGAAGCTGCACGATCCGACCCAGACCCTCTCGGCGCGTTTGCTGGATCATCTGGTCAGCCTCGATCTGGATAACGGTGTCTATGGGCGCGAACTGGCCGAACGTTACCGCCAGCAGTTGCGAGGCGAGGAGTTGACCTTCTGGGATGGAGCCTACTTTGCCGATGAGGCTCATGCGTCGCTGGCCAAGCAGCAGGAGCTGGAAGCGACCGACCATCTGAGCTTCGATGCGTTCCTCGAGAGCTATCTATCGCACTGAGTGATCACAAGGTTCGATTTAGCGAACCGGCAGAGACAACAACGCCGACTTGAAGTCGGCGTTGTCATTTGCGTGCGTGCGGAGCGGCACTCAGCGTTTGAGCAGGTCGTTGTCCGGGAAGTTGGCGGCCAGGGCCTGACGGGCATGGCTGGCCATATCGGTCAGCGAAAGCTTCTCGTAACTCTTGACCATGATCTCGAGCGCCGGCTCGACGGCATCGGTATCTGTGTAGTTTTCCACGATATCCTTGCCGCGGTTGGCGGCAGCAATCCAGGCTCCGCGGCGCCAGTAGTAGTCGGCTACCGCCAGATCATATCTAGCCAGTCGATCCTTGAGGCTGATCATGCGGGCCCGCGCATCGGCGGCGTATTTGCTCTCCGGGAAGCGGGTCAGCACCGTCTTGAAATCACGAAAGGCCTGGCGGGCATAGTTGGGATCGCGATCGGCACGGTCGATGCCAAAGGTGTGATGAAAGAAGTTGTAATCGGCCTGCATGTTGGTCAAACCACGCATGTAATAGACGTAGTCGACATCCTTGTGGGTCGGATTCAGGCGCAGGAAGCGGTCGATGTTGGCGATGGCGTGGGCCGTGTCGCTGTCCTTGTAGTAGGCGTAAATCAGATCCAGCTGCACCTGGGCGGAGTAGGCACCGAAGGGATAACGGGAGTCTAGCGCCTCCAGCAATTCGATGGCCTTGGTGTAATCGCTGTTATCCAATTTTTCCTGGGCCTGCTGGAACAGTTTCTCAGGCGGCTCGTCCGGAACTTTTTCTTTGTCGGTCGATGAACAACCGGCCACCAGTGCCAGGATCAGGGTCAGAGGGAGCAGCAAGTGAGACTTCTTGAGCATGCAGATGGGATCCAGTTTGCCAGAATTGCAGAAGTATCCGTTAAGCTCAGGCAAAAGAAAAGATAGAATGCGCCAATTGCCTATCCAAACCTAGAGATCTTCCATGAGCCAAGCAATCGAATTAACCGGGGTATTTGAGGAGCGCCATTACGGCAAGCGCCTGGATCAGGCGCTGTCTGATCTGTTCCCGGATTACTCCAGAACCCGGATCAAGGAGTGGATCCTGGACGACAAGGTCCAGCTGGATGGCAAGGTCGTCAACCTGCCGCGGGAACGCGTCATGGCCGGTCAGCAGGTGCTGATCAACGCCGAAATGGCCGAGGAGACGCGCTGGAAGGCGCAGGATATCGAGCTCAACATCGTCTACGAAGATGACGACATCCTGGTGATTGACAAGCCAGCCGGCCTAGTCGTCCATCCGGGGGCTGGAACCCCGGATGGCACCGTGCTCAATGCCCTGCTGCACCGGTACCCGGAAATTGCCGAGGTGCCGCGGGCAGGTATCGTCCATCGTCTGGACAAGGACACCACGGGGCTGATGGTGGTCGCCAAGACCATTCCAGCCCAGACCCATCTGGTCGAGGCGTTGCAGCGTCGCGACATCACCCGGGAGTACGAGGCTATCGCCGTCGGTCACATGACCGCTGGTGGCACGGTCGATGAACCCATTGGCCGTCATGCCAACCTACGAACCCACATGGCGGTGACGCCGACCGGCAAGCCGGCGGTGACTCACTATCGGGTGATGGAGAAGTTCCGGGCCCACACCCGCCTGCGTCTGCGTCTGGAGACGGGGCGTACCCACCAGATCCGGGTGCATATGGCCTATGTCAAGCACCCGCTGGTCGGCGACCCGGTTTATGGTGGTCGCTTGCGGCCGATCCGCAACGCGACTCCCGAGTTTACCGCGGCGCTGCGCGGCTTCCGCCGTCAGGCGCTGCACGCCACCATGCTGCGTCTGGCCCATCCGGTCACCTGCGAGCTGATGGAGTGGCACTCGCCGATCCCCCAGGACATGGTCGATCTGATCGAGGTGCTGCGCGCCGATACCGCGGCCAACCCGGATGATCTGGTATGGATCTGATCCGTCCTGACTGGCCGGCGCCGGCTCGGGTGCAGGCTTGCTTCACCAGCCGTCAGGGGGGCGTCAGTGATGGCGTCTTTGCCGGGCTCAATCTGGGGGCTCATGTCGACGATGATCCGCAGCGCGTCGCCGAGAACCGTCGGCAGCTGCGCGCACAACTGCAACTGACACAGGAGCCCATCTGGTTGACTCAGGTTCATGGCGCCAAAGTCTATCCGGTGCGCGAGGCGGCCGAGGCGCAACCTGCGATTCCTCCGCAGGCCGATGCGGCTGTGACCCGACTTTCCGGCGTACCGCTGACCGTGATGACGGCCGATTGTCTGCCGGTGCTGTTCTGCGATCGCGCCGGGAGCGTGGTGGCCACGGCCCATGCCGGTTGGCGCGGTCTGTGCGAGGGGGTGTTGGAGCAGACGGTGGCAGCCATGGGGGTACCAGCTTCCGAGATCCTGGCCTGGCTGGGTCCTGCCATCGGCCCGCTGGCCTTTGAGGTTGGCGATGAGGTGTGGTCGGCGTTTGTCGCCCAGGATCCGGCAGCGGCCGAGGCTTTTGTCCCCGGCGCATCGAGGGGAAAATGGCTGGCCGATCTCTACCGTCTGGCGCGTCAACGGCTAAATGGCGTCGGTGTGACGCAGATCTATGGGGGGCAACACTGCACCTTCAGCGATCCAAGCCGTTTCTACTCTTATCGTCGTGATGGTCAAACCGGGCGCATGAGTGGCCTGATCTGGCTGATGGCGCAAAATTGAACAAGCCAACTTGAATCCACGCTAATAACCCCCATCTTGTATAGCAAGGTCGGCTCATCAGCTCGATGAGCCGCGTTGTTATAGAAGAAGGGAGAGCGAAATGCGTCTGGATCGTCTCACCAGCAAGTTTCAAGTCGCGATCTCCGATGCCCAGTCGCTGGCATTGGGTCGCGATCATCAATTCATCGAACCCCTGCACCTGATGTTGGCCCTGCTGAATCAGGAAGGGGGCTCCATTCGTCCGTTGCTGACCCTGGCCGGGACGGATGTCACCACACTGCGCAATCGTCTGACCCAAGAGCTGGATCGTCTGCCGAAAGTCAGCGGTGTCGACGGCGATGTACAGCTCTCTCCCCAACTGGGGCGGGTGCTGAATCTGTGCGACAAGTATGCCCAGCAGCGGCAGGACAAGTTCATCTCCTCGGAAATGTTCGTCTTGGCAGGTCTCGAGGATCGAGGTCAGTTGGGTGATATTCTGCGGGCCTGCGGTCTGACCAAAGAGAAGCTGGAGAAGGCCATCGAGCAGGTGCGTGGCGGCAACAAGGTCGACGATGCCGAGGCGGAAGAGAAACGCCAGGCTCTGGAAAAATACACCATCGATCTGACCGAGCGGGCCGAGCGCGGCAAGCTGGATCCGGTCATCGGGCGCGATGATGAGATACGGCGCACCATCCAGGTCTTGCAGCGACGGACCAAGAATAATCCAGTGCTCATCGGTGAGCCGGGGGTCGGTAAGACGGCGATCGCCGAGGGGCTGGCGCAGCGCATCATCAATGGCGAGGTTCCCGAGGGGCTGAAGAACAAGCGGGTGCTCTCCCTCGATATGGGTTCTTTGGTGGCGGGCGCCAAATACCGTGGTGAATTTGAAGAGCGGCTCAAGGCGGTGCTGAGTGAACTGGCCAAGGAGGAGGGCAATGTGATCCTCTTCATTGATGAGCTGCACACCATGGTGGGGGCCGGCAAGGCCGATGGAGCCATGGACGCGGGCAACATGTTGAAGCCAGCCTTGGCTCGTGGCGAGTTGCACTGCGTCGGCGCGACTACCCTGGATGAGTACCGACAATACATCGAGAAGGATGCAGCCCTCGAACGTCGCTTCCAGAAGGTGCTTATCGAGGAGCCGAGTGTCGAAGATACCATCGCCATCCTGCGGGGTCTCAAGGAGCGCTATGAACTGCACCACCATGTGCAGATCACCGATCCGGCGATCGTCGCGGCGGCCACCCTCTCGCACCGCTATATCTCGGATCGCCAGTTGCCGGATAAAGCCATCGATCTGATTGACGAGGCGGCGGCCAGCATCCGGCTGCAGATTGACTCCAAACCGGAACAACTGGATCGGCTCGAGCGGCGCATTATCCAATTGAAGATGGAACAACAAGCCCTAATGAAGGAGTCTGATGCTGCCAGCGTGCAGCGTCTCGAGCTGATCAACAAGGAGATCAAAGAGAAGGACAGCGAGTACAACGAACTCGAAGAGGTGTGGAAGGCGGAAAAAGCCTCGCTGGCCGGAACTCAGCACATCAAGGCGGAACTGGAAAAGGCACGGCAGCAGTTTGAGGTGGCCAGCCGGGCTCAGGATCTGGGACGGATGTCCGAGCTGCGTTACGGACGGATCCCGGAATTGGAAAAACAACTGGATCTGGCCTCTCAGGCCGAGATGCACGATGAGAAGCTATTGCGCAATCGGGTCACGGATGCCGAGATTGCTGAAGTCTTGGCGCGCTGGACCGGTATTCCGGTGGCCCGCATGCTGGAGAGCGAAAAAGAAAAGCTGCTGCGGATGGAGGAGCAGTTGCACACCCGGGTCATTGGTCAGAACGAAGCTGTCGACGCCGTGGCCAACGCAATTCGTCGCAGTCGAGCCGGATTGTCGGATCCGATGCGGCCGATTGGTTCCTTTCTCTTTCTCGGTCCGACCGGGGTCGGCAAGACCGAGCTGTGCAAAGCATTGGCCGAGTATCTGTTCGATAGTCAGGATGCGATGGTGCGCATCGATATGTCCGAGTTTATGGAGAAGCACAGTGTGGCGCGTTTGGTCGGTGCTCCGCCGGGATATGTGGGCTACGAAGAGGGGGGCTATCTGACCGAGGCGGTGCGTCGCAAGCCCTACTCCGTCATCCTGTTGGATGAAGTGGAGAAGGCGCATCCGGATGTCTTCAACATCCTATTGCAGGTGCTCGATGATGGCCGTCTAACGGATGGTCAGGGGCGAACGGTCGATTTCCGTAATGCCGTGGTCATCATGACCTCGAATCTGGGCTCTGACCTGATTCAGGAGCAGCATGGCTCTTCGACCTATGATGAGATGAAACTCATGGTTCTGGATGTGCTGTCCCACAGCTTCCGTCCGGAGTTTCTCAATCGCATCGATGAGACCGTGGTGTTCCATCCGCTCAGTCGTGAGCACATCGAGTCGATCGCCCGGATCCAGCTGGGCGGCTTGCTCAAGCGTCTCGAAGGCATGGGATACAAGGTAGAGTTGCGGGATGCGCTGTTGTCTCACCTAGCGGCCGTAGGCTTCGATCCCGTATTTGGTGCTCGACCGCTTAAACGAGCTATCCAGCAGGAGGTTGAGAATCCGCTGGCGCAGGCGATCCTCTCGGGCAAAGCTTCGCTGGCCAAAACTCTGGTACTGGATCTGCAAGACGATAAATTTGTCCTGCGCTGAGTGCCGTCAGTGCCTGAAATGAGAGTGGGTGTTGGTAACCGCGGCCGGCTAGCGTTGCGGTTACCGATCGGGAAGGTAATTTTTGCTCACAAAACACCCGGCTTGTTCATAAGGTGAGCGAACGAAAGCCATTTATCGATATTTTTAAGATTCGCGGTTGCGCGATCATTCGAACTCCCTATAATGCCGCCTCGCTGACACGGCAAGGCAGACACTCTTCGGA
>JASDSW010000014.1:0-31100 GCA_041441555.1 Aeromonadaceae bacterium
CGTGAAGGTGGCCGTACTGTAGGCGCCGGCGTTGTTGCCAAGGTTATCGAGTAATATCGACTAACTGCGCATGCAGAAAAAGGGGCGACTTCGGTCGCCCTTTTTCTTTTACTTGGCGCAATGAGTTGGCTTTGTTACCTGGATCTGGTAACTAGGTGTGAACGTTTTCAAAAGGAGTGTTTCATGCAAGCAACGGTGAGTCGTGAGATGGCCGCCCATAAGCGTGTCGCTTTGGTCGCTCATGATAACAAGAAGATGGATCTCGTCCGTTGGGTCAAGGTCCGTTCAGAGCAATTGAAGTTGCACCATCTCTATGCCACGGGGACCACTGGGACTATTTTGAGCCGCGAGGCAGGGTTACCGATCACCTGCCTGTTTTCTGGCCCCATGGGAGGCGATCAGCAGTTGGGCGCCATGATTGCCGAAGGCAAGATTGATGTGCTGATCTTCTTTTGGGATCCGCTCAATGCCGTTCCCCATGATCCCGATGTGAAGGCGCTGTTGCGCCTGGCTGCCGTCTGGAATATTCCGATGGCGACCAATGAAGCGACGGCTGATTTTCTGATGGACTGCCCCCATATGAACCAGAAATTTTCGACGGAAATTCCGGACTACTCGGGGTATCTGAAGGATCGGACCGCTTAAACGACCAAGGCCGGTGATGAAACCGGCCTTGTTTCTTCCTGGCTGGCCATCAGTTGCTTAGCGGCTGGCACCCTTACTGGCAAATTTGGGTCTGGCACTGATGATTTGTCCGATCTGTTCCTCGCTCATCTTCCCCTTGCTCAATCCCAGCACCTTGTAGGTAATCAGCGGACGCGCGGGGAGCGCGATCATCAGCGCCTTGATCATGATGTCATCTTCCGAAAATGGCTGACCATAGGCATAGGTCAGGACGCCGGCTTCTAACAAATTTTTGACGGCCGGTTCGGTGACTGGCAATTTGATGACGCTCTTGCGCTGCAGCACAAACTCCCGCAGTACTGCCCGTTCACTGAAATCCAGGCAACGGATCATCTGCTGCAACTTGTCGCGTTGCTGATGCTCCTGATAGATGGCCCGAGTCAGATCAATCGCGATGAGGAGTAACTGGCTGAGAAAGTAGGAGCCGGAGACCAGAATGCCGAGCCACAGGTAGAGGCTGCAGGCATGCAGCCACTCGGCGGCGGCTGGCCCTAACTTATCGGCCGGGAAGACCAAGATGGCGCTGCTACACAGCAGGAGCCAGACCATCAACCAGTTGAATGCCTGAAATTGGCTGAAGTGTGTATTCCAATATTTCATGGGTATGGCCCTTGACGTTGCGAGTACTAGACTCATTCAAGCAAAGGCCATGCCATAAACCAGTGGTCGTTTAGCGTTGGAATTGTTGGATCAAGCGGCTCAGGGCTTGCAGTCGCTCAACGAGTAGACCAATGCGGTTGACGGCGCTATGGCTTTTCTCGGTGTTGGTATCGGCCAATTGTTTGATGTTGTGAATGTTGCGGTTCACCTCGTCAGTGACGCAGGCCTGCTCCTCCACGGCGACGGCAATCTGATGGCTGGCGTCGGTGACCCGCTCCAGCATCTGCTGCATGTGATGCAACTGCTCGCCGGTTTGTGCTGCCCGGTCGCGACAGGTGGCAGATCCGACGCGGCCCGCTTCCATGGTCCTGGAGGCGTTGTCGGCGGTGGCCTGTAAGCCATGGATCATCTGCTGAATTTCGGCGGTGGAACTGCGTGTCTTCAAGGCCAGTGAGCGGATTTCATCGGCGACGACCGCAAAGCCGCGGCCATGTTCCCCGGCGCGGGCGGCCTCAATGGCGGCATTGAGGGCCAACAGGTTGGTCTGATCGGCGATCGAACTGATGACCTCCAGGATCTTCTCGATCTGCTGGCTGCTCTCTGCCAGCTGACCGATGATGCGCGTCGTCTCGGTCAGTTCATCGTGTAACTCATTAACCGCCGAGATGGTCTGGTCGACGCTTTGGCGACCCTCGTTCGCATTTCCCATCACGGTGGCCACCAGATCGGAGGTCGACGCCGCATTGTGGGCTACCTCATGGATCGAGCGGCTCATCTCGTCGATGGCTGTCGCCAGTTGTTCGGTTTCCGCCTGCTGCTGTTCGAGATTTTGGGTGATAGCCTGAATATTGGCGACGTCGGCTTCAGCGGCCTGCAAGATGGTGTCGCTGGTATCGCCGGCGCGTCCCACGATGGCGCGCAGCTCGGCCTGACGCATCCGCAACAATAATTCGATGGCTGCCAATTCATCGTTGCGCCCGGTGTAGAGTACGCGGGTGACATCGCTGAGCATCTGTTCGCGCGCCATGCTATCCAGGCGGTGCAGGCGCTGGCTCCACCAGCTGGTGTGCACCCACAGCAACAGCAGACCTGTCACCGCCGCTGCAGCGAGAAACAGGGAGGGGTGGAACAATCCGGCCAGGACGAGAACCAGGTTGGTCAGCTGCAGCAGCTTGCTCTGCGCCCGGACACCGGGCCAGCGATGGCGCAGGGCACTGGGTAGGCGGCCGAGATTCAGCCGCTGATAAAAGCGTTCAGCGCGGCCGATATCCTCGCGGGACGGTGCGGTACGAACCGATTGATACTCAACCAGATTGCCTTGGGCATCCAGAATGGGAGTGACATAGGCGTTGACCCAGTAGTGGTCGCCGTTACTGGATCGATTTTTGACCAGTCCCATCCAACTCTTCTTGGCCTTGAGGTGTAGCCACATATCGGCAAAGGCCGCCTTGGGCATGTCGGGATGGCGGACCAGATTGTGGAACTCTCCCTCCAACTGCTCGGCACTGTAGCCGGCAACCTGGCAAAAGTGCTCATTGGCATAAAGAATGCGGCTTTGGCTGTCCGTGGTGGAAATCAAATTGTGCTGCCGGGAAAACTCCCGCTCACGCCCGGTTTGCTGCGATGTTGGCTTCATCCTTGGGTACTCCAGACTCACTCTTGGTGGCGACAGGTTCTCTGCTGTCCGTAGTATTGCGAATACTACTTATACCCGGCGTTGTTGCTCAAATCAGGGAACTATCTCGCAGTTTGGTGATCTGATCTCTTAGGTTCACCACCGGGAGCGCCAGATGGGCAAGTCCAAGCACAAGATCAGCAACTGGAAACAGTACAACCAAGCCTTGGTGCAACGTGGTTCGTTGACCGTCTGGATGGATGAGCAAGCCATCCAGCAGTGGCATTATTATTTTTTGCTCGATATGAGTAGAGATTCTCGACGAGTGGTTGATTTTTAATGGCTTGTATATCAAATGTTTATCTCAAGTTACCAGCAGTCGGCCGGTTGCTGGTGTCGCTGTCGATCCAGCTCCATCGTGGTGCATCCGCGATCCTCTTGCTGACTGCCGGATGCTTGCGCCGTGGCTGTGATGCGATAGTCATGGGCCCCCCCTTGCAGCCGGTAGTCGTAATGAGGATTGGTGAGACTCGTCAATTCACTGAGCGATGGGGCATAGACGCCGTGCTTGAGGTGATACTCCTCCTGGCGCAGCTGCAGGCGCAGCAGGTCGGTTTGTGCCTGGACGCGGCGGCTGAGCCTTAGGTAGCTACTGAAGCTGGGATAGCCGACAGTTGCCAGGATGGCCACCATCAGCAGGGTGATCATCATTTCAAAGAGCGTGGTTCCTCTGCTAGATGTGGCCATTGCTGAGTTCTCCGTTGCTTTCTATCTCTATGACTCGTTTGGTGAGGGCGGCGCCCCTGGGAGGCATAGTGAGAGAGAACAATCCTGGATTCACCCTGTTGGAGTTGCTGACAGCCATGGCGGTGATGGTCATCTTGTTGGGGATGACTGCTCCGGTCTTTTACCAGCAACGGGCTGCTGGGCAATTGAGCGCGGCGGCCAGTCGTCTCTACAGTGATATTCAGCAGGCGAGGATGGATGCCCTGCGTTTGGGCTCGGATGCGCTCAACGTCTATTTCTTCGTCGAGGAAAACTGGTGCTATCGAATCACGGACCGCACGGATCAAGAGTGCTCCGGCTGTGATGGCCTGTGTGATATCGACGCCGATGGCAAGAGCCGTGGTTTGGGCCGCTCCGAGTTTCCTCTGGTGGCATTGGCCGAGGTGACCTATCGCGGGAGCGAGATGGGGATCCAGCGTCGACGGGGTGGCCTGGCGGCGGGACACGTGCTGTTGCGCGCCGGCTCTCAGCAATTGATGGTTCGCAGCAGTGGCTATGGTCGCCTGCGGATCTGTAGTCCGGAAACGACGAGCATGGCCGGAGTCGCACCATGCTGAGACGAACAGAGCGCGGCTTCTCCCTGGTTGAGCTGATGGTCGCCATGGTCGCAGGACTGGGGGTGGTGCTGTGTATCACCAGCCTGTACATGGCGCTGTTGCGCACCGATGAGAGCCTCATGGCCCGGATCCATCTGCAGCAAGGACTGCAATTTTTACTGGATTCTATCGAGCGGGATGTGCGACGCGCCGGTTATGCGCCTGCAACCTCTCCGACGACCTCCTCGTCCTGGCCAGGACTCTACTGGTCGACGCGCTGCGTCCTGATGGGCATGGACATGGACGAGGATGGCGTCCTTGCGGGGGAGCAGGAGTTGCGCGGCTATCGGTTCAATCCGATTCGGCAACGCCTGGAGGTGCGAAGCTGGTTGCTCCCACCCGCGGATCCTGAGGTCGCCTGCCGCTCCTCGGGCTGGCAGGATATGACCGACGGGCAACTGCAGATCACCGCATTTGCCCTGTCGCGGGTTGATGCGGCGAGCAATCTGTTATCGATGCAGGTGACGGCGCAGGATCCCCGACGTCCCCAGCAGGAGGTGCACGATGCGCGATACATGCAACTGCGCAATTGGTAGCGCCTTGGGTTTTGCGACCCTGAGCCTAGTCGCTCTCCTGCTGTTGCTATTGGCATCCCTGAGTTTATTGACCAGTGCGTTGCTACACGCCGAATTGCAAATTGGACAGGGCGAGTTGGTGTTGCATCAGGCTGAAATGGATGCCGAGGCGCGACTGGGGATGGCGCTGGCAACCCTGGCGGAACAGGCGGATGAGCCGGCGCCAGGTGTGAGCCTTGCGGCCGGGGTGAGCTGGCGACGATTGCCATCGCCCGGTGGCAAACCGCGGGTGCTGGAGTTGACGGCGCGAGGAGAAGCCGCCGATGGCCAGGCCAGCGCCCTTATTCGCCAGCAGGTCAGTTGGGTTCCGGTCATGAACCGGGTGCCATCGTTAGCGGTCTTGACTCCCAACCTAAGTGAAGAACAAATCGTGCGGCTCTCCGCACTGGGTCATCCGAGCGTGGGGCTGCCGGGAGGCGGGACTCCATCCTTGGCTGCGATCCAACAGGAGCTGGATGAACTATTTGTCGAGCAAGGAGAGGTGGGGGCGCGGATCCGCTGGCTGGAAGATCAGGCGGGACGGCGGCTGCTGGGTTGCTCCGAGTTGGGGAGTGAGAGCCGTGGGCTGATTTTGGTGGTGGGAAGCTGTGAACCGCCGAGCTCGATCGGTTCGGCTGAGCATCCAGTCATCTTGCTGGTGCGGGACGGGGGGCTCTTCTTGGCATCTGAGTTGACCATTCATGGCGTGGTGATCCTCTACCGCCAAACCGCTGAGCCGGAGCCGTTGTCCACGGTTCAGCTCGCCGCCGGATCCCAGATTATCGGGGCCTTGGTGAGTCAGCATAGTCTCAGTGATCCCAGTGTCATCGAACGGGTCATTCCGGCTCCGGAACGGTTGCTCAGCATGTTCGAGTCGGCGCCTTTTCGGCGTCTGGTTCGTGTTCGCGGCAGTTGGCAGGATTGGTGACGCCATTGCTTCGCTGGGGGATGGGAGGTTTGCGCAGATGAAGGTTTGTCGAGGTGTGAGCCTGATTGAGGTGATGGTCGCGCTGGCCGTTTTGATGGTGGGGGCGGTTGCTTTGGTTGGTTTGCAGCTGCAACTGTTGCGGACCCAACAGAACAGCCAGCAGCATGCAGCGGCTTTGGTGTTGGCGCAGCGTAAGCTCGAAGAGTTGCGAAGTTTCCAGTCGGTCTATCGGTGGCCGGGTCTGTTCGCCTATCAGGATATCGCGCATAACCAAGGTGGGGGCGAGCGGCCTGGCTTCTATGAGGCAGGGCAGCTGCAACTGAGCTGGCGCAGCCAGGATGGGCCCCCGCTCGTCCATCTGGGCAACCTGCCGGCCTTCAAGCAAGTAGATGTGCAGACGCTCTGGCTGGATGAACAACAGCAGTGGCAATCCTTGGTGCTCAGTGGTGTCATTACCCCTTATCCTGCGCTGAGTCGCCGCCAGTTGGATGAGCGGTCGGTGATCCGATGAGGTGGTGAGGTCGGTGCGTCGATGACGCCGATTCCTCCTCTCGATTTGCGCTGTGCGCTGCTGGTGTGCATCGGCACTTTTCTTTATGATTCTCGTCATTATCGGCATTCATTGCTGCATATGGATTAAGGGGGCTGAATGGGCCTCTTTGCCACCATCTCGCCAGGAGTCCTCATGAAGAAGATAGAAGCCATCATCAAACCGTTTAAGCTGGACGATGTCCGTGAAGCCCTGGGTGACCTTGGGATCAGCGGCATGACGGTCTCGGAAGTCAAAGGGTTCGGTCGTCAGAAGGGACACACAGAACTGTATCGGGGGGCCGAGTACGTGGTCGATTTCCTGCCGAAGGTGAAACTGGATCTGGTGGTGCAAGATGATGATGTCGAGCGCTGCATCGAAGCGATCACCAAGAGTGCCCACACCGGCAAGATTGGCGATGGCAAGATCTTTGTCACCCCAGTCGAGCGGGTGATCCGCATTCGTACCGGTGAAGAGAACGAAGAGGCGATTTAATGGCCTCCGATCGTTGCTGAGGCCGGCTGTTTCCCCAATGGTTCTCCGATAAAGGAAATTTGGTTTGCGTTATCTGTTTGCTCTGAGCTGCCTGTTGCTCGCGACCGCCTGTAGTACCAGTACTTCTCGTCCGAGTAATCCCGAAGATCTGTGTGCCATCTTCCGGGAGAAGAGTGACTGGTATGAGGCTGCTCTGGCGATGAACCAGAAATGGGGTACTCCAGTCCAGGTGCCGATGGCGATGATGTATCAGGAGTCGAGCTTCAAATACGATGCGCAACCACCGATGCGTTACTTCCTGTTTATTCCGCTGGGCCGCGCCAGCTCTGCCTACGGGTTTGCCCAGGTCAAAGATGAAACCTGGGCCGATTACCAGCGCGAAACGGGCAACAGTTGGGCTGATCGGGATGATTTTGCCGACGCCATCGATTTCATGGGCTGGTATACCTGGAAGGCACAGAAGATCAATGGGGTCTCCAAGTGGGATGCCTATCGTCAATATCTGAATTATCACGAGGGCTGGGGCGGCTACCGTCGAGGCTCCTACAAGAGCAAGGGCTGGCTGATGACGACGGCGCGGAAGGTGGAGAATCGCTCCTACCGCTACGCGGCCCAGTATCGCCAATGTGGCCTGTAACCTTCACCACCGAACAGGAATGAGATCATGCCTCTGTTAGATAGTTTCAAAGTCGATCATACGCGAATGCAGGCACCGGCGGTGCGGGTGGCCAAGACCATGCAGACCCCGGGCAAGGACACCATCACCGTCTTTGATCTGCGCTTCTGCCGTCCGAATCAGGAGATCCTCTCCGAGAAGGGGATCCACACGCTCGAGCACCTGTTTGCCGGCTTTATGCGGGACCATCTCAATGGTGATGGCGTCGAGATCATCGATATTTCGCCGATGGGCTGCCGTACCGGTTTCTATATGAGCCTGATTGGTGCGCCGAGTGAAGAGCGGGTTGCCGCAGCCTGGACGGCGGCGATGCTGGATGTGCTGGCCGTGATGAGTCAGGATGACATTCCCGAACTCAACGAGTACCAGTGCGGAACCTTCGTGATGCACTCGCTGGCGGAAGCCAAGGCGATTGCCGAGACGGTGCTGGCGCGGGGCGTTGGCATCAACCACAACGATGAACTGGACCTGCCCGACGATAAGTTGGCCGGGCTGTAACCACGACGCCGAGGAGGCGACATGACCACGATTAATGAATGGCGCGAAGAGACGGACTCCATCATCAACGAGTTGTTGGAAGATGGCAGCAACCCGGAGTCTGAATACACCATTGAGCACCATTTTGCCTGCCACAACTTTGATCGGCTGGAGAAGCTGGCGGTCGATCTGTTCAAGGCTGATTTTGAAGTGACGGATGCCGAAGAGCTGGAACTGGAAGATGGCTCCGTGATCTTCTGTTTTGATGCCAGCAAGGATGGCTCGCTGGACGCGGCCCGGATCGTGGCTGAAATCGAGAGTTTGCTGCCTTTGTGTGAAAAATATGGCGTCGACTACGATGGCTGGGGCACTTTCTTCGAAGAGTGATTCCGATGTGACATCCGTTCAGTGATGTTGCAAACCATAAAACAAGGGCGGCCATATGCCGCCCTTGTCGTTGCTGCGGTTCGGCTTATGCCGCGGCGCGCTTCATGCGCTGACGAACACCACCGATGACGATGGGCAACACCGAGATGACGATGATGCCGACGATGAGCAGGGTGAAGTTTTGGCGAATAGCCGGCAGATTGCCGAAGAAGTGGCCGGCATAGACAAAAGAGACGACCCACAAGAAACCGCCGGCGAAGTTGAAGCCCATGAACCGCTTGTAGGTCATGGCACCCATACCGGCGACAAAGGGGGCAAAGGTCCGCACGATGGGCAAAAAGCGCGTCATGATGATGGTCTTGCCGCCATGCTTGGCAAAAAACTCTTGGGTCTTGTCGAGATGATCGCGCCGGAAGATCCGGGATTTCGGATTTTGAAACAGTCGCTCACCAAAGAAATGGCCAATGGTGTAGTTGGTCAGGTTGCCGAGGACGGCGGCCAGGATCAGGGTGCCGGCCAGCAGGTTGACATCCAGGGCGGTGCCGACGGTCAAGGCTCCCGCGGCAAACAGCAGGGAGTCGCCCGGCAGGAACGGGGTGACCACCAGGCCGGTTTCGCTGAAGATGATCAGGAATAAAATGGCATAGACCCAGAGGCCGTAGTTATTCATCAGGGCCTGCAGGTGAATATCGACGTGCAGAATAAAGTCTACGATGAGCGTTAACAGATCCATCATGTGATCCCGGTTACAAATCTGGGCAAAGTCTAAGCGATCGGCGAGCCGGGCTCAATCGCTGTAGCAGGCTATTCCTCAGTTTTTTCAGAACGCCTCTGTCCGTTTTTTCCTCGGTTTGCGGTGTAGTGAGACGGCGATGTGCACTCACCATCGAGGGCGGGATCTGGTGATGATTACATGAGGTTGGCATAAAAAATCAAGCGTGCTGAGGGTCCTTCTTCTTACGCTGGGTCTCTTAAACTGGAGGCCTGATTTTTATGCAGAGCAAACGACCTTGGAAAGCCCTCGTCGCCTACGCATCGATTAGTGCGCTGGCCGCCCTGATGCTGGTATACCAGGTTGGCGGTATCCTTCCGGTACTGCTGTTGATGGGCGTCGTCCTGGGGGCCGCCCATCTGGCAGCCGTGTGGTCGATTGGCGAGGATGACGAGACCCCCGTCGACTCCTCGTTGTGAACGACGGGCTCAGGGGGCTGCGTTGAGCAGCAGACGGGTGACTTCGGCCAATACCGCCTGTTGAGGCTTGGCATCTGGGCTTGATTGGGTGAAATAGAGTGCCAACACCATGGGGCACCATCTTTAGGCCATAGCACGGCAATGTCATTGGTGGTGCCATAACCACCACCACCGGTCTTGTCGCCGACGAGCCAACCGGTAGGGACCCCTGCGCGAATGGCGGCGTCTCCTGTGGTATTGCCCTTGAGCCAATCATTGAACCGAGCCCGTTGCGGCGCGGCGAGACCGTTGCCTAATGTCAGCCGGCTCAACGTCGTGGCCATTGCGGCCGGCGTTGTGGTGTCTCGGTCATCGCCAGGCAAGGCACTGTTGAGATTGGGTTCATGGCGGTCGAGTCGGAACTTCTGGTCACCCTGCGCGGCGACGAAGCGATTGAACTCGTCCAGGCCTCCTAATTCATCCAGCAACAGGTTGGCCGCAGTGTTATCGCTATGCTGCACGCTGGCGATAGCCAAGGCTTCCCGGCTCATGCCGTGGGCCAGATGTTGCCGGGTGATCGGGGCATAGCTCTGTAGATCCTCGGCTCGATAGTGGACGACCTGTTGTAACCACAGAGGGTCGAATTCACTGCGCTGCAGCACGGCGGCGGCCAGTAGTGCCTTGAAGGTGCTGGCAAACGGAAAGCGCTCTTCGGCGCGATAGCCATAACTCAGTCCGGTGTCCGGTTGGTATAACGCGACCCCAATGCGCCCCTGATGTTGTTGCTCAAGGGCGGCGAGCTGTTGATCTAGGGCGGAGTGTTCAGAGATGGTGATCGCCGACTGGACTGTGTTGCCGAGTAGGATGAGCAGCAGGAACAGGCTGGATTTCATCATGAATTCCTTGTGATAGCTGTGGCTGAGAACAGGGTGCCTAGGCGGCTGGCGTACAACGACAGCTTGCTGGCGGTGTGGCTGGCGGTGGGGTGAGGGTCGTCGCTGCGGGTGAGAGATCGCACAACATGCGGATCTCGCAGCCACAGTGCCCCGTGTTGCCCAACGGACTCTCCAGATGGCGAAAGCCCAACTGCTGATACAGATGCGTTGCCCGCTCGAGCACTGCGGTGGTCTCCAGATAGCAGCTCTGATAACCGGATTCCCGCGCAAAGGTGAGCGCCTGGAGGATGAGTCGGCGCCCAAGTCCTTTACCGCGCAGCTGTGGCAAAAAGTACATCTTTTGCAATTCGCACACAGATTCCTTTGCACCTTGCAATGGCGCTATGCCGCCGCCGCCGAGGATTCTCCCCTGGGGATCCGTGATGACCCAATAGGCTCGCCCTGCCCCCTGGTACAGCGGATAGAGATGATCGAGCCCGGGATCGGCGACGCCATATCCCTTATCGGCGGTGAGTCCATGTTCGGCGGAGACCTCCCGGATCACCTGGGCAATCGCCGCCTCATCCTCCAGTTGCAGAGGCCGGATGGTGAACCCCTGTTGCAGGTGGTGGTGACGCAGGCCGCGCAGATAAAGCTTCAGCCCCTGATGCAGCAACTGCTGTTCGTCGGCCGTCAATTGCTGGAGTACCTCGGTGCTGTGGTGATCCAGATCCTGATGCAGTTCATCCAGGAGCGCCTGCCCAGCCGGGGTGAGACACAACTGCTGGCTGCGGCCATCGCGGTCATGGGGCTGGCGAGTGATGAGGTTCCGCTCCTGCAGGCGGCTCAGGGGGCGGCTGGTGTTGGATTTATCGACCCGCAGCCGTTCGGCCAGCTGGTTGTTGGTTAGCGGCCCCTGTTCCAACTCGATCAACAGGTGGGCTTCGACCGGAGTGAGCGGGGTGGCACAGCACTGAGGGGCGAACATTCCCAGTTCGCGGACCAGTTCTCGGGATAGGGCGCGCAGGTTACGGGCATCCATCATGACCTCTTCATCGATTTGGCGTGTGGTCCGATGATAGAGGTGCTTGGTTGCGATGCGCAACTAAAATTTCAGTTGTTACTGCGCAGTTGGTGTAGTTGGGCCAGCCACAGACTCTCATCCCCGTCGGTACTCTGCACCAGGCTCCACCAGTGTTGTCCCTTGATGATGCAGGCACGGGCTTCGCCCTCGGCCTCTTCGTAGGTGAAGATGGCACCGATGTGACGGCAGGTTTCAACCAGTTGTTGCTGTGCGAAATGAGTGTTCATAAGTCACCTCCGTGACGGATCTTGCTGCTGCTCTCAGTGCTGCATAAAGCTGGCCAAATATTGAACGATTTGCGAATTTTCATTTCATTCCTACGGGACTAGGATCAGATCAGAGCCAGTTCTCTCGGGGAATTAACCATGGATAGCGTTGGCGTGAAATGGCCGCTGTTTGGTGTGGCCTGTGCACTCTTTGGTGCTCTGTGGCTCTGGCTGCCGTGGCCAACGGCGGTGAGTCATGGTTTCGCCCTGTTGGTCTTTGTCGCTTTCTTATGGCTGACCGAGACCCTGCAGGTGACCCTGACCGCCCTGTTGGTACCGATCTGTGCTGTCGTTTTGCAAATTTTGACGTTGCCCCAGGCGCTCAGCCACTTCGCCAACCCGGTGCTCTATCTGTTTCTTGGCGGTTTTGCCCTGGCGGCCGCTCTGCACCGTCAACAGCTCGACAGCTATCTGGCGCTACGCATGATCCATCTGGCGGGTGGCCGGCTCAGTCGCGCCGTCTGGTTGCTGTTTCTGGCTTCCGGCCTGCTGTCGATGTGGATCAGCAACACCGCGACTGTGGCCATCATGCTGCCGCTGGCTCTGGGGCTGCTGAATGACGTCGACCGGCAACAGCAGCTCAATACTCACACCTTCGTGCTGCTTGGCGTGGCCTACAGCGCCAATCTCGGAGGTATAGGGGCCCTGGTGGGTAGCCCGCCCAATGCAATCGCCGCCGCCTATGCCCATCTGGGGTTCTTCGACTGGATGCGATTTGGCGTCCCGGTGATGCTGATCCTGTGGCCGCTGGCTCTGGGGATCCTCTACCTGCTGCTCAGGCCCAACCTGCAGCACCGACTTAACCTGGATGCGGCGGACGAGCAACCGGTCTGGCTCTGGACCAAGATGCGGCGCCTGACTCTGCTGATCTTTGGGGTGACCGTGCTGGCCTGGATCTTCTCGCAGCCGCTCTCCCGGCTGCTGGGCAATCTCGACCAATTTGATTCGCTGGTGGCGCTGGCGGCCATAGTCGCAGTTGGGGCTTCCGGGGTGGCCAGTTGGCCCGATATCGAACGGCAGACCGAGTGGGGAGTGTTGCTGCTGTTCGGGGGCGGACTCTGCCTCTCCGCCGTGCTGCAGGTCAGCGGCACCAGTGCCTTTTTGGCCCAGCAGATGGTCAGCCTGTTCGGTGGCGCCCCAAGCTGGCTGGTGGTACTGGTGATCGCCACCTTTGTGGTCTTCCTGACCGAGCTGGCATCGAATACCGCGACGGCGGCTCTGATGGTTCCGCTGTTTGCGCCCATCGCTAGCAGTCTGGGGCTCTCCCCCGTGGTGATGGCGGTGATGGTGGCCCTGGCGGCCTCCTGTGCCTTCATGTTGCCGGTGGCGACGCCGCCCAATGCTATGGTGTTTGCCACCGGCCGGGTCCCGCAGCGGCAGATGATGCGGGTCGGCCTGGTGCTCAATCTCTTCTGTTCGCTGGTGTTGACCCTGCTGGTCAGCCTGTTCGGCTGAGGCTTGGTTAGATCTCGTAGTCGAGAGGCTCTTCCTGGCCGAGGATCCGCGCCTGGATGTCGCTCAGCGAGAGTTCCGGGTTGCACAACTGGATGAATTGCAGCGCATAGTTGTGTTGAAACTGACCGCGCTTGAGGCCGATCCAGGCGGTGTGGGCGGCAAACAGGTGGCTGCCATCGAGCTGCTCCAGCCCCTGGTCCCGCAAAGCATTGAAAGCCATATCCGCCAGGATGCCGACGCCCATCTCCAGCTCGACATAGGTCTTGATCACATCGGAGTCCTGGGCGGTGAGCAGGATCTCCGGCCTGAGCCCGGCGGCCTCGAAGGCTTCATCGACCCGCGCCCGGCCGGTCAACCCCTCCTGATAGGTGATGATGGGCCAGGCGGCGAGCTTCTCCAGCGTCAGTTCGGGCTCCTGGGTCAGGGGGTGATGCTCGGGGACCACTATGTTGTGATGCCAGCGGTAGTAGGGGAAGGCGACGATGCCGTCGGCCTGATCCAGTCGCTCGCTGCTGATGCCGATGTCCGAGTCACCGCTTTGCAACAGCCGCACTATCTCTTCGGGGCCGGCCTGATTCAGCTCGAGCTGAACCTGGGGGAATTGAGTGCGGAACTCCTTGACCACCCGGGGCAGGGCGTACCGGGCCTGAGTGTGGGTGGTCGCCACGTGCAGGCGGCCGTTCTCCCGGTTGGCGAAGGTGTCGGCCAGTTTGCGGATGTTATTGGCATCGTTGAGCATCCGCTCGGCGATGACCAGCAGTTCCTTGCCGGGCTCCGTCATGCCGAGCAGCCGCTTGCCGTGACGGATGAAGAGCTCAATCCCCAGCTCATCTTCCAGCTCCCGAATGTGGCGGCTGACCCCGGATTGCGAGGTGTAAAGCGCATTGGCGACCTCGGTCAGGTTGTAGTCGCGACGCGCCGCCTCCCGGATGATGCGCAGTTGTTGGAAATTCATGCCCGGCTCCTTGCTGGTCTTTGTCCTGTCTTGTTTCTGGTCCGACGGTTTGGCGTTAGATCTCGTAGTCCGGATAGATCTGGGACTGGCGCGCCGAGAGGCGGACCGTCTGCCCCGGTTGCAGAGACTGTACCATCTCCTTGGTCAGTTCGGCCTCAAATAGTGCGCCATTGAGACCATCCTCACCGCGCAGTTCAACCCGGATCCGCGATCCCATGGGGAGCAGCCGTTCAACCCGGGCCTTGAGACCTTGCGGGCTGGCCTCCGGCAGCAGCTCCAGCTCATGGGGGCGTACATAGGCCACCGCCGCCGAGCCTTGATCCAGATGGGTGGGGATGGTGCTGGCCAGGGTCTGATCGCCGATGCCGAGGCCATGGCCGCTGACCCGGCCGTGGAACAGGTTGACGTTGCCGAGAAAGCGATGGACGAACGGCGTCGCCGGTTGGTCGTACACCTCGGCGGGAGTGCCGATCTGTTCGACGCGACCGCTGTTCATCAACACCACCCGGTCGGCCACCTCCAGCGCCTCCTCCTGATCGTGGGTGACGAACAGGCTGGTGACGTGCAGCTCATCGTGCAGTTCCCGCAACCAGCGGCGCAGCTCCTTGCGCACCTGAGCGTCCAGAGCGCCGAAGGGTTCATCCAGCAGCAGCACCTTGGGCTGCACCGCCAAGGCGCGGGCCAGGGCGACCCGCTGACGCTGGCCGCCGGAGAGCTGGGTGGGGAAGCGGGCGGCCACATGGCCGAGCTGTACCAGATCCAGCAGTTCGGTGACCCGCTTGCGGATCTCCGCCTCGGCGGGGCGATGGCGCCGGGGTTTGACCCGCAGGCCAAAGGCGACGTTCTCGAACACCGTCATATGACGGAACAGCGCATAGTGCTGGAACACGAAGCCGACGTTGCGCTCGCGCACATGCAGATCCGAGGCGTCGTCGCCGCGGATGATGATGCGTCCGCTGTCGGCCTGCTCCAGACCGGCGATGATGCGCAGCAATGTGGTCTTGCCGCAGCCGGAGGGGCCCAGCAGGGCGACCAGCTCACCATCCTTGAAATCGAGGTTGATGTTGTCGAGCGCAGCATACTGATTGAAGTGCTTGTTGAGTTGTTGAACCTGAATACTCATCTGTTCACCTTTCCATTCAATTCTGGGTCATCAATGACCGGACGGGCCACGCAGGCGCGCCAGCAGGGTTTCACCCAACAGGGTGAAGATGCCAAACAGGGCCAGCAGGGTCGCCACGGCGAAGGCGGCACTGGTCTGGTACTCGTTGTAGAGGATCTCGATATGCAGCGGCAGCGTGTTGGTCTGGCCGCGTATATGACCCGAGACCACAGAGACGGCGCCGAATTCACCCACCGCTCGGGCGGTGGAGAGCAGCAGGCCGTACATCAGACTCCAGCGGATGCTGGGCAGGGTGACGCGCCAGAACATCTGCAAGCCACTGGCGCCAAGCACCAGAGCCGCCTCCTCCTCCTCGCTGCCGCGGGCCTCCATCTGCGGCAGCAGCTCGCGCACCACGAAAGGCAGGGTGATGAAGGTGGTAGCCAGAATGATGCCCGGTGTCGAGAAGATGATCTTGATGTCGTGCTCACTGAGCCAGGGGCCAAACCAGCCGCGGCTGCCAAACAGCAGCACGAACATCAGACCCGCCACCACCGGGGAGACGGAAAATGGCAGGTCAATCAGAGTGATGAGCAGCTGACGCCCCGGGAAACGGAAGCGGGCGATGGCCCAAGCCGCCGAGACGCCAAACACCAGATTCAGCGGCACCGACAGCAGGGTGACCAGGGCGGTCAGCCCCAGCGCCTTGAGGGCATCCGGCTCGCTGATGGCGGCGAAGAATACCGAGAGGCCCTGCTTGAAGGCCTGCACGAAGATGGTGGCCAGCGGCAGCAGCAACAGGGCGAGAAACCAGCCGACGCCGATGGCGATCAGCAGCCAACGCACCCAGGTCGGTTCGCGGGTGACTTGCTGGATGGGGGGGACGGTCACTTCCTGACTCATGCGCGAACTCCTCCGATGCGCTGCCAGCTCCAGGCTTGCAGCTTGTTGATCAGCAGTAACAGGATGAATGAGAAGCTCAGCATCACCACGGCGATGGCCGAGGCCCCGGCGTAGTCATACTCCTCCAGGTGGCTCATGATCATCAGCGGAGCGATCTCCGAGACCATCGGTAGATTGCCAGCGATGAAGATCACCGAGCCGTACTCGCCAATGGCGCGGGAGAAGGCCAGGGCAAATCCGGTCAGCAGGGCGGGTACCAGGGATGGCCAGATGATGCGGATGAAGGTCTGCAGGCGGTTGGCGCCCAGGCTGGCCGCCGCCTCTTCGAGCTCGCGTTCGCTCTCCTTGAGGACCGGCTGCAGGGTGCGCACCACGAAGGGCAGACCGATGAAGGTGAGGGCGATGACGATCCCTGCCGGGTTATAGGTCAACTCGATGCCAAGAGGCTTCAACCACTGACCAATCCAGCCATTCCCGGCAAAGATGGCGCACAGCGCAATCCCTGAAACCGCGGTTGGCATGGCAAAGGGCAGATCGATGAGGGTGTCGATGAGGCGGCGTCCAGGAAACTCATAGCGCACCAGGATCCAGGCCAGGATCAGGCCGAACAGGCTGTTGATCAACGCGGCTACCAGGGCGGCGAGAAAACTGAGCTTGAATGAGGCGACGACGCGCGGTGAACTGACGACTTGCCAAAACTCGCCGGCGCTCAGGTTGGTCACGCTGAACAACACCAGCGCCGAGATGGGCAGCAGCACCATCAAGCCTAGATAGAGCAGGCTGAAGCCGAGTGTGGGTCCAAAGCCCGGCAGGACTGAGTAGGAACGAAATCGCATAACCATGCCTTTTCTAATAATCGAATATCGATGGAATGATTGTGCGGATTCCGCTCAAGGCTCACAAATAAGTTAAAACTCTTACTTATGCTGTTTTTTCGCTAAGTGGGTGGAACCGGATCATGGCAGTGATGAAAGGTAACGAACCAGCTGAACGCAGTCTGATCTGTGGCTAAATCTGAAATATTCAGCAGATAACAGTAAAGGAGGCGCAGGGCCAACGTCGTCAGACGGCGGCCCTGAGCTCGGGGGGGAGGTGGGAAAACTGTTGGTGCCGTAGCAGGTTCACGAGCAGCTGTTGGCCTTCGGGCCACAGACCGTGGCCTGACTCGGCGTTGATATGGCCGACTGCGCCCGCGTTGTGCAGTGGCAACTGCCAGCGCTGACTCCAGTAGTGGGCTCGCTCCAGGCTCATCCAGGGGTCGTTCTGACTGGCGACCAGCAGCCCAGGAACCGACGGCGGAGCGGGTAGCTCCCGATCGGCGATCGCAAAGTTGGCCGGATCGGCGGGTGCAACCAGAAACAGGCTGGCGATCTTGTCCGGGTGCTGAGCCGCGGCGACTATGCTGGCCAGTGAACCGAATGAGTGGGCAATCAGGTGCATCGGCTCGCGGTTGCGCCGGAGCACCTGAGCGACGCGCTGGCTCCAGCTTTGCAGATCGGCGCGCTCCCAAGTTTGACCGGTCACCCGTTGCCAGTAGGGATACTGCTGATGCCACAGGCTTTGCCAGTGGTGCGGGCCGCTATTATGTAGCCCGGGAACTATCAGTATGTTGCTCATGCTCGGCTCCTTGTGCCTGCCGCCCGCCGTGGTGAGGCCGGCGGTGCCGGGTCACTGTCCGGGTTGGTAGATCTGATCGAAGATGCCACCGCGGGCAAAGTGTTTCTTTTGCGCCTTGTCCCAATTGCCTTCCAGCTCCTGAACGGTAAACAGGTCCAACTTGGCAAATTGCTGGGCATATTGTGCCGCTATGGTGGGATCGGCCGGCCGGTAGTAGTGCTTGCCGGCAATGATCTGCCCTTCGGGGGAGTAGAGATGTTCCAGATAGGCTTTGGCCACGGCCTCGGTGCCATGCTTTTGGGCCACCTTGTTGACCACGGCTACCGGCGGTTCGGCCAGAATGGAGAGCGATGGCGTCACCAGCTCGAACTGGTCGCGTGCGCCTGGTTGATTCAACACCAGATAGGCTTCATTTTCCCAGGCCAGTAGGACATCGCCGAGACCTCGTTCGACAAAGCTGGTGGTGGCGCCCCGAGCGCCGGAGTCGAGCACCTTGACCCGCTGGTAGAGCTGGCGAATGTACTCCTTGGCGCCGGCTTCACTGCCACTCTTCTTCAGGGCATAACCCCAGGCGGCCAGATAGTTCCAGCGGGCGCCGCCGGAGGTTTTCGGGTTTGGTGTGATGATAGAGATGTCGTCCCGAGTCAGATCGCCCCAATCTTTGATCTGCTTGGGGTTGCCCTTGCGTACCAGAAAGACCACGGTTGAGGTGAAGGGGGCCGAGTTGTTGGCCAAACGCCCCTGCCAATCGGCCGCAATCAATCCGCTCTGGGCAATGGCATTGACATCATAGGCTAGCGCCAGCGAGACCACATCCGCCTCCAAACCATCGGCGACGGCCCGAGCCTGTTTGCCTGAGCCGCCGTGTGACTGGCTGATGACGACCTCATCGCCACTCTGGGCTTTCCAGTATTTAGCAAAGGCGCCGTTGTACTCCTGATAGAGCTCGCGAGTTGGATCATAGGAGACGTGTAGCAGCTCAACTTGGGCGGCATTGACGGCACCGTTGCTCAGAGTGGCGATCAGTGCCAAGGCGGTGAGAGATGATTTCATGGTGCGACTCCTTTCATAACGGATTAGTCGCATCATGCCTGAGTGATTTATGGCTCAGAACGAATAAAAAGCGCTTTGCTTATCTCATCGGTATATAAGTGTCGCGCGGAACAAGCTGCAGTCCGGTGGCAGCAGCCTGGTGCTCGCGACATTACAAGGCCGATTCGTAAATCTGGGCGATATCCTCCCGGGAGGGAGTACGGGGATTGGTGGCGATGCAGGGATCGAGCAGCGCGTTTTGGGCCAGCACCAGGATGTCCTCGCTGGCGACCCCGAGATCGCGCAGTGGATGCGCCAGGTTGACGTCGCGACGCAGTGCCGCCAGGGCGGCAATCAGTCGGATCTTCTGCTCGACGGCGCTGAGGCCCTTCATGGGAAGCCCCATGGTCAGTCCAATCTGCACGTAGCGCTCACGGGCGCTGTCAAAGTTGTAGTTGACTACATGCTCCAGCAGCAGGGCATTGCACTCGCCGTGAGCGAGATCCAGCAGACCGCCGAGGCTATGCGCCATCGCGTGCACCAATCCCAGGCTGGCATTGGAAAACGCCAGACCGGCCAGCAGACTGCCCAGCATCATGGCTTCCCGGTGGGACGGGTTATCTGGATGTGTCAGGGCCTGACGCAGGTTGCCGCTGATCAGGCGGATCGCCTCCAGGGCATAGAGATCGGTGACGGGCGAATGTTGGGTCGAAACGTAGGCCTCAATGGCATGCACCAGCGCATCGATACCGGTCGTGGCCGTCAACTCGTTGCTCATGGTGGTCGTAGTTGCCGGATCGATCAGCGCCAGCGTCGGGATCATGGTGTTGCTGATGATGGCAAATTTGATGTTGTTGCTGGTGTCGGTGATGATGGCAAAGCGGGATATTTCCGCGGCCGTGCCAGCTGTGGTTGGAATACAGATGAGCGGGGGCGGTGCCAATGGCACCTGATCGACGCCGGCAAAGCAACGGACATCCCGATCATTGGCAACCACGGCGGCGATGGCCTTGCCACAGTCCATCGGACTACCTCCACCCACCGCCACCACCAGGTCGCACTGGCTGCGTCGATAGTGTTCGGCGCCCTCCATGACTTCCAGATCCTTGGGATTGGGCGTCACCTCGGCGAACAGCTCAACGCCGACTTTCGCTCGCTCCAGCTCGGCCAGCACAGGGGCGAGCCAACCCGCCTCGGTGACTCCGGGATCGGTGACGACCAGTACCCGATTGGCCTTGTGTTGGATGACTTGGCGGCCCAGCTCGTTGATGGCGCCGGAGCCCAATACGAATTCTGGCGCTCTGTGTGTCCTGAGTTTCATGCTTTCCCCTCTTATGCGTCATCGATAATGACTCGAGCCATCCAGCCGGGATCTCCCCTCTCTTAGCAAGCCTAGTCCACTCGCCGCCCGAGTAGGTTGTTTTTGCATCGGATCAAGCCAGCGGACGCAAAAATGGCTCAGGGGGCAACCACGGGTAACAGGCAGTGTTGGCCATGCTGCAAAATGGCCTGCGAGATCTTCTGATGCAGACCGCGCTCCAGCACCCAGCGGTGCCAATAAAGTTGGCGGTAGAGAGGGGGGCTGGCGAGCGCCAGCAGGGCACCGCTAGCCAACTCCTCGGCGATCTGCAGACGCGGGATCAGGCAATAGGCGACGCCGGCGCAGGCCAGCGCGATGAAGGCCTCGGAGGAGCGGACGGTATGGCAGGGGTAGCCCCCAGGTTGCAGGGAAAAGTGCTCCCGCATATAGGCGATGTGCATGTCGTCCCGCTGATCGAAGGCGACTCCTGGCGCCTGTTGCAAGTTATCCAGGGTCAAACCGCTGGCAAAGTAGTGGCCGGCAAAGTTCGGTGAGCAGACCAAGACGTATTCCATGCGGCCGAGCAGGCTGGCATGGCAGCCGGGGAGTGAGGCGGCTTCGGTGCTGACGGCGCCAAAGACCTCACCTTGGCGCAAGCGCTCCAGGGTGCGCGTCTCGTCCCCGATGCGCAGATCCAGTTCGATGGGGTGTTGAGCCAGTAGCGGCGCTAGCGCTGGCAGGAACCAGGTTGCCAGGCTGTCGGCATTGACGGCCATGCTGACTCGCAGTGGCTGCTGCGGCGCCTCGACGCGCAACTGGGGCAGTAGCTCTCGCTCCAGTTGGCTGACTTGACGGTAATGACTAAGCAATTGCTGGCCCAGGGGGGTCGGCGTGGGTGGTGTGGTGCGTAACAACAGGGGTTGGGCGACGGCCTGTTCCAGCAACTTGATGCGTTGCGAAACGGCCGATTGGGTCAGGTTCAGACGGCGGGCGGCCCGCTCAAAATTTTGTTCGCGAACGACCACATCCAGCGCTTGCAGCTGCTTGTAGTCGAAGGGGAGTAGTTGCTCCTTGCTCATCGATTCTCCTAATCATTCATTAAAATCATTAGTTTTACTTAAAATACGGTGCTGTTTACCCTGGCGCCACCGTCTTCGTGCAACGAGAGAAAATAATGTTGGTACCGATGTTTCAAGGATTCATGCTGGGGGCCAGCCTGATCATGCCGATTGGTGCGCAGAATGCTTATGTGCTCAGCCGTGGCATTCGCCGCCAGCACCACCTGCTGGTGGCTTCACTCTGCCTGTTCTGCGATCTGGTGTTGATCGGGATTGGCGTCTTTGGCGGTGGCCGCTGGCTGGGCAGCGTACCGCTGTTGCAGACCCTGCTGACCTGGGGCGGGGTCGCCTTCTTGTTGCTGTATGGTGGTCGCTCCCTGCTGACCGCCTGGCGAGGTAGCGGTCGCTCACTGCAGGCGGAAAACGGCCCGGACGGCCGGCGCGACATCATACTGACGACGTTAGCGGTGACGCTTTTGAATCCTCACGTCTATCTGGATACCGTGATGATCCTCGGCTCCGTCTCCACTCAGTGGCCGTCGGCCGCCTTGCCTCTATTTGCGTGTGGCGCCGTACTGGCCTCCACGGTCTGGTTTTATGGCCTGGCCTTGTTGGCGGCTCGCCTGTCGCCCTGGCTGGCCCGCCCTTTGGTGCAGCGCCTGATCGATGGACTGGTTGGCAGCATCATGTGGGGGATCGCCCTGTTGCTGGTGGCTCAGGCCTTGGCCCACTAAATTTTTCTGTTGGTTGGTTGAAAAGTGTACATGACGGACCCAGATTCAGGATGAAGGTTCCTGTTGCCTGCTCACTAAGGAGGTACTTATGAAGATCGAACGGTGGAACCCCTTCCGGGAGTTCGATGATTGGTTTCGTGATTACCACAGAGGAATGCTGCGGCGTTGGGGCGATGACGAGCACGGCTCGGGTCGCGACTGGTTGCCGGCGGTGGATATTCTGGAAAACAACAGCGAATACCAGTTGAAGGTCGAGATCCCCGAGATCCAGAAGGAAGATGTCAAACTGACCGTCAACAACGGCATGCTGACCATCAGTGGTGAGCGCCGTCAGGAAAATAAGGACGACAAACTGCATCGCATCGAACGTTTCTATGGTCACTTCAGTCGCAGTTTCAATCTGCCGGATGACGTGCGGCCGGAAAATATCAGCGGCGAATTCCGCGATGGCATGCTGTACGTGCACATGACCAAATCGACGCCCAGCAGTGCGCAACCTCTGGAGATCGAGATCAAATAGCGGTGTACTCTGCGCAAGAGAGTGTAAACACGAGGGGCATCCGTATGGATGCCCCTGTTCGTTTGCGTCGTTGACGAGTGCTGAAAACTCAGGTGTTCAGCGCCTGATCGAGATCGGCGAGCAGATCGTCGATGGCTTCGATGCCGACTGACAGACGGATCATCTCCGGTCTGACTCCGGCCTTGGCTTGTTCGCTCTCGGTCATCTGACGGTGGGTGGTGGAGGCCGGGTGGCAGGCCAGCGACTTGGCATCGCCGATGTTGACCAGCCGTTTGAAGATCTGCAGGGCATCGTAGAAGCGGACACCGGCTTCATAGCCTCCTTTCAAGCCGAACGAGAGAATGGAGGAGGGGTGACCGCCCATATATTTTTGCGCCAGCGCATGATGGGGGTGATCGGGCAGACCGGCGTAGCTGACCCAGGCCACCTTCGGGTGTTTTTGCAGGTAGTGGGCCACGGCCTGGGCATTGTCGACATGCCGCTCCATGCGCAGGGCCAGGGTTTCCAACCCTTGCAGCAGCAAGAAGGCGTTCATCGGCGAAAGGGCTGAGCCGGTATTGCGCAGGGGAACTGTCCGGGCGCGGGCGATGAAGGCGGCGGCACCGAAGGTTTCGGTGTAGACCACACCATGGTAGGAGGGCTCCGGACGATTGAAGACCGGGAAGCGCTCCTTGTGCTCGGCCCAAGGGAACTTACCGGAGTCGACGATGACGCCGCCCAGCGAGTTGCCGTGGCCACCCACGTACTTGGTGATGGAGTGGACGACAATGTCGGCGCCGAAGGAGATGGGTTTGCACAGGATGGGGGTGGCCACCGTGTTGTCGATGATGAGGGGAACCCCTTGGGCGTGGGCCACATCCGCTAGACCGCTGATATCGACGATATTGCCGGCCGGGTTACCGATGCTCTCGGCGTAGACCGCCTTGGTGTTGCCATCGATCAGCTTGGCGATGGCGGCGGGGGAGTCATCGGCGGCGAAGCGCACCTCGATGCCGAGGCTCGGCAGCATGTGGGCGAACAGGGTGTAGGTGCCGCCATACAGCTGCGGCGTGGATACGATATTGTCTCCCGCCTGGGCCAGGGTCAGGATGGCATAGTGGATGGCGGCACTGCCGGCCGAAACCACCAGACCGGCGATGCCCCCTTCGAGCGCGGCGAGGCGCTTCTCCAGAATATCGTTGGTGGGGTTCATGATGCGGGTGTAGATATTGCCCGGCACTTCCAGGTTGAACAGATCCGCACCATGTTGGGCGTTGTCGAATTCATAGGCGACGGTCTGGTAGATGGGCACGGCCACCGACTTGGTGGTCGGATCGTTCTGAAAACCGTGGTGCAGCGCCAAAGTGGCATCTTTCATCGGGACATCCTTGTGTGCTAGCTGATTTTAAGTCGAAGTGCTGTCGAATCTAGATCTTGGGCGTCTGGAAGTAAAGCCAGCCGTTTAGCCATTTTCCGAACAAGCAATGTCTCCGGTTGAGAATTGCCGGACGGGCGATTCGTGTGTCATTTGTTCTAGCGGATGGCTGAAGCGAGCCGAGTTTTTGGTCAAGAAAGCGCTATCAATCCCAGGAATGAAAAATCGAGATTCAAAAATGGACAGCGGTGCTATGCAATGGAGGCACCAATACCAGTGCTGGCCAATCATGGCGCCTGGTCATGATGAACCGGAAGGATAACGATGATGAATGCAGCAGTATTTAAACGCACTTCACTGGCGGCGATGATGGCGCTGGCCCTGGCGGCCTGCGGTGGTGGCGGTGGTGGGGATGATGAACCTGAAAAGCCTGTCGAGCCGACCACCAATAATGTCACCGTCAGCGCTCGTCAGCATGCCACCGATACCCGCATGACCTGTAATCAGGGGGCGAGTACCGAAGCCTGCGGCCTGCGCATGTACCAGATCATGGTGGAGGCTTATGTGAATGGTGACGACACCATCAACTACAACGTCGGTTACGGCCCCTCCAACCACAAGGGCGATCTGCAGGGCATCATCGATAGCCTCGACTACATCAAGAGCACCGGGGTCAATGCCATCTGGCTGACGCCGGTATTTGACTCCTGCGCTGGTCAAACTGCGGATGCCAAGTTGGAAGCCACCGGCTATTACGCCTGCGACTACTTCAAGATCGACCCCAAATTTGGCACCAGCGCCAAGTTCAAGGAGCTGGTCGATGCAGCCCATAGCAAGGAGCTCTATGTCTTCCTTGATGGGGTATTTGGCCATGCCAGCACCAAGTTGAAGCCATTGGCCAGCCTGCCGAGCGAGTACAGTGGTCTGAGTGCCCCGGTTACCGCAGCCTCCGTGCCCAATGCCCACGAAACCTGTAAAGCCAGCAGCACCCAGGCCTGTTTTGATTACAGTGCCCCGGAGACCTTGGCCTACTTCAAGGCGGTGGCCGAGTACTATGTGAAGCAGTACGGGATTGACGGCTGGCGTCTGGACCAGGCCTACCAGGTGCCTATCAGTGCTTGGGAAGAGATCGATGCAGTTGTTAAACAAGCTGCGGCCGATCGGGCTGCCGAGGGTGAAACCTGGGGAACTCTGGGTTACATGGTGGCCGAGGTATGGGACGGCAATCAGAACAATTTCGTCAGCAAGGTCTATGGTACGGCGGCCAAACCTGGTTTGAAGTCTGCGTTTGATTTCCCTCTGCACTACGGTTTGATGCAAGCGATTGGCTCAGAGACCAGTGCCTCCAGCAATGGTGATGCTACCGCCTTGTTCGCTAACTGGAACGATGGTTCCGCATATCCTGACTTTGCCATGCCCAATCTGTTTATCGGCAATCACGATATTCCCCGTCTTGGTGACTTGTTGCAGCGGACAGGGCGCGGAGATGTGGATAAAGACGAATACTGGCTGCGCCATAAGGCAACCTTTAGTTTCATGGCGGCCACCTCCGGTCCGATCACCTTCTACTACGGTGAGGAGATTGGCGATCAGTTGGACGGTTTCGCGGCGCAGAATGCCAGCTGTGGCAAGGGCACTGCCTGGTGTGACGATAACGTGGCCCGTACCACCGGCAAGGTTGCCGGGGTGACTGCTGGCTTTGTTCCGTCGGATCGTCAGAAAGATCTGAAGACGTACCTGAAGTCGCTGTTGGATATGCGCGAAAAACATCCGGCACTGTCTGAGGGCTCTTTGACTCGCATCCATACCGACGCGAACGTGTTCATCTCGCGCAAGGACACCAACAGCGATAACGTGTTGTACCTGTTGAACGTCAAGAGCACGCCAGCCAAGGTGACCTTGAGCACGGCGGCGCTGGGGGATAGTGGTGACCTGGTTAACCTGCTGGACACTACCAATACGGTAACCGCCAGCGGTGGCAACTACGTCATCACGGTTCCGGCCTTCACTGGTCTCTTCTACCAGATCAACTCGGTCGACTAAGTTTTAACGCGCCTTCCGTTGTTAAAAAAACCGGAACCCTCAGGGTTCCGGTTTTCTTTTGGGTGAAAAAAGCTGGTGTTATGTCGGGAGTTGGATGCATGCCTCCAGCCCGCCTTGCGGATGGTTGTGCAAACTGAGCTCACCTCCGTGGCGATGGATCAGGGTCCGGGCGATGGCTAACCCGAGCCCGACGCTACCGCGGTCGGTATTACGTGAGCTATCCAGACGCACAAAGGGTTGAAATACCTGCTCCAGATCGGCTTCTGGGATGCCGGGGCCATGGTCGCGCACACAGATTTGCACGCCTCCCTCGTTGCGCGCCATTGATACCTCGGCGCTGCCGGCGTAGGTCAGCGCGTTGTCGATCAGGTTCTGCAGGACGCGGCGCAGCATTGCCGGGCGACAGGTATAGGCCAGTTGACCTTCGGCCTGACAGCTGACCGGCTGTCCCGCATCCTGGTAATCATCACACAGGCTCTGCAGCAGGCTGACCAGATCGATGGAGCGGCTGGCCTCGGCGGCCTGATCATCCCGGGCGAAAGCCAGGGTCGCTTTCAACATCTCCTCCATGGTGTCCAGCGTCTGCTGCAGGCGCTGCTTGTCTTCGCCATCTGGTAAAAATTCACTACGCAGACGTAGGCTGGTGAGCGGAGTGCGCAGATCGTGGGAGATGGCAGCGAGCATCTGGGTGCGATCCTGCACGAATCGATTGAGCCGCGTCTGCATGCGATTGAAGGCGGCGAGGGTCTCCTGCACCTCCTGCGGCCCGGTTTCCTCAAGCGGTGGAATATCCTGGCCACAACCAAATTGCTCCGCTTGTTGCGCCAGTTGTGCCAGGGGACGGGTGACCCGCCGGAGCAGCCAGGCGACGATCAGGGCGAGGATCCCGGCCAGCAGCAACAGGCTGATGACGGCGCGGGGCGACCAGCCGGGTGGTGCCTTGTCGGCGAGAGAACTGAAGTTGATCCACTGCCCATTGCCCAGTTCGATGGCACCATACAATCGAATATCCTTCGGTGGTCGATGGCCGTGCATCATGCTCAGCCGTTGGCGGGACAGCTGTGGCGGCGGCGATGAGAGTCCGTCCGGATGTTCGGCACTGACGTAGATTTGCAGGTTCTCGGGATAGTTCAGCTCCTGCCGGAGCCGCAATTCATAGCCGCTATTGCGTTCTTCGGGCATCAGCGGTTCGTCTTGCAGACGCAGCATCAGACTCTCGCTGCGGCTGGCGCGTAGAATTTCCCGGTGTAACTCAGGCGGGGTATCGGTGAGCAGGCGTACGGCCGAGACGATCCGCAACAGGGCAAAGCGACTGTTGACCAATCCCAGGGTTTCGTTGCGTTCGGTGCGATAGATCTGAACGCTGACGATCTGGGCCAGCACCAGTCCGGTCAGGGCCAGCAACAGGATCTGGGCTGTCAGGGAGCGAGGCAACCAGCGTTCAATCATGAGTCACCTCGGCCGCGAACAGATAGCCGCCCCCCCAGACGGTTTTGATGAGCTCCGGGTTTTTGGCATCCAGCTCCAACTTGCGGCGTAGACGGCTGACCAGGGTGTCGATGGCCCGATCGAAGGCCTGGGCCTCACGGCCGCGGGCCAGATCCAGCAACTGATCCCGGCTGAGCACCCGTTGCGGCCGTTCGAGAAAAACCTTCAGCAGATCGAACTCGGCGGTGGAGAGGCTGATGCTGAGCCCCTCGCTGTCGATGAGCTCGCGCCGCGCCATATCGAGCTGCCAGTGGGCAAAGTAATAGCGACTCACGCTCATCTCTTCGCCGCGGTTTTCATGGGGCTGACTGCGGCGGAGGACGGCCTTGATGCGGGCCAATAGTTCACGAGGGTTGAATGGCTTGGCCAGATAGTCATCGGCGCCCATTTCCAGTCCCACGATCCGATCCATGTCTTCTCCCATGGCCGTGAGCATGACGATGGGGATGGCTGAGTGGACTCGCAACTCGCGGCACAGGGTCAGGCCATCTTCGCCGGGCAGCATGAGATCCAGCACGATCAGCTCGATGGTGGAGTGCTCCAACAACTTTTTCATCTCTCGGCCATCGCGGGCGCAGGTGACCCGGTAACCATGTTGTTCCAGGAATCGTTTGAGCAGATCGCGAATATCGGCATGGTCATCTACAACCAGAATATGGGGATGATTGATGGTCATAACTCCTCCCTTGCTTGCTGCAGGCATTATGCGGTCTGCGATGCGGATAAGTATGGCAATCTGTGTCAATCCAGACGGTTGCCATGGTTTGTCACAAAATGGTCGCTAGGCGTCGAGCGCCGGGATGCCGCAGGCTCTGAGTATCTCTCGTAAACGGCCAATCAGCGCCTTCTGCCCGGCGAGCCCACTCTCTCGAGCCAGCTCATTCCAGCTCCAACCCTGCCACAGCCAGCGGATCAGCAATCGGCGATCCGCTTCGGGGCGGGCAAGCCATTGTGATGGCGCCCGTTGCAGCCAGGTTTGCAACGCGGGCAGGGCATGATCCGGGGAGCGTAACCCATGCGCGACGGCCTGCAGATCGGTCAGTATCTGCGGTGACAGCCCGCCGTCATCCGGCGAGGGTGGAATCAATTGACAGACCAGCTCGCAGGGGAGCTGGCGCCACTGACGAGGCAGGTAACAGGGAAGACTGGCCTGGAACTGCCGTTGCCAGCTGGCCAGGAGCGGGAGTTGCTCCGACGCCAGAGCCTTGAGCAGTACGATGGAGTGACATCCGCTGGCGGCATCGCGTGAGAGACCGAGGCGCACCGCTTGATACGCTTGACGTTGCCAGAACTTCAGCAGCGTGGGGGTGGCGGCAAACGCCGTCCCAAGAAAATCAAATTGTTGCTGACGGGCCCAGCGTTCGGTCTGTTGCAGTAACTGTTGACCAAGCCCATGGCCCTGGCGACTGGGATGGACCGCGATACGCATGATGCGCGCATAACGAAAATTGCCAGCTTGGCGATACCCGGCATGAGTGAGCAGGGTCTGGGGTAACAACTGCCCTCTGGGACGACGACGGCCCAGCCAGACCTGTTCGGCTAAATCAGGGGCCAACCCACCTTCGCGGACTAACAGCACGACGCCTGAGAGCGCCTCGTTCTCCCAGAGCGTGAGCAGCGCCAGATCCGGCGCGTCGAGCAGGCTGCGCAGATCGCTGGGGGTAGTCTGGTAGTGGGCCAACAGCAGCAGTCCGAACACCTGGCGCAGTAACGCCTCATCGGCTGCCAGTTCGGCCTGCTTGAGCCAGCGCCATTGAGGCGCCGCTGCTGGCATCGGGGTGTCGGGCTCGGCATCGAGCAGTAACAGTTGCGCGATTTGCGGCTCCAACGGATCGGTGGCTGACCAGCGGATCGGCTGAGTCAGATGCATCGCTTGCCAACCGGGTGTCAGCCGTTCGAGTTCGGGTAGTAGACGCAGGGCGAACCCCTGGCCCGAGCCCTCATAGCCGTGCAGGGTGGTGGCAAAAACGATGCGCGGATAGTGAGTGAGTAAACGGGTCAGCAACGAGATCGGGATGGCCGCCGCCTCATCGACTAACAGCAGGTCGCCTGCCGGACATTCGTCCAGCAGGCGTTCCGGGCTGAAAAACAGCAATTGATTATTCCCGAGGCGAAGCCCCTGCTCGTGGGGAATAGCCCCCGAGCAATTTTCGGCGTGACGCAGCAGGGTGCCACAGGTGGCGTGGCTGGGGGCCGTCAGCAGGATCCGGTAGCCCTTGGGATGACCAGTGCGAAGCAGGCGTCCTGCCGCTAATCCTAGAGCAGACGATTTGCCGCGGCCGCGATCGGCGGTCACCACCAGAGGACGCCCGCGATGACCGTGGGCGCATTGCTCGATGCCGCTGACGGCCTGTCGTTGGCCCACCGAGAGACAACTGGCATCATCGGGTTGCACATGCCAACTGGCAGCCTGAGGGGGTATCCAATGACGGAACCCTTGCGCTTCATCCCAGTGACCATGGCTCGTCTGTTGCTGAAGCAGGCGGCGCAGGCGCAGCAGAAAATGGGAGGAACAGCGATGCACCTGATTGGGCTCAGAGACGTAGCGTTGCAGGTCGGGATCGGCAAAACTTTCCCACGTCGAGAGCGGAGGCATCAGCAGGATCAGAAGGCCACCTGCTTGGACCATGCCGCTACAGGCGGCGAATCCATCGGGATGCAACCCGGCATAGCCGTTAAAAATGACTCGACGATATTCGTGTCCCAGCAGTTGTTGAGCTTTCGTGATGGCCATCGGCTGACAAGCCTGCGGTCCAGACCCTAACCACAGATCGGTCGGTTGCCAAAGCGAGGCAGCCTGTGCACAGACCCACTCCTCGGTGCCAGTGAGCAGTAGCAGACGACGCTCACCGGAGTGGCGTAGCGGCTCAAGAGCGCAATCCGTGAGGTGATCATTCCCTTCCTGAGTCATAAATGCCTTTCTTTATATATTCTGGTTGGCGGTGCGGCCGATGGAGCTGGGCTGCCAGCATATCGTATACTAACTCGATTCCAGTCAATGATGAGGTTTCAAGTGGGTAAAGCCGCGGTGTTTTTAGATCGAGATGGTGTCATCAATGTCGACACTGGGTACGTCTACGAAGTGGATGATTTCCAGTTTATCGATGGGGTCATCGATGCATTGCTCAAACTCAAACAAAAGGGTTACCTGCTGGTGGTGGTGACAAATCAGTCTGGAATTGCCCGTGGCTATTTCACCGAAGATCAATTCATGAACCTAACGGAGTGGATGGACTGGTCGCTGGCCGATCGCGGTGTGGATCTGGATGGCATCTATTTTTGTCCTCACCACCCGACCGAAGGCGTGGCCCCATACCGGAAAGAGTGCCAGTGCCGCAAACCGGGTCCCGACATGATTTTGGATGCGGCCAAGTACCTCAAGATCGACCTGGCGGCTTCCTATATGGTCGGTGACAAGAGCTCAGATATGAAGGCGGCGATTGCCGCCGGGGTTGGCCATAAGGTCTTGGTCAAGACCGGGAAGGCGTTGACGGAAGAGGGGATGGCCTTGGCCGATGAGGTTTACCCGAGCTTGGTCGAATTTGCCGAGATGCTGCCATCCGTCAATTGATCTCTATAGCTGCAGGGAAAATGACGTTCTTTATGCGAAAAGAGGGGATGCCTGTCGGGTGTCCCCTTGTTGTTTTCGGTACAAATGAAGCCATTTGTGGATAACTCTGTGGGTTAGCTATGAGCGTGATGTGGTTAACTTCGGGTTCAGAAAAATATCCTGAAATTTCGTCGGTTCTGCTTGCGCAACCGTTCGAACTCCCTATAATGCCGCCTCGCTGACACGGCAAGGCAGACACTCTTCGGA
>JASDSW010000015.1:0-30588 GCA_041441555.1 Aeromonadaceae bacterium
TGGCGTGTTGACGCAAGGGAATGTCCCTGCCTTATCCTTCAGTGAACGACAGGCCGCCCTGTGGCGGCCCATCCAAGGGGCGTCTGTCGGCGCAGCAGCCCACAGACTAGAGCGGATATCAGATCGAGAACGAAGAGCCGCAACCACAGGTTGAGGTGGCGTTCGGGTTGTTAACCAGGAAGCGGGAGCCTTCGAGCCCCTCGATATAATCGACAACCCCACCGACCAGGTATTGCAGGCTCATGCTGACCATGATGACACCATTCTTTTCGATGACGGTGTCCCCCTCATTGATGGTCTCATCAAAGGTGAAACCGTACTGAAAACCCGAGCAACCGCCGCCGGTGATGTAGACCCGCAGCTTGAGATCCGGATTTTCCTCCTCGGTGATCAGGCTCTTGACCTTGTTGGCCGCCGCATCCGACATCTGGATGGGGAATTGGATCTCGACGCTATCGCTCATGTTGTTACCTCATCATCATTAACGGCCGGATTATCCAATACCCGAGTTGGCAGTTCAAGTATTCGCCGCCGCCGAAATGTGGTTGGTGCTGTTTTGTTGCCACTGCGCCAATCGCAGCGTGCGCGTCAGTATCTGGCTGTAAAGCGGCTTGCTACCCAGTGCCTGCGCCACCAAGGTTGAACCCAATGTTGCCAGCATCATGGGCAGGATCAGGCTGAAGTTATTGCTCATCTCGGTGACCAGCAAGATACCGGTGACCGGCGCACGAACCGACGCCGCAAACAGTGCACTCATGCCCACCAGCCCTAACGCCATCTGGCTGTGCGCCATCTCCGGGAACCAGATGCCCAGCCCCTGCGCCCAGACCACCCCCAGCAAGGTACCCAGCGCCAGCAGCGGGGCAAAGATGCCGCCCGGGATCCCGGAGCAAAAACAGAGCAGGGTGCCGAGCGTGCGCCACAGCAGCAAGGCCACCAGCAATTGCAACGGCAGCTCCATCGCCATCCACTGGGGGATCTGCACCATGCCCCCGCTATGCCAGCCCAGCGTGGTCAGAGACAGAACACCGAACACACCGCCAACCAGGGCCACCATCGGCACCAGCACCATGCGTCGCCCCTTGTGCCACCGCAGATAGCCATCCTGCCACCATCCCACCAGGCGATTGAGCAGGGCGCCACAGAGACCCGCCACACAGCCCAGCAGCAAATAGGCGGCCAGATGTTCCAACGGCGGCGCCTTCAGCTCCGGCATCGGGAATATCGGCCGATCCCCCACCAGCAGATGACGCACCAGAGTCGCCGAGATCACGGCGACACTGACCGCCTTGACCGAGACAAACGAGTAGCGAAACTGAGCCCTGAGCTCCTCCAGCACAAACAGGATCCCGGCCAGCGGGGCATTGAATGCTGCCGTCAACCCCGCCGCCGCCCCCGCCGCCAGCAAGGCGTGACGGCTGTCCGCCGAGTGTCGCTCCACGGTTGCCACCATGGCGCCGATGTTGCCGCCGATCTGTACCGAAGGCCCTTCACGGCCCAGTATCATCCCGGAACCCAGCGCCATCAGTCCGCCGAAAAACTTCACCGGGAGGACCCGCGCCCAACGCACGGGACGGAGTCCCTCCAGCGCCCCCTCGATCTCCGGGATCCCGGAGCCGCCAGCTTCGGGGGCAAACCGATGCGCCAGCCAGATGGCAAAGCCCGCCATCAAGGCGCCGCTCACAAAAGCCGCCCCCCAACGCCACAGCGGTGGCAGGGCGAGCAACCCCGTCAGCCGCATCTGAACCAGTTCATCCAACGCCATCTCAAACCCGCAACAAACGAGGCCGGTCAACAGTCCGACACCAAACGCCAGGAACAACAACCGGGGAGACGAGGTATCCCGTCGCAAAATACGGCGGATCAGCAACCGCAACCGAACTCGACGGGAGTGATATGAAACTCTGTGCTGTTGCATGAAGCCTCCTCGGGCTTGAGCATGGACGCTCATCGCGTCCGCATTTGGCTTTTGCTATAGTGCTGCCATTATTGCACGCCTTGCCGCAGCCATTCCTGATGCTTTTTAAGGGAGTCCCCGATGTCTGAATCCACCATGCATTCTGCTCGCCTGTTTGATCAAGCCCGCCACTCCATCCCCGGTGGCGTCAACTCGCCAGTCCGAGCCTTCAATGGCGTGGGTGGCACGCCGCGTTTCATCGAACGGGCCGATGGCGCCTATCTGTATGATGTCGATGGGCAACGCTATATCGACTACATCGGCTCTTGGGGGCCCATGTTGCTGGGGCACAACCACCCCAAGATCAAACAAGCTGTCCTGGCCGCCGTCGAACGGGGACTCAGCTACGGGGCACCGACCGAGATTGAAGTGCGAATGGCCGAAACCATTCGCACCATTGTGCCGTCGATGGAGATGACCCGCATGGTCAACTCCGGCACCGAAGCCACCATGAGTGCCATCCGTCTGGCCCGGGGTTACACCGGTCGCGACAATTTCATCAAGTTTGAAGGCTGTTACCACGGCCATGCCGATGCCCTGCTGGTCAAGGCCGGCTCTGGCGCCCTGACCCTCGGCCAGCCCAACTCGCCGGGTGTGCCGGCGGATTTTGTCAAACACACACTCGTCTGCGATTACAACGATCTGGCCTCGGTGCGAGCCAGCTTCGAGCAATATCCGCAGGAGATCGCCTGCATCATCGTCGAGCCGGTGGCCGGCAACATGAACTGCGTGCCACCCGTCCCCGGTTTTCTGGAGGGGCTGCGGGCCCTGTGCGACGAATTTGGCGCCCTGCTGATCTTCGATGAGGTGATGACCGGCTTTCGCGTCAGCCTGCAGGGAGCACAGGGCTTCTATGGCATCACCCCGGATCTCACCACGCTCGGCAAGATCATCGGCGGCGGCATGCCGGTGGGCGCCTTCGGCGGCCGCCGCGAGATTATGGAGTACCTGGCTCCGGTGGGCCCCGTCTACCAAGCGGGAACCCTCTCCGGTAATCCGGTCGCCATGGCCGCCGGTCTGGCCATGCTGGAGGCCATCCAGGCGCCAGATATCTACCCACAGCTGAACCAGAAGGCACACCTGCTCACCGAAGGGCTGAAACTGGCGGCGCAACGCAACGCGATTCCGCTGGTCACCACTCAGGTGGGCGGTATGTTCGGCCTCTTCTTCAGCAGTGAGAGCGAGATCCACAGCTTCGCCCAGATAACCCAGTGCAACATGGCCGCGTTCCGTAGTTTCTTCCATCTGATGCTCGAATCCGGTGTCTATCTGGCCCCCAGCGCCTACGAAGCCGGCTTTATCTCGCTGGCTCATGGTGATGCCGAGATCGCGGCAACGCTCGAAGCCGCCGATCGCGCCTTCAGCCAACTGCGCGATCAAGGATTTGGCAACTGAACCCCAAACGGAGCCCATAGGGGGACGATGATGCACTTGACCTCTCTGATCAGCGCTGAGAAGGCGCTTGCCGGCCGCCCTGAGGCCATGGCCATCCAGCCGCTACATGCCGTCAGCGGTCACAGCATGCTGCCGCCCTACCCGGCCGGATTGGAGCTGACCTATTTTGCCATGGGCTGTTTCTGGGGCGTCGAGCGACTGTTCTGGCAACAGGCCGGCGTCTATGTCACCGCCGCCGGCTATCAGGGTGGTTTCACCCCCAATCCGACCTATGAAGAGGTGTGCAGCGGTCTGACGGGCCACGCCGAGAGCGTGCTGGTGGTCTACAACCCGCAACAGATCAGCTACGCCGACCTGCTCAAGTTGTTCTGGGAACATCACGATCCGGCACAGGGCATGCGCCAGGGGGGCGATATCGGCACCCAGTACCGCTCCCTTCTCTTTCCGGTCAACGACGCTCAGTACCGGGCGGCTCAGGACTCTCTCGCCGCATTCCAGGATGCCATGTTTGAGGCCAAGGATAACCGCTCCATCACCACCCTCATCGAGATGGCTCCCCGCTTCTACTTTGCCGAGGGGTATCACCAGCAATATCTGGCCAAGAATCCACAAGGCTACTGCGGCCTGGGCGGCATCGGCGTCTGCCTGCCACCCTCCTTGGCGAAGTAAGCACTCACGGAGCCGGCACATGGCCCGCCAGACGACCTGATAGTTCATTCCTCTATCAGGTCGTTTGCTTATAGCTAAACAATGTTAAATAACCAGCTCCGGTAGCCGATAACCACCTGAGTGTCATCGTCAGGAGCAGGATCATGCGCATTACCGAGCAACAAGTTCGCGTCGGTGTCGACTATCAACAACAGCAGATCCAGCTGCGACAACAGACCACCCTGAACAGCCAGCTTCCCGTCCGCGACATCCGCCTCAGCCAACAAAGCAGCGACTACCAGGAGCTGGAGATCAGCTCGCTGACCGAAGGCATCGCCCGCCAGGCCCAACCGGAGGCCGAGATCCAGCAAAAACTAGATGATTCGAGCCGCCTCAACCGCCGCGAGCTGGCCAAGAAGGCCCGCGAGGCCGCCGAATCATCGGCCAGCGCCAAATCCAGCACCGCAGAGACGACCAGTAGCAGCCCGCTGGTCCCCAATCTGGAGCTGATCCGCCAGACCAGCGAATGGCTGGAGAGCCTGGATAAAGGCTTCATTCCAGGGGATAGTCAGATCCAACCCGATGAGGATTTCGACACCGATATGTCGCTGAGCAGCCAGATGCGCATCCTCAAGACTCTGCTGGAGAAGATGCTGGATATCACCATCGATCTGCCGCAAATCACCGGCGGTCAAGGCGCCGATGCCCCGAGCAATGCCCCGACCGGGCAACCGGCAGCGGCGGCCCCCCCTACACCTCTGATGGCCAATGGGGAACCTAACCGCACCGTGCAGCTGAGCGAAGCCAGCTATGAGCAGGAGCAGCTGGCCTTCGTGGCCAACGGGCAGGTCTCCACCGCCGATGGCCGCGAGATCAAGTTTGATCTGGGCTTTGCCCTCAACTACCAGAAGCTGCAACTGAGCGAGCGGCTGACCAGCAGCGCCGCCCTCAAGGATCCCTTGGTGCTCAATCTCGAAGGGCTGGTCCCCGGATTCAGCTCGGCCCGTTTTGAATTTGATCTCGATGCCGATGGCAGCCGTGAGAGCCTGACGCAACTGGCCAACAACTCGGCATTCTTGGCCCTCGATCGCAATGGTAACGGCCAGATCGACGATGGCAGCGAACTGTTCGGTGCCCGCAGCGGCAACGGGTTTGCCGAGCTGGCCGCTCTGGACGAAGACGGCAACGGAATTCTGGATGAGGCCGACAGCGGCTTCGCCAGCCTGCGTCTCTACCGCTCCGACACCACCCTGCTGACCTTGGGTGATCAGAAGATCGGCGCCATCTTTCTCAATGCCGCCGCCACCCCCTTCATGCACCTAGGAGGCGATCAGGGAGCTCAGGGCGAAAGCCCGGCGGTGTTGCGCCAGACCGGGATCTACCTGACCGAGGATGGCAAGGCCGGCACCCTGCAGCAGATCGATCTGCGGGTCTAGTCCGCGCCCATGGAAGCCAGAGGCTGCCGAACTCGGGCCACGGGCTTCGTCCATTGCCCGAGCAGCACGCCGCCGAAGATAGCCAAGGCCGCAACCAGTTGTAGCGGCGTCAAAGCCTCACCCAACCAGATCCAGCCCATCAGCAGAGCCACCAGCGGAACCAGGTTGATGCTCATCGCCGCCTGGGAGGCCGGCAGCCAGCGCATCGCCATGTTGTAGAGGCCAAAACCACCCAGCGACACCAAGCCGCCTAAGTAGATCACGCTGTACCAGGCTTCGGCCGGTGCAGCGCTGAGGGTTCCCTCCGGCGCCGTGATGAGCCCAGGCACGAAGAACAGCACCCCCAGCAGATTCTGGCTGCCGGTCAGCCACCAGGTGTCATAGCGACTGCTCAGCCGCTTGAGGATCACCATATACAAAGCAACGCAGAGCATGGCCAGCAGTTGCAGGGAGTTGCCCAGCAACGGGTTGGGCGCCGACTGCTGATGGCTGGCTCCCAGGGACAACAGCACCACACCGGTCAGCGAGAGCAGCAGGCCCAGAATGCCATTGAGCCCCATCCGCTCCTTGAGCCAGATCCAGGCCAACAGCGCCACAAACAGCGGCGCCAGCGCCGCGACGGTCCCCGCCTGCCCCGAGCTGGTAAACTGCAGGGCTTTGACCTCCAGCATGAAGTAGAGGCAGGGTTGCAGCAGACCCAGTCCCAGCAGCCATTTCCAATCACCGGGCCGATAGTTGGGTTTGGGCAATCGACGCCAAAATGGCAGCAACACCAGGGAGGCCATCACCATGCGCAGCGCGATGAGCACAGACGGCGAAAAAGAGCCGAGTGCCGTCTTGGCGGCGGCATAAGAGGTTCCCCACAGCAGTACGGCGGCGGCCAGGGCCAGCAGGGCCCAGCCTTGATGACTAGGGGATGACGAAGATGATGGATGCGAAGAACTCTGGCTCATGATGCCTTCCTCAGGATGGATGAAGCCGAGGATCCTAAGCGGCGGCGCCTTTGTTGTCTGGAACAAAATTGCTCTTTTCGCTTTGTGTGGCTGATGCAGAAGGAGTCAGTTCGCGACTCAAGATTTTTGATACTGAGCCGGGGTCGCACCGACGATCCGGGTGAACAGGCGGGTGAAATGGCTCTGATCGCTAAAGCCCAGATCGGCGGCGACCTGCGCGATAGGCTCACCGGCCGCCAACTTGGCCTTGGCGGCATCGATACGCAGCTGCAGCTGATAACGATGCGGCGGCAAACCGACTTCGGCCCCGAAACGCCGGCTCAGATGGCTGGGGCTGATGCCGACCCGGGCGCTGAGCTCCTGCAGTGCCAGCGGCTGGCTCAAATCCGCCCGTAACTGACGCCGCACCTGACGCAGCCAGGGGGCTGGCTCCGGCTGGTCAGCCGCCTTCGGCGCGCGGCTGGGCCAGGCTTGCCAGGTCCATTGCCACAGCGCCTCAAGCTCTTGGCGCCAGGCCTGAGCCAATGCGGCATTCTGCGTTTCACACCACGCACGTAGACCCTGTGCCTGAGACAACCAGAGGGCGAACAGCGCCGGATCCCGGTACACGGCCCTATCGAAACAGGCTTGGGCCGGTGCGCCGAGCACGGCGGCGTCGAGGTAGAACATCCAGTAGGCCAGCGGCTCGTCGCCAAACGGGTTGCAATCGTGAACCTCGTCCGGGGCGATGAGCACCAGATCGCCCGCCTGGGCGCGTTGCCGCTGCCCCCGATAGACAAACTCGGTCACCCCTCGCACCACCACACCTAGCGAATAGGTGGGGTGGGAGTGGCGATGGAAGGTCTGGCGCCGATAGCTGGCCTGGCGCAACTCGACCCCGGGACACAGGGGCGAACGCCAGAAATTGACGTCACGCACCAAGGCGTGTGGCTGCTTCATGGGCGATCACCAGGGCTCGAAGATGGAGCCATTGCCCGGCAGGAACAGACGCTGGTAGATGGCGGTCGCCTCCCCATCACTCATGCTGGCGATGTAATCACAGACGGTGCGATGCAAGGAGTGCTGGCTGCCCGGGGTGATGCGCGCCGACACCGATCGCGGCAACAGATCGCCGGGATTATCGCGAAATGCCTCGAACAGCTCGGCGATGATCTGCTGCCCCTTGTACTCCAGGGTGCGAATGCGCGGCTGGGCAATCACCTCATCAAACACATAACTCTTCAGCCGCTTGAGGATCGCCTCGCCCTCGGGGCGCAGCCGCAGCCGATAATCGAGCAGCGGATGGTCGAACAGCCCGAGTTTGACCGGCTCGGTCTGGGTGGTGAGAAAATGGACCAGGTTGGTGATCGCCTGCTTGAGCAGACGCGGCTCGCCGCTGGCGATCCGCTTGGCGTAGTAATCCGGCTCGCGATTCTTGCGACTCTCCAGCCGCGCCACCTCGACCAGCAGATCCCCCAGCTCCTCGGCCACCTTGTGCGGGCTGAGCAGCCCCACCGCCAGGGCATCCTCCAGATCGTGGACGCCATAGGCGATATCGTCGGCGATCTCCATGACGCTGCAATCGAGGCTCTTGTGCACCGCCCGTAACCCCTTGATGCGGATCCCCGCCTCGATCTTCTCAACCTCCAGCGGCTGGCAAAACAGCTGGCGATCGGCGGTCGAAAAGGGCGCCAACAGCCACTCCCGCACCTCGGACTCATCATTGTGGATGCACTTGGGCGGATGCCAGGGGGTCAGGTTGCGCGGCGTCGCCAGCGGGCGCTCGGAATAATCCGGCGCCACCTCGCCGAACAGCACCGGGTATTTGAGCACCGCCAGCAGAGTGCGCCGGGTGAAGTCGTAACCGAAACCGTCGGAGTACTCACCCAGGCGGCTGAGGATGCGCAACGTCTGGCCGTTGCCTTCGAAGCCACCGAATTCCAGCATGTAGTAGTTGAGGATCTTCTCGCCGTTGTGGCCGAAGGCCGGATGGCCGATGTCGTGGGCCAGACAGGCGGTTTCGATCAGGTGCTCGGGCGGCACCCAAGGCGCCAGCGCCTCCATCCCTTCGCGCTTGCCAAACCAGGCCAAGCGGTTGGCCAGTGAGGCACCGATCTGCGCCACCTCCAGCGAGTGGGTCAGTCGGGTACGAAAGAAGTCGTTTTCGCCGACGCCGACCACCTGGGTCTTGCCCTGCAGCCGCCGAAAGGCTGCCGAGTGGGTGATGCGGCTGCGATCGATGCGCGCCAGAAACTCCAGATCCGGGCTCTTGAACCCCTCCTCCTTGGCCGAGGGTGTCGACCCCTTGTTGCGGCTCGCTCCGCCCGTCGAGGAGCGTCGCTCCCCCCACTCCGGCCCCACCAGATCAATCGCCATGCCATACCCCGCTACCCCTGAGTGTCCACCAGCATACGGGATCGCGATCGCGGAGTGAATGGCAGGAATCGAGGGCTGAATTGAAAACGCTACCAGACACCATTACTATCGCCATATCCATGTGAACAATAAGGGATTATTGGCAGATGCACCGCCAAGAGAGCTGCTCCCTCACACCGGTTGCCGCTCAGTTCCCCGTCATCTGTGGTCGGAATGTGACGCGATGGGCAGTCGCCAGCTCAGACCCCGAGCAGGCTCGGTGCGAGCAGCCAGCCCCCAAAAGCCGGATGACATCCGACTCTCCACGATTTTTACCATGAGACGAACCAATGAATTTTTTCAAGAAGCTGCTTCGAGCCCCGCAAGGCATTCAGACCATCCAAGCCACAGCAGCCCATTTAAGCGCAGAGCTGGCCGCCGTCTCACTCACCCCCACCTTCATCACGGGTTATGTCTCCCCGCATAACGATATCGAGAGCACGGCGCGGGCCATCGCCAGCCGCTTTCCCGGCGTCCCCTTCATGCTGTCGACCACCGCCGGCGAGCTCTGCTCACAGGGCGACAACCTCTACTGCCCCACCGCCGAGCGCTGGGATCAGGTGGTCATTCAGTGCTTCGATCGCTCGCTGATCGCCAGCGCCCAGATCGCCACGGTGCCGCTGGGCAGTGAGGATCTGCGCCGCGGTCAGGTGCAGGTTTCGCTGCAGGAGCGGATCGATCGTATCAGCCGCTCCTTGAAAAACCTGAGCGTCCAGATGGAGATCGACCACCGTAACACCCTGGCCTATGTGCTGCTCGATGGACTCTCGGCTTCCGAATCCTTCTTCATGGAGGCCCTGTACAGCTCGGGGCGTTTCCCCTGCCTGTTTGTCGGCGGCTCATCGGCGGGCAAACTCGATTTTGCCCACAGCTGGCTGCATGACGGCCAGCGCAAGCTGGAAAACCACGCCGTGGTCGCCTTCTTGCAGATGGCGGAAGGGTGCCGCTTCGGCATCTTCAAGAGCCAGAACTTCGAGCCGACCCCCACCAGCTTCCACGTCATTCGCGCCTCCTTGGTCCAACGTCACATCAGCCATGTGATCAATCCGGCGGGCCGCATCGTCCCCTTTATCGAGGCCTTGTGTGACCACTTTTCCTGCACCCCGGCGCTGCTGGAAAAACAGCTCGCCGATTACTCCTTTGCCATCCGCGTGGGCCAGGAGCTCTTCGTCCGCTCCATCTCGCGTTTCGATCTGGAAAAGGGGCTGGTGCATTTCCACTGCGACATAGCCCCAGGCGAAGAGTTGATCCTGGTGCGCCGCACCGGTTTCCTCGACAGCACCAGCAAGGATTTCAAACGCTTCATGCAGGGCAAACCGCGCCCTCCGATCTGTGGCATCCTGAACGATTGCATCCTGCGCCGACTCTACAATGGCAAGGAGTTGAACGGCCTGGGCAAGCTCTTCAACTGTCAGCAGTTGGCTGGTTTTTCAACCTTTGGCGAAATCCTCGGACTGAACCTCAACCAAACCCTGACCGCCATCTTCTTTTTCCGGGTCGCCAAGGGCGAGCGGTTCCAGGATGACTATGTGGACAATTTCGTCAGCCACTACAGCGAATTCAAGCTGTTCGCCCTGCGGCGCCAACTGGGCAAACTCTCCGGTTTTTCACGGGTCATGGCCCAGCAGATCACCGATTACAAAAACCAGATGTTTGATCGGCCGCTGGATCAGGATCTGTTCGATCAGAGCATGCACAGCGTCGCCACCGGACTCAATGAGTTGGGCGCCACCCTGCAGCAGGCGCACGCCCTGCGCAGTGAGATGGCCCAGCAGATGGATCTCTGCGCCCAGGATCTCTACACCTCGGTCGACAATCTGACCCAACAGGTTGCCGAACAGGGCGATATCGTGCACCAGGCCAGCCAGACCGTGACCCGGCTTTCCGAAGAGGCGGTCGATGCGGCGGCCAGCGCCCGTCGTCTGACCGATGCCAGCGATCACATTCGCGGTGTCGTCGAGGTCATTCAACAGATCTCGGATCAGACCAACCTGCTGGCACTCAATGCCGCCATCGAGGCCGCGCGGGCCGGCGATGCCGGGCGAGGCTTTGCGGTGGTCGCCGACGAGGTGCGCAAACTGGCCGACCAGTCGCGCACCAGCGCTGGCGAGATAGGCGCCGACATTGCCGAGCTGGCCGGCAGCATCGGCGATGTGGCCCAAAAAATTGAGCAACAGACCGGCAAGGTCGAGGATATCTCGGCGATGTTGAAGACCATCGAGGAGTTCAGCGAACAGACCGCCACCACCGCCCTGCACACCAAGGGCGTGGCCGATACCTTGCAAAAGATGACGCAGCAGTAACTGGCGGTAGCGCCGCGCTTTCCGGGAGTGGTGTCAACCAATGGGGGCAGCCTGTTCGCCAGGAGCCATGTAAGATGCGACAGAGTTCCCCCTATTCCGGATGCCGCCATGCGCCAAACCAACCTCAATCTGCTGCCCACCCTCAAGGCGTTGCTGGCCACCTGCAGCGTCAGCCGCACCGCCGAGCTGCTGCACCTGAGCCAACCCTCGATCAGCAAACAGTTGGCCCAGCTGCGACAGGAGTTTGCCGACGAGCTGCTGGTGCGGGAGGGACAGCGCTGGCTGCTGACGCCACGTGCCGAGGCGCTGCGCCAGGAGCTGGATGAGGCGCTCGAGCAGTTGCAGAGCCTGTACGCGCCACCGCAATTCAATCCGACCGACTGCGAGCGGGTGTTCCGCTTTGCCTCCTCCGACTATGTGGCGCAGTTCATCCTGCCAGCCATCACGGCCGCATTGGCGCGCGAGGCTCCGCGGGCCAGCCTCGATTTCAGACTGTGGCAAAAGGAGCTGTTGCCGAACCTGCACCAGCAGGATCTGGATCTGGTCTCAACCATTACCGAGTCGATGCCCAGCGGATTGACCAGTCGCTATCAGGGGGAAGATGGTTTGGTGGTGCTGATGCGCAGCGACCACCCCTATCTGCAGGAGCCATTGAGCCGCGAGCGCTATCTGGCAGCCTGGCATGTTCAGGTCAGCGGTGGCGGCGACAAGGAGGGACCGGTCGAGCAGGTGTTGGCCCCCGCCCAGCAACAGCGACGCTGGTTTGCCCGCGTCCCCTTTTTTCAAGCCGCCGCCGGGATCCTGCGCCAGACCGACTGCCTGCTGACCACCCCTGCCCACATCGCCTGGCAGCTGGCACAAGAGGGTGGTCTGGCCCTGCGACCACTACCCTTTACCTGTGCTCGTCAGCACTATCATCTGATCTGGCACCAGCGTCATCAGCAGGATCCGGCCCATCAATGGTTTCGCGAGCTGACTTTTCCATTCTTAAGCCAGCATCTGCAGCAAGGGGTGGCCGCCAGCGCCCAGCTGTTAGCCCAGCAACATACCGATAATGAATAGCTTTTATTCGATAATTTCATTTTTGGAATAATCAGGATCCCGCTAGGCTAGCGGCTCGACTCATCAAGTTGGAATCAACATGGCATTCACCACCTGGCTGGCGCTGGCCACCATCTGCATCATGGGCGCCATCAGCCCAGGCCCCAGTCTGGCGCTCATCATGCGCAACACGGTACGCGGCGGCCGCTGGCACGGCATGGCCACCGGCCTTGGCCACGGCTTGGGTGTCGGACTCTACGCCCTGATCGCCGCCTATGGTCTGGCGCTGCTGCTGACCACCACCCCCTGGCTGTTCCAGTTGGTGCAATATGCCGGTGCCGCCTTTCTGGCCTGGCTCGGTCTGCGCGGCCTGCTGGCCAAACCCGGAGCCGGCCCTGCGCCGGAACAGAGTGCCAGCGAACTCCGATCACGACGCCTCGGCGCCCTCGAAGGGTTTGCCGTCGCCTTCTTGAACCCGCAACTGGCGATCTTCTTCGTGGCGCTGTTCAGCCAGTTTGTCCACGCCCATACCGATTGGCCGGAGGCGCTGCTGATGATGTTGACCGCCGGCGGCATCGATGCGCTCTGGTATTCGCTGGTCGCCGTCGGCCTCTCCCACGGCCCGGTGCTGGCCTGGCTGCGCGCCCAATCGCTGCTGATCGAACGCCTCAGCGCCCTGGTGCTGCTCGGCATCGCCGCCAAGATCGTGCTGTAGCTCCCGGCGGCCCGTCGTCGTGCGGGCCCCTCTTCTTCCTGAGTTCGCCATCCCTAAGGATCCCTCCTGGCAAATCTCGATCTGTTTTTTTGCATCTTCGCTTGACCCTGCCGTAACGTAAGGCTCCAAAGTGGCGGCAATGGCATGAGCAGGAGCAGACGATGTTGATTCAGGTGGGAGAGCTGGCAAAACGAGCGGGCATTACCGTTCGCACCTTACACCACTATGAACAACTGGGACTGCTGCTGCCGTCAGCCAGAAGCGCGGCAGGCTACCGATTCTACAATCTCGCGGATGTGCAACGGCTGCATATGATTCAAGTGCTGGCCAAAGCGGGGCTGGAGCTTGCCGCCATCAGGGATTTTCTGGAGCAACAAACGCCGTCATTGCCCGAGCTTCTCAACGCGCAAATTGGGTCGCTGGAGCAGCAGGTGCGTCACATTAACACCCTGCGCGACCAGCTTATCGAGCTGCGTAGCGAGCTGCAGGCTAAGAGCGAACCTGATCTGGAGTCCTGGTTACACACGCTGGAGTTAATGAATATGTACGATCACTGGTTTACCCAAGAGGAGTTGCAACAGCTGCCGTTCATCGCCAAGAAGGAACCGCAGGCATCCATCTGGGCCTCACTGGTTCAGGAGGCACAAACCCTGATGTCCCAACAGATCGCGGTCACGGATCCGCAAGCCATGGCGTTGGCAACCCGCTGGATGGAGCGTCTGGAGCAAGACACGGCCGGGAAACCGGAGTTTCTCAACCGGCTGAACGAGATGCACAGTGCCGAACCGCAGATGCGTGAACAACTCGGTATCAGCAGCGAGATGACCGACTATATCACCCGGGCGTTCGCCGAAACCAAGCTGGCCATTTGGCAACGTTACCTCTCGGACGAGGAGATGGCGTTCACCCGAGCCCACTATTTTGAGCGGATGCTGGAGTGGCCACCGTTGGTGATGAAACTTCATCAGGCCTATCGGGAAGCTGTCGATCCAGCATCGGCGCAGGGGCAGACGCTGGCAGCCAATTGGCTTGAGCTGTTTCAATCCTACGCCGGGACCGATCCCGCAACACAGCAGAAGTTTCGTCTGGCCATGCAGCAGGAGCCCCATCTGATGAAGGGAACCTGGATGACAACCGACGTATTGGGCTGGCTACAGCAGGCGATCGGGATCCTGATGCAGCGAAAAATTTCATCCATCCGCTAATCCGTTGTCCCTCCTATCCCTCCCCGGATCAGGGGAGGGAGAATCACCCGCAGTCCCGGACACCAGGCTCAGCGCGAATTGAGCTTGGTCCAGACCTCGTTTTCGGTCAGTTTGGGATTCTTATTGGTCAACTGAAGCTTACCGTCACTGCTGAGGGCCTGAGCCCAACCGACGATGCTGGTCACCGAGCGGGACGGCCAGTGGTTGGCAACTAGCCAGGCCTCAATCTCCGCCGGGTTGATGGGAATACGGTTCTTGTGCAGCACCTTGAGGGTGAGCTTGATGCGATCCTCGTCGTTGGCCTGCAACATGGCTTTATTGCAGGACGAAGAAAACGAGGTCAGCGCTCTTAACAGAAGACTATTCATGGTTCATCTCGAATGGCTGGCAACCCGTCGGTTGCCGCCATATCTGGTTGGCCGGCGCGGCGAGCGATTTCGCCGCATGGAAATTTGAGCGCATGGAGATTATCCCCGCTCCGGGATCGCCTCCTCATTCTGGCTGAACAGCTGTTTGAACCAGTCCACCGGGTTGTCGGGGCGCGCGCCGCCACCACTGCTGCAAGCCTCCTTGGGGCCAAGCTGGTCGAGACGGGCTGGCAGGGAGAGGCTGCCACCACAGCCGCTCTCCACCGGCTTGCCGCCGCGCGAAAAGTTGGCCCAGACGATCCCCTTGGGCACCGCCAGCTGCAGCGAGTTGACCCCGCGACGGCTCAGGTAATCGCCAAACAGCTGCAGGGCGCCATTGGCCCCAGTCAGACCCGCCGGCTGGTTGTCGTCACGCCCGACCCAGACGCTCACCAGCTCGTCGTTATCCAGACCGCTGAACCAGGAGTCGCGCAGGTTGTCGGTGGTGCCGGTCTTGCCCGCCAGTACCGAGCCGGGGAAGCGCGCCGCCAGCGAACGGGCCGTGCCCTGGCTCGCCACCCGGGTCATGATGTAGAGGGTCAGATAGCTGGTACGGGCGTCCACCCGCCGCTCGGCCTTGACATCCTTCTGATAGAGGATCTGGTTGTCGCTGCCGAGCACGGCCCGCACCGTGGTCAACGGCTGATAGAGCCCTTCACTGGCCAGGGTCAGATACATCTGATTGACCTCCAGCGGCGACAGGGCAACCGTGCCGAGCAGCAGGGAGGGAAACTCCTGGATGGGTTGGGTCACCCCCAGCGCGCGCAGGGTCTCCACCACCTTGCCCAAACCAACATCCATCCCCAGCCGCACCGTCGGCAGGTTCAACGACTCGGCCATCGCCTGATAAAACGGCACCTGGCCGCGGAATCCCTTGTCATAGTTCTGAGGCCGCCAGGTCTGCCCCCCTTGATTGCGCAGCGTCAGCGGCTCGTCACGCAGCGGAGTCGCCAGGTTATAGCCTTTTTGCAGACCGCTCAGATAGACCGCCGGTTTGACCAGGGAGCCGATGGGCCGCCGGGCATCCAGCGCCCGGTTGAAGCCGGCATAGCGGATATCCCGCCCGCCGACCACCGCCGAGATTTCACCCGTGCGCCAGTTGGAGACCACCATGGCCCCCTGCAGGTTGGGTTTCTTGCGCGTCTTCTCGATGGCATCGAGCTGGCTGGTGACCGCCAATTCAGCCGACTGCTGCGCCACCGGATCCAGGCTGGTGAAGATCTTGAGCCCGGACTGGTTGAGGAAGCTTTCGCCAAACTTATCCTTGAGCTCGCGCTTGAGCAGGCTCATGAAGGCCGGCGTGCGGCCGTAGCTCATCTGGCCGCGAGCCAGCAGCGTCAACGGCTTGTCCAGATAGAGCTGGTATTCCGGGGGCTCGATCTTCAGGTTGTCGAGCAGCACCCGCAGCACCAGATCACGCCGCTCCTTGGCCCGATCCGGATAACGCCATGGGTCGTAATAGGAGGGGCCGCGCACCATGCCGACCAACAGAGCCATCTGATCCTGATCCAGCTCGTTGAGCGGCAGCCCGAAGTAGAAGTAGGAGGCCAGCCCGAAGCCATACACCCCCTGGGCCTTGTTCTGCCCCAGATAGATCTCGTTGATGTAGGTCTCGAGGATCTGCTCCTTGCTGTAGCGATAATCCATGATCACCGCCATGTAGGCCTCCTGCACCTTGCGCCACAGGCTGCGTTCGCGCGTCAGGAAGAAGTTCTTTGCCAACTGCTGGGTCAGGGTGCTGCCCCCCTGCACCGCCCGTCCTGCCTTCAAGTTGGCAAAGAAGGCGCGGCCGATGGAGAGAAGGGAGACACCGCCATGATGGTAGAAGTCGCGATCCTCCACCGTCAGCAGAGTATCGATGAAGCTCTGCGGCACCTCGTCGAGGCGCAGCAGCAGGCGATCCTCGATCTCCTCGCCGGTCAGACGATCGAGCAGCACCGGATCCATGCGCACATAGCCCAGATCCTTCTGGGTATCGGCATTTTGAATGCGCTTGAGCCGTTGCCCCTCGAAGGTGAGCAGCAGAGGCCGCGCCTGCTCGCTGCCATCGGCAAACTTGAAGGCACGACGGATCAGCACCAGCTTGTTGCCGCCGATGGCGTACTGCCCGGCGCTGGTCGGCTTGCCGCTCTGCCGGTAATTGAGCAGCTTGAGCTCATGCAACATCTGTTTTTGCGACAACCGCTGGCCCGGGTAGAGCTCCAGCGGGCGGCTGTAGACCAGCGCCGGCAGCTGCCACTTCTGACCATCAAACTTGTCGCGGATCAGACTGTCCAGATAGATGCCGGTCACCAGCAGGCCGGCGAACAACACCAGCCCCAACTTGAAGGCCAACCAGCCCCAGCGCCGCCAGTTGATGGTCTGATACCAGGCCTGTGGCTTCTTCTTTGCTCGTGGTTTACGCGCTGCCATTGTCTTGATTCATCCTGTGCTTGGTATATCGGGTCGGCATCGCCTCGCAGGGGTCATCCGGCCAGTAATGTTTGGGGTAGCGCCCCTTCATCTCTTTTTTGACCTCGGCATAACTTCCCTGCCAGAAGGCCGCCAGATCCTGAGTCAGCTGCAACGGCCGTTGGGCCGGCGAGAGCAGCTCCACCAACAGGGCCACCTTGCCACGGGCCACGGTCGGTGTCTGCCGCTGGCCGAACATTTCCTGCATCCGCACCGGCAGCACGGGGGCTTGGCCGGGTTGATAGCGGATCCGCAAGCGGCTGCCGGTCGGCGCCGTGAAGTGGCTCGGCAACAGCTCATCGAGATCGCGTGGCAGCGGCCAGGGAAGCCACTGCCGCAGTATGGTACTCAAATCCAACCGTTTGAGCTGCTCCAATCGACTCATTCCCAGCAGGTGGGGTAGCAGCCAGCTCTCCAGCTGCGCCAGCAAACTGGATTCGTCAGCCGCCGGGAATGAGAGTTCGGGTAGCCAGTCGGCGGCACAGCGCAGCCGCGCCAGGTATTGCTCACTCTCTTCCTCCCAGGGGAGGCAGTGCACTCCCTTGCGGCGAATGCCATCAAGCAGACAGAGCGCCTTCTGCTCGTCACTCAGATTGGCCAGCGGTTGGCGCTCCAGCACTATGGTGCCGAGGCGCAACTGCTGCTCGGCGCGCACCCGGCCTTCGCGCTCGTCCCAGCCGAACCAGCTCTGGCGACTGAACAGCTCGGGCAGATGGCGTTGCAGCTCACTCAGCGCCACCGCCTCGGCCTGATAAAGACGGATGCCCTGGGCATTGACCAGCGGATCGACCGCCACCAGCCACTCGCAGCCGGTCAGGCTGTGGTCGGGGGCCAAGTCGGCGCTCTGCCCCCCGGAGAGCTGATAACGGCTGCCGCTGCGCAGCTTGCCGATGCGATCGGGCCAGGCCAGCGCCGCCAGCAGACCAAGCCACTCGCCGCAACGCGGAGCCCCCACCCGCTCATGCCTGACATCCGGGAGTAACCGACCGACTCGCTCACGCCAGCGCTGGGCCAGCGGCTTGAGCGCCGCGCCATGCCGGGCCAGCAGAGTGCTCAGTTGATCGGCGCCCCCCTTCTCCTCCTCCAGCAGAGCGACTAAATAGCAGGCCTCATCCAACAGCCCCGCCAGCCCGTCGCCTTCGAGCTCGGCCGCCCGCAGCAGCAGATGGGCCAGCCGCGGATGACAGGGCAGTTGCGCCATCAGACGACCACGGGGCGTCAGATGAAAGTCGGCATCCAGCGCCTCGAGCCGTTGCAGCAGACGACGCCCGGCCAGCAGGTTGGCCGGGGGGGGCAGCTCCAGCAACGGCAGCTCTTCCGGCTCGCAACCCCACAGCGCCGCCTCCAGCAGCAGCGAGGTCAGTTCAACCACGCGGATGTCCGGCTGACTCTGCTCATCGAGTCGATCCTGTTGCTCGGCGCTCCAGAGTCGATAACAGACGCCGGGCCCCAGCCGGCCGGCCCGCCCGGCACGCTGGGTGGCCGAGGCATTGGCGATGGGCTTGAGCTCCAGCCGTTCGATGCCGCTGTTGACGTCAAACCGTACCCGCCGCTCCAGACCGCTGTCGACCACGACACGAATGCCCTCAATGGTCAGCGAGGTTTCCGCCACATTGGTGGCCAGCACGATTTTGCGCAGCCCCTCCGGGGCGGGACGGATCGCCTGTTGCTGCTCGGCAAAGGGCAGACGGCCATGCAGGGGGGCGACCCGCACCGGCTGACCGGTCAGCCGCTCACGCAGCCACTCGGCCAGCCGGTCAATCTCCCCGGCACCGGGTAAAAAGACCAGCAGGCTGCCCGACTCCTGGGCCAGGGCTTCGAGCACCACGGCACCACACTGCGGCACCAGAGGTTGCTGACGATTGATGCCGCGGTAGTGATAGCTCAGCGGATGGGCCCGCCCCTCGCAGCGCAGCAGTTCGGCATCGGGCAGCAGGGTGGAAAAATCCAGCCCCTCGAGGGTCGCGGACATCACCAACAGCTTGAGATCGGGCCGCAGCGCGCCGCGCGATTCGATGCTCAGCGCCAGCGCCAGATCGGCATGCAGGCTGCGTTCGTGAAACTCATCGAAGATCAGCAACTCGACCCCGGTGAGCTCGGGATCGCCTTGCAACATGCGGGTCAAGATCCCTTCGGTGACGATCTCCAGCCGGGTATCCGCGCTGACCCGGCTCTCACCGCGGACCCGATAGCCAATCTGCTGCCCCACCGTCTCGCCCAGCTGTTCGGCCAGAAAGCGGGCGATGTTGCGCGCCGCCAAACGGCGCGGCTCCAGCATGATGATGCGACCCGACAGGCCGCCCGATTGCAGCAACGCCAGCGGCAGGGCGGTCGATTTACCGGCACCGGGAGGCGCCTGCACGATCACCGGCCGCTGCTGCTTGAGCGCCGCCAGCAGATTCGGCAGCAGGCTCAGCGCGGGCAGCGCCGAAGCGTCGGGGGTTAAACACGAAGAGGACACAGATTCTCCAACCATGAGTGCGCGCAGCGGCGCAACAGCAAGCGCGAATGACGGCATTGTGCCAAAGCCGCACCGTTGCACCAAGGGGCTGGACGTCGATCGCCGGCTCTTGCATCAGCAGCGAGGGGGCAGCCAGAAATAACCGGAACAAAAGCAAGGATTTGTTAACCAGCCATCAAAAGTGGCCCGACCATCTGCGGCATCATGCAGCCAGTATTGAACGAAGCCCACCTATCCGCATCGCCCATTCCGGGGCGGCTCGGCGGTGATGGCGGCAACTTTATCCTCATCATCCTAACTGGGAGTCATTATGTCAGTGATGCGTTTTTCCATCCCGCGCGACATCATCTACGGCGAGAATGCGCTGGATCACCTGAGCCAACTCAAGGGCCACAAGGCGATGCTGGTCACCGGTGGCAGCTCCATGAAGCGGCTGGGATTTCTCGATCAGGCGGAGAAACTGCTGCAACAGGCCGGCATGCAGACCGCAACCTTTGACGGCGTCGAGTCCAATCCATCGGTCGAAACCGTACTGCGCGGCGCCAAGGCGATGCAGGAGTTCCAGCCGGACTGGATCGTCGCCATCGGCGGTGGCTCGGCGCTGGATGCCGCCAAGGTGATGTGGTGCTTCTACGAGCATCCACAACTGGAATTTGCCGACATCATCACCCCGGGCTCCATGCCACCACTGCGCAACAAGGCCCGCTTCATCGCCATCCCCTCCACCAGCGGCACCGCCTCGGAGATCACCGCCTTCTCGGTCATTACCGACACCGCCAACCACATCAAGTACCCGATTGTGGCCGCCGACATGGTGCCGGATATCGCCATCCTGGATCCGGCCATTCCGGCCAAGATGCCGCCCCATATCACCGCTAACACCGGCATGGATGTCCTGGCCCACGCCCTCGAAGCCGTGGCCTCCACGGCGGCCACCTCATTCACCGACCCCTATGCCATCGAGGCCATCCATCTGGTGCTGACCAATCTGGAGACCGCCTTCCGCGAGCCGGACAACCAGAGCGCCCGCTTCAACATGCACAACGCCTCGGCACTGGCCGGCATGGCCTTCACCAACGCCTCGCTGGGACTGGTCCACTCGCTGGCCCACAAGATCGGCGGCGAGTTTGGCGTCACCCACGGCCTGGCCAATGCCATCCTGCTGCCCTATGTGATCCGCTTCAATCGTCAGTTCACCGACAAGTACGATCGCGTCGAGAAATTGCTCGGCATCGACGATCTGCCCAGCGCCATCGAGGCGTTGAACCAGAAGCTGAACATCCCCTGCTGCTTCCAGCAGTGTGACGAGGTAGCCTTTGTCGAGAGCAAGTTCCAGAAGGTGCTGGATCGCATGAGCCAGAATGCCCACGCCGACCCCTGCACCTGGACCAACCCCGGCAAGCCGAGCGTCGCCGATGTCAAGGCACTGTACGAAGCCTCCTTCTACGGCAAAGGCTGCTGTTAATACAGCAAGACTCGGCGGAGACCGACTCTTCCAGAGGGCGCTACTGCGCCCTCTGTTTATTCATCTCACCATCCAGATCCTCGCAAGACAACCCCACCGCGGGGCTGGCACAATGGCCGGCGACGAGCGAGCCACTGGAGCCTCAATGTCCACCACCACGTCGATCCGACTGTTCTTTGCCCTGGATGCCCGAGCACAAGCCGAGCCCCTGCTGGCCATTCAACAGCAATGGTTGCAGGCGATCGCCAGCACGACCGCCCCCGTGCGGGGTACTTCGCAACCGGTGAGCCAGCCCAGCCCAGTCAGCGCCGAGAATCTGCATCTGACCCTGCTGTTTCTGGGCCACCAGCCCACGAGTCAGATCCCGCTGCTGAGCCAACAGGCGAGCCAAGTAGTCGAGGCGCTGGCTCTCCCCCCTTTTGCCATCCGGCTGGATCGGCTGGGGCTATTTCCCAAGGCCAGAGTCGCCTGGATGGCGCCCAGCCAACCGCCTGAACGTTTATTGCAGCTCGAAGCCCAGCTCCGACAGGCCGTCATAGCCTTGGGCATTCCCGTCGAGGAGCGCCCCTATCAACCTCATGTCACCCTGCTGCGCAAGTGCCAGGCGGCCACAACCGCCGAGGTTTCACCGGTAGAGCTCTGCGCCAATGCACTTCATCTGTATGAATCCCGCTCGACCCCGGAGGGAGTGCGCTATCTGCAACTGGCCAGCTGGCGGTTTACCCCGCAGGGTTCAGCAGACGACCGGTAAGCGCCGGGTTAGCGCCATCTGCTGCGGGCTGATGTCGGCACCATAGGCCAGCAGCTCCACACCGGCGGCAACCGCCTCCTGCAGCCGGGCGCCGTATTCAGGGTCGATATGCGTGGCGGGACGAACCTGCCGGATACCGGTGTGTTGCACACAAAACAGGATGACGGCACGAAACCCGGCCTGACGCATGCGAATGAGCTCGCGCAGATGCTTGCTGGCTCGCTCACTCGGGGCATCGGGGAAGAAACCGACGCCGGCGGCAGCCAGCTCGGGACGAACCGCGTCGCCCAGCAGGGTCACACTCTTGACCTCGATGTAGCAATCCGCCGTCGGCCCCCGCTCCAGCAGCAGATCGATGCGACTTCGCTCCTCGCCATAGCGCACCTCCTGGCGCAGCCGTTCATACCCTTGCAACTCACCGATCACCCCGGCCTCGATCGCCCGAGCCACCAGTTCGTTGGCCCGCGTGGTGTTGACGCCGATGAGATGACCGGCCGCCGATTCGCTGAGCTCCCAGGTGCGGCTGTATTTGCGCTGCGGATTGGCTGAAAGCGAAAACCAGACGCCCCACCCCGACTCGGCACAGCCGGTCATGCGCCCGGTATTCGGGCAGTGCAGGGTCACCGTTTCACCATCGGCCAACCGTACTTCGGCTAAAAAACGCTGATAGCGCCGGATCAGGCATGCCCTTTGCAGATTTGGCAGAGCAATGGCGGCGGTCACCGAGGGAGATAAGGCGGTTTTTGTGCGTTCTGAGTCATCCAACATGGGCTTTGTCTGCTATAACCAAAAAAGCAGCCACCATGATAGCGCGAGTGCCGCACCAGACCTATCGCCGCCGCGCCGAGTAAACGGTGAAAAAACCAGCAGACAGCACGCTGCAGGTACTGGCTCGTTCGGATATAGTGCGGTTTTTACTACATTTGGCGCGATCGAGCCGTGGAAGTGGCAAAAATGACACGCAATAACGTTGCCAAGCCGCGCCGAACCGCGAGTTGTTTTGCATTGATGAGGCCACAGCAGAGTAAAAGCCGGTCTGGCTAACAAAAAACGTGAACGTATTTGCTCGCGCCAAGACCTTCTGCTATAGATACCGGCCTTAAATATCAGTAGCCAGCACACTGTGACGTGCGGCGTTGTGCGAACGAGGAGATCAACATGCCTGTAGGCGATATCAATAAATCTCTGGGCCCGATGGCCATCGCCGGTGTAGAGCCTTATCAGGCCAAACCTGGTGAGGAATACATGAATGAGGCGCAGAAGGCACACTTCCGCAAGATCCTCGAATTCTGGCGTAACCAGCTGCGTGAAGAAGTTGACCGCACCGTCGATCACATGAAGGACGAAGCGGCCAATTTCCCCGATCCAGTGGACCGCGCGGCTCAGGAAGAAGAGTTTGCGCTGGAGCTGCGGGCGCGCGATCGCGAACGCAAGCTCATCAAGAAGATCGAGAAGACCCTGATCAAGCTCGAAGACGATGATTTCGGTTACTGCGAGCACTGCGGCATCGAGATCGGCATCCGCCGCCTGGAAGCCCGTCCGACCGCCGAGCTGTGTGTCGACTGCAAGACCCTGGCCGAGATCAAAGAAAAGCAGATGGCGGGCTAAACACCTGCCTCTTCGCAACATCCCAGAGGGAGCCGACGGCTCCCTCTGTCTTTTCCATCCTGTTCTTTCGATGGCAGTGACCCCATCGCGGCAGCGCTTCTGTTTGCGGCCAGACCCGGCCCTGTGTCAGACTCTCGCCGTTATCCGTCGCGCCCGATCCGGTCGCATCAATACAACGCATAGATGAATCGATGAGCAGCAGTTCCTATCGGGGACGTTTTGCCCCTTCCCCTTCCGGACCCTTGCATTTTGGCTCCCTGATCGCCGCCGTCGGCAGTTATCTGCAGGCCCGCAGCCAGCTGGGTCGTTGGCTGGTACGCATCGAGGATTTGGATCCGCCTCGCGAAGTCCCCGGCGCCGCCGACGGCATCCTCCGCACCCTAGAGGCCTACGGCCTGCAGTGGGATGAACCCGTGGTCTACCAAAGCCAGCGCCATGCCCGCTATCAATCGGTACTCGATGAATTTCATCGCCGCGGTCTGACCTATCACTGCCACTGCAGCCGGGCCCGCATTCAGAGCCTCGGCGGCTTCTACGATGGCCACTGTCGTTCCCTGGGGTTGCCCGCCGAACAGAGCAGCGTGCGCCTGCGCATGAGCGACCCAGTGTATGGCTTTGACGATGAGCGACTCGGCCACATTCAGGTGCCCCAGGCGCTGGCGGAAGAGGATTTTATCCTCAAACGGCGCGATGGCTTGTTCGCCTATAACCTGGCCGTGGTGATCGATGATGCCGATAGCGGCATCACGGAGGTGGTGCGCGGCGCCGATCTGATTGAGCCGACGGTCAGGCAAATTGCCCTCTACCGACTGCTGGGGGCTGCCGAGCCCGGTTGGTTGCACCTGCCGTTGGCGCTGCAGGCCAATGGCTTGAAACTCTCGAAACAGAACCATGCACCGGCGCTTGGCGACTCGGCCATCTCCCAGACCTTGTGCCAGGCGCTGAGCTTTCTGGGCCAGCCGCCACCCGCTGAGCTCATCGGGGCGGCACCGGCGCTCCTGCTCGACTGGGGCTGCAGCCACTGGCAGCCGGATAAAATTCCGACGCAAGCACAAATTCAACCGATTTAAGCCAAACAGCGCGATCGGTTTCTCATTTTTGCCCGCTGCGCTATCATAGCGCCGCTGCAACAGGCGGGTGATATCCCGGAGGTGTACTATTTTTTCCCAGATCGCGAATTTCTGCCGCAAGGTGCTCGGTAAAAACGAACAAGAGGGCCAGGCCATGGCAGAGGGGCGCTTGATTCTCAGTCGAGACCAACATCCCATCTCTCGTCGTCAGATCAGTGACAATGCCCTGAAGGTGCTCTATCGCCTGAACAAGTCCGGCCACGAGGCTTATCTGGTCGGCGGCGGGGTGCGCGATCTGCTGCTTGGCAAGGCACCCAAAGACTTCGACATCGTCACTGATGCCACGCCGGAGCAGATCAAGAAACTCTTCTCCAACTGTCGTCTGGTCGGTCGCCGCTTCCGCCTGGCCCACGTGGTCTTCGGACGCGACGTCATCGAGGTCGCCACCTTCCGCGGTCACCACCACAAGGTGAACACCAGCAAGCACATCTCCAGCCAGTCGGATGAAGGGATGCTGCTGCGCGACAACGTCTACGGCACCATCGAAGAGGATGCCGAGCGCCGCGACTTCACCGTCAACGCCCTCTATTACAGCATCAAGGATTTCAGCCTGCACGACTTTCACGGCGGCCTCGACGATCTCGAAGCCGGGGTACTGGAGCTGATCGGCGATCCGGAGACCCGCTACCGCGAAGACCCGGTGCGGATGCTGCGCGCCATCCGTTTTGCCGCCAAGCTGGGACTGACCATCAGTCCACGCTCCGCCACCCCGATCCGCGAGCTGGCCCCCCTGCTGCAGGATATCCCGCCTGCCCGGTTGTTCGAGGAGACCCTCAAGCTGTTCCAGGCGGGTCATGCGCTGCAAACCTACCAACTGCTGCGCGAGTACGATCTGTTCGCCCCGCTGTTCCCGCAGGTTGCCACTCTGCTGACCCGAGAGGGTAACAGCCCGTTCGAACGCTTCCTGGAGCTGGCTCTGCGCAATACCGATGAGCGGGTTGCCAATGAGCTGCCGGTCTCCCCAGCCTTCTTCTACGCTGCCCTGCTCTGGGGCGTGGTGGAAAAACGCAGCCGCGACTTTGCCAACGAGAGCTCGTTGCCGCCCCAGGACACCCTGCTGCTGGCCATGAACGAAGCCATCGATCAGCAGATCAAGACCATCGCCATCCCACGTCGCTTCACCTCCGACGTGCGCGAGATCTGGCTGCTGCAAGACCGTCTGCCCCGCCGTTCCGGCAAGCGGGCCGAGCGGCTGTTCACCCATCCCCGCTTCCGCGCCGCCTTCGACTTCCTCGAGTTGCGCAGCCGCGTCGATGGCCGCCTCAAGGAGCTGGTGGAGTGGTGGGCCGACTACCAGGAGGCCAATGGCGATCCGCGCAGCCAGCAGCCGAGCCACGCGCATCATCAGCCCCAGGGCCATGACAGCGCCGATGGCCACAGTGAGCGAGCCAAACCGCGCCGTCGCCGCCGTCGTGCTCCGCGCCGCCCGAAAGAAGGCAGCGCATGATCTCAGCCTTCGTGGCCCTCGGCGCCAATCTGGGTGATCCACAGGCCCAGATCCGCCAGGCGGTGGCCGCCCTGCAACAGTTGCCCAACAGCCGATTCATCGCCTGTTCGCCGCTCTACGGCTCCATCCCCATGGGGCCCAGCGATCAACCGGACTACGTCAACGGCGTGGCCTGGTTGGAGACCGAGCTCTCCCCGCATGCTCTGTTGGACGAGACCCAGCGCATCGAGCTGGCGCTGGGGCGAATCCGCAAGGAGGAGCGCTGGGGACCCCGCACCCTGGATCTGGATCTGCTGCTGTTCGGCGATCGACAACTCGACGATGCGCGGTTGACGATCCCCCACTACGGCATGAAGGAACGCGCCTTCGTGCTGGTTCCGCTATTCGATCTGGCGCCGGATCTGCGACTGCCCTGTGGCAGTTGGCTACGGGATCTGGTCGCCAGCTGTGACCGCAGTGGCCTCCGGCCGCTGGCGGAGAGTTCGCAAGCATAGGAGTCTCCATGAGCAAAACGACCATCAACCAACTGCTGAAGATGAAGCAGGACGGCCAAAAATTTGCCACCATCACCGCCTACGATGCCACCTTCGCCAAGCTGTTCGATGAGGAGGGTATCCCGGCGATCCTGATTGGAGACTCACTCGGCATGGTGATTCAGGGCCACAGCGATACCCTGCCAGTCACCATTGACGAGATGGCCTATCACACCCGTTGCGTCCGCCGCGGCACCACCAATGCCCTGGTGATCGCCGATCTCTCGTTCATGACCTATGCCGACACCGCCAGCGCCTGCCAGAACGCCGCCAAGCTGATGGCGGCCGGCGCCAGCATGGTCAAGATCGAAGGCGGGGAATGGCTGTGTGACACCGTCAAGCAGCTCAACCGCAACGGCATCCCGGTCTGTGGTCACCTGGGTTTAACGCCGCAATCCGTTCACGTCTTTGGCGGTTTCCGTGTTCAGGGACGCGACCTGGATCAGGCCGAAGAGATCTACCGCAGCGCGCTGGCGCTGCAGGCAGCCGGCATCCAGCTGTTGGTGCTCGAGTGCGTACCGGCGGCGCTGGCCGAGCGCATCACCAAGGCGCTGCGCATCCCGGTCATCGGCATCGGTGCGGGCAATGCCACCGACGGCCAGATCCTGGTCATGCACGATGCCTTCGGCATCACCTCGGGCTACACCCCGAAATTTACCAAGAATTTTCTCGCCGAGACCGGAGAGATCCGCGCCGCCGTGCGCCAGTACATGGCGCAGGTAGCCGACGGCAGCTTCCCTGGCCCGGAACAGACCTTTAACTGAGGTCATTTTGTGCAACTCCTGCGCCCCGGCACACCTGCTATCCGGGCAACGCGATGCGTAACAAGGAGCAATTCATGCAAGTGGTCAACGACACTCAGACGCTGCGTGCCGCTATTCGTCACTACCGCCAGGCCGGCGAGACTATCGCCTTCGTGCCCACCATGGGCAACCTGCACCAAGGCCACCTGACCCTGGTTCGGGAGGCCAAACAGCGCGCCCAGCGCGTCGTCGTCAGCATCTTCGTCAACCCATTGCAGTTTGACCGGGCCGAGGATCTGCACAACTACCCGCGCACTCTGGAAGAGGACTGCGCCCTGCTGACTGCCGCCGGGGTCGATCTGGTCTTCACCCCGACGCCCGAAATCATGTATCCGCAGGGTCTGGGCGCCCAGACCGTGGTGGATGTGCCGGGGATCTCCACTCTGCTCGAAGGTGCCCTGCGGCCCGGCCACTTTCGCGGCGTCTCCACCGTCGTCACCAAGCTATTCAACCTGGTGCAGCCCGATGTCGCCTGCTTCGGTCAGAAGGACTATCAGCAGTTGGCGCTGATCCGCAAGATGGTCAGCGATCTGGCGATGCCGATCGAGATCATTGGCGTGCCGACGGTGCGCGCCGAGAGTGGCTTGGCCCTCTCCTCGCGCAACGGTTATCTGACCGCCGAGGAGCTGGCCCAGGCGCCGCAACTGGCCGCCACCATGCGCTGGCTCGGCGAACAGATAGGCCAAGGCAACCGGGACTTCGACAGCCTGGTACAACAGGCGGCCGAGCGACTCGACGAGCAGGGCTTCCGCACCGATGCCATCGATATTGTCGATGCCCAATCCCTGCTGCCGGTCGATAGCCACAGCGAGGCGGTGGTGATCCTGATGGCCGCCTTCCTCGGCAAGGCGCGACTGATCGATAACCTGGTGGTGAATTTGCACCCACAGGGCAGATAGTTTATATTCCGCCCGCTGGGTTCCCGGCGGTGGTTGAGAGAGGAAAAGCAATGCAACGAATTATGCTCAGAGGCAAGCTGCATCAGGCCCGAGTGACCCACTCCGTCCTGAATTATGAAGGTTCCTGCGGTATCGATCTGGACCTGCTGGACGCAGCTGGCATCATCGAAAATGAGCAGATCGACATCTATAACGTCGAGACCGGTGACCGTTTTCATACCTATGCCATCGCCGGTGAGCGGGGCTCCAAGATGATCTCCTTGAACGGCGCCGCCGCCCGCAAGGCAGCGGTTGGCGATCGCGTCATCATCTGCGCCTACGGCATGTTCGATGAGAGCGAAATCGCCGCCCACAAGCCGCGCCTGGTCTATCTCGATGCCCAGAACAACATCGCCCGCACCGGCAAGGACATCCCAGTTCAGTTGACCTAACCGTCAGCTGCGGACCGACGATGCAGAGGCGGCTTGAGGCCGCCTCTTCGTTTTATCCGCCCCGCCCGTTGAGTGCCATGCGCGGGCTGGCTAGAATGTCGCATCCTGAACCCGGGCGGTCAGCTGAACCGTCAACCGCCCCGAAGTTGAGCAAGAGCCATGAGTCACGAGATCCGTCTGATTGTCGGTCTGGGAAATCCAGGCCCGGAATATGCCCACACCCGCCACAATGCGGGTGCCAGGTATGTGGCCGAGCTGGCAGCCCGGAACAATGGCTCGCTGCGCGAAGACCCCAAATATTACGGTCTGACCGCCCGCATCACCCTGCACGGCCAGGAGGTGCGGTTGCTGATCCCCACCACCTTCATGAATCTGAGCGGCAAGTCGGTCAGCGCCCTGGCCAAGTTTTTCCAGATCCCGGTGGAATCCATCCTGGTCGCCCACGATGAGCTGGATCTGCCGCCGGGGGTTGCCCGCTTCAAGCAAGGGGGCGGTCATGGCGGCCACAACGGCCTCAAAGACATCATCAGCAAGATGGGCAACAGCAAGGATTTTCATCGCCTGCGGATCGGCATCGGCCATCCGGGCGACAAAAATCAGGTCGCCGGTTTCGTGCTGACCAAGGCTCCGCAAAAGGAGCAAGAACTCATCGATGCCGCGCTGGATGAAGCCCTGCGCAGCACCGACATCCTGTTTCAGCAAGATATGACTCGCGCCATGAACCGTCTGCACACGTTCAAGGCCGGATCCTAACCCCTTAGAAGGAGACCTCCATGGGTTTCAAATGCGGCATCGTCGGCCTACCCAACGTTGGCAAATCAACCCTGTTCAATGCGTTGACCAAGTCTGGCATCGAAGCATCGAACTACCCGTTCTGCACCATTGAGCCGAACACCGGCGTGGTGCCGATGCCGGATCCGCGCCTCGATGCGCTGGCCGAGATCATCAAGCCGCAACGCGTCGTGCCGACCACCATGGAGTTCGTCGATATCGCCGGTCTGGTCAAGGGCGCCTCCAAGGGCGAAGGTCTAGGTAACCAGTTCCTGACCAACATCCGCGAAACCGAAGCCATCGGCCATGTGGTGCGCTGCTTCGAAGATGACAACATCATCCATGTCGCTGGCAAGGTCAATCCAGCCGAAGACATCGACACCATCAACACCGAGCTGGCGCTGGCCGACCTTGAAACCTGTGAGCGAGCCATTCATCGCATCCAGAAGAAGGCCAAGGGCGGTGACAAGGATGCCAAGCTGGAGCTCTCCGTCCTGGAGAAGTGCCTGCCTATCCTCTCGGAAGCTGGCATGCTGCGCACGCTGGAGCTGACTGCTGAAGAGAAGGCTGCCATCCGCTACCTGAGCTTCCTGACCCTGAAGCCGACCATGTATATCGCCAACGTCAACGAAGATGGCTTCGAAAACAATCCATTCCTGGATCAGGTCCGTGAAATTGCTGCCAAAGAGGGCTCCGTCGTAGTGCCAGTTTGTGCCGCCATCGAATCGGATCTGGCCGAGATGGACGATGCCGACCGTGACGAGTTCATGGCCGAGCTGGGGCTCACCGAGCCGGGGCTCAACCGCGTGATCCGCGCCGGTTATGAGTTGCTGAATCTGCAGACCTACTTCACCGCCGGGGTGAAGGAAGTCCGCGCCTGGACCATCCCGGTCGGCGCCACCGCCCCGCAGGCCGCCAGCAAGATCCACACCGACTTCGAGAAGGGCTTCATCCGCGCTCAGACCATCGCCTATGAAGACTTCATCACCTACAAGGGTGAACAAGGCGCCAAGGAAGCCGGCAAGATGCGCGCCGAAGGCAAGGACTACATCGTCAAAGACGGCGACGTTCTGAACTTCCTGTTCAACGTCTGAGTCAAATAAGCCATTTCACAGGATTTCATCAGATTACTCTGAAGTCCTAAAATAGCGTTGGAACCCCGGAATTCCGGGGTTTTTACTTTCTACAGATTGCATAAGGTTACTCTGCCCTACCATCTCAAAGTGACTACATTGGTGTATACAAATGTTGAACTGAATGACGAATGGTGTATATGATGATCCTATCATTCATCTTCTCAGATCCCGTAATACCATGCTGACAGATGCTCACTGCCGTGCTGCCAAACCGAAGGAGCAGCTCTACCGCCTGAATGACCTTCGCG
>JASDSW010000016.1:0-4955 GCA_041441555.1 Aeromonadaceae bacterium
TAAGAGTGACGGGCGCCTTATGCGCCCGTTTGGATCACTCGTCGCAGTTCGGCGTGTTCCGTGCCTGAATTTCCTGTGCCTGAGTTTCCAGTGTCAGATGGGCCAGTGTCGGAATTTGCTGTAGCCGGATGCGCAGCCGATCCAGCGTCGCCGCCTCCATCTGGGGCAGACCGACGATGGCGGCATGGCGGTTTTCACCGATACGCCAGACGTGCAGATCCTGCAACTCGATGGCTTGTTCGGCGATGAGGGTGCGGATCTGTCGGCTGACCGCTCCATCGCTCTCGCCATCAATCAGGATGCGGGTGGTTTCGCCCAGCAACCCTTTGGCCCAGTAGAGGATCACCACCCCCCCCACCAATCCCATGACCGGATCCAGCCAGGCGGCGCCCCACAACATGCCGCCGCCCAGGGCGAAGATGGCCAGCACCGAGGTGGCTGCGTCGGTCAGCACGTGGATGTAGGCGGCCTTTTTATTTAAATCATGGTGTGCGCCCTGAGTGGCGTTGTGGCCACGATGAGAGCCATGCTCATGATGATGGTCGTGGTCGTGGTCGTGGTCGTGGTCGTGGTCATGGTCATGGTCATGGTCATGGTCATGGTCATGGTCATGGTCATGATGACCATGGTGGTGACCGGGGCCATGGGTATGGCCCGCTCCCCCCAGCAGCCAAGCGCTCAGCAGATTGACCACCAGACCGATGACGGCGACCACCATGGATTCGCCATAGTTGATGGTACCGGGATTGAACAGGCGCACCGAGGATTCCCACAGCATGGAGGCTGCGACCGCCGCCAGAATCAATGCGCTGGTGTAGGCTCCCAGGATCTCAATCTTCCAGGTGCCGAAGGCAAAGCGATGATCCCCGGCAAAACGGCGTGACAGGCCATAGGCCAGCAGTGAGATGCCCAGCGCCAAGGCGTGGGTGCTCATGTGCCAGCCGTCGGCCAGCAGCGCCATGGAGTGAAATTTCCAGCCGGCCACAATTTCTACCACCATCATGACGACCGTCAGGGCGACGACCCAGGCGATGCGGCGCTCGCTGCCGTTTTGGGGGCGATGAAAGGCATGGGCCTGGCCGCAGGTCAGTTGGACGCTGGCGGTGTCGGCTGCAGTGGGGTGAATGATTGTGGACATGGTGTCCCCTCGTGGTCATAGTCTAGATGCAATATACCCCCCCCTAGTATATTGTGGCAATCTGCTTATGGGGATAATAGCGGCGGATCGGTAGCGAGGACGAACATGAGCCATACCCAGAAAGAGAAGAAGGCCCTATTGAATCGGGTGCGTCGGCTTCGCGGCCAACTCGATGGTCTGGAGCGGGCGCTGGAGGAGGAACAGGGCTGTTACGAGGTGCTGCAGCAGATTGCTGCGGTGCGCGGGGCGGTCAATGGCCTGATGGGCCAGGTGCTGGAGGGTCATATTCGCGACCATATGCAACCCTTGGCGGCGGAAGGGGAACCGGAGGCGACCGAAGGGCTCATCAAGGTGCTGCGCTCCTATCTCAAGTAATTGACGCTTTGGCACTGAACCAAGCCGCCTGTTCGTTGCCTGCCAATGTCTTGATTCGGCGGTCTTCATGCGCCCAGGCGACGCCATTCCCTCACTCGAGTCGGTGTGTTGCGATTAAATGCTGACTTACCCGCTTGAATTAGCGTTATATAATCATTTGTTCGCAAAAGCTGGTGTTTATATGCTAGAGTGCGACTTTGTTTATTATCTGTTCTGCTAGTGCCTGTCGACGACAGGCGTCATGGCTGGGTCGTTAGCCCACATCTTTCGGTGAGCGAGTCGCTATCTCACGACCGCTTGCCTGTAGAGCCTCGGCTCTTATCGTGCAAGACATTGATCGTCTTCGCATCCTGAATGTTTCTGACGCATTCAATATCTCCTCATCGGACATAATCCGGTGTTCCATAAACCATTAGTGGGAGGATGGATGATTCAACTCGATTTTTACGGCACCCTGGTGGCCGCTTCACTGGTTTTGCTCATGGGCCGCTCCTTGGTCAATCGCATCTCTTTCTTGCGGACTTACAACATTCCCAAACCGGTGGCCGGTGGTCTGCTGGTGGCCTTGCTGCAATTAGTCATCTACCTGACCACGGGGCAGTCAATCCAGTTTGATCCGTCGCTGCAGACACCCCTGATGCTGGCTTTTTTTGCCACCATCGGTCTGAATGCCGACTTTGCCAGCTTGCGACAAGGGGGACGCGCCGTGGCGCTCTTTTTGCTGGTGGTCACAGGGCTGTTGCTGATGCAGAACACCCTCGGCATCACCCTGGCCTCGCTGCTGGGGCTGGATCCGCGCATGGGGTTGCTGGCCGGCTCCATCACCCTCTCCGGCGGTCACGGCACCGGCGCTGCCTGGAGCGCTACCTTTGCCGAAAAGTATGGGCTGCACTCCGCCGCCGAGCTGGCCATTGCCTGTGCCACCTTCGGTCTGATCCTGGGGGGACTGATCGGTGGTCCGGTGGCCCGCAAATTGGTCAAGCGCGTGACGGTTCCGGGAGAGGAGCAAAACCGCCAAGGCTCGCCGCTCGGATTCGAGTTACCGGAGCGCGAACGCCCGATCACGGCGTTTTCTCTGATTGAGACCCTGGCGTTGATCTCCGTGAGCCTGATGGCTGGCACCCAACTGGCGGCCCTGCTCAAGGGGAGCGTCTTCGAATTGCCGACGTTCGTTTGCGTGCTGTTCGTTGGTGTATTGCTGCGCAACCTGCTGGGTTTTTTGCGCTGGCATGAGGTGGGCGAGCGGGAGGTCTCCTTGCTGGGTAACGTCAGCCTGTCGCTGTTTTTAGCCATCGCCCTGATGTCGCTGAAGCTCTGGCAACTGGCATCCCTGGCGTTGCCGATGGTCGTTCTGTTGGCGGCGCAGACGTTGGCGATGGCGCTGTACGCCTATTTCGTCACTTTCCGGGTGATGGGTCGCAACTATGATGCGGCCGTGCTGGCGGCTGGCCACTGCGGGTTTGGTCTGGGGGCCACCCCCACGGCGATCGCCAACATGCAGGCCATCACCCAGCGCTTCGGCCCCTCGCACCTCTCATTTTTGGTGGTGCCCATGGTCGGCGCCTTCTTCATCGACATCCTCAATGCCGTCATCATCAAGCTATTTCTGGCATTGCCGATGTTGGGATAGGGCGGTTGGGTAGGGATGTTGGGATTGCTCTGTCAAACCCGATCGGAGGCGCCTTGCCGGAGCCGTTCCCATGACAAGCCTCAGGCGCCCTGTCTTGTCTTTTGATGAAGTTGTCGGCAGAATGCAACCGGTTGCCTAGTGGCTGTATGATGGTTACATGTGATTGCGAGGTGCTCATGTATAAATTGATCGCGCTGGATATGGATGGCACTCTGCTGCGCAATGATGGCTCCATCTCGGAGCGTACCCAGCAAGCGATAGCGGCGGCCAAAGCTCGGGGCGTCAAGGTGGTGCTGGCTTCCGGCCGTCCCATCGCTGGGATGGAAAAATTCCTGCAGCAACTGGCGCTGACCGGGCACGAAGATTATGTACTCAGCTATAACGGCTCCTTGGTGCAGAACGTCGGCAGCGGTGAAGTGCTGGCCAGCCGTTTACTCACGGGTTCGGATGCCCGCTATCTGGCGACCATCAGCCAGCAGCTGGGGGTGAATATTCACGCCTTTTCCGAGCCGCAAGGGCTGATTGCGCCACGCAACAGTCGCTATACCGAACTGGAACGCAGTCACAATGATCTGGTGCTGACCGAGCTGGATTTCGCCTCGTTGCCGGATGACGAGCCGATCCTCAAGGTAATGATGGTCGATGAGCCGGAGATCCTCGCCCAGGCGGTTTCCCGGCTGCCGCCCGAGGTTTATCAGCGTTATACCGTGGTGCAGAGTACCCCTTACTTTCTGGAGTTTCTCCACCCGCAGAGCAACAAGGGGAGTGGGGTCGCCGCGCTGGCCGAGCATCTGGCCCTGCCGGCTGAGTCCATCATCTGCGTCGGCGATGCGGGCAATGATGCGCACATGTTGTCTTTTGCCGGTCTCGGCGTGGCCATGGGCAATGCGACCGACGAGATCAAGGCGATGGCCGATTTCGTCACCCTCAGCAACGAGGAGGATGGGGTCGCTCATGTCATCGAGCGCTTCATTCTCTAACCGGCGCCTCGAGAGCGGTTCAGTCATGAAAAAGGCCACCTCGCGGTGGCCTTTTTGACATCAGATGGCTGAGCCCTGAGCCCTTACTCTTTGATCACTTCGATGTCGCTGAAGCCAAAGCGCAGGAACTCATTATCCCGATAGTCCTTCACCGCATTCTTGTCGCGACTCAGGGCGGCGATCTGCTTCTCCATGGCGAGGAATTGTCGCAGATCGACCCCCTCGGCAGCGGCCATCGCCTCGTAGATATCGTGGTACTTGTCGTTGGCAAAGCCAATCAAGCGCGGGTGGCCACGGTAGTGGTATTTGATCTTTAGTGCCATAGGGCGTCCGTCCGGTCAGCTCTCGATTTATTCGGCGTCTTGTTCTTTTTTCTTCGGAGTGCCCCAAGGTGACTTGGCTCCGGTGGCTGCTGCTGGCTTGGCTGCCCGTGGCGTATTGGACTGGCCACGCTCCCGGTGCTGGGGGCGGGCGTGTTGATGGTCCCGTCCATGCTGGCGTTCACCGGCGCGGGCATGGTGGCCACTCTTCGGCTCTGTGCCTTGGCGACGCAGTGCCTCCTGCTGTTGCAGGACCCGCTCCTGTTGCACCGGATCCAGATCGTTGCGGAACAGGCGCTCCGTGCCCTGGGCGTGATCCCGGTAGGGGCGGTTGCCGCCTTGTGGACGCTCACCATCGCGACGAGGAGCTCGTTCGCCTTGTGGTCGATTGCCATAGGGGCGTGAGTTGCGTTCACCCTGCGGACGGTCGCCATCGCGGCGGAAGCTGCGCTCGCCTTGCGGACGGTCGCCATCGCGGCGGAAGCTGCGCTCGCCTTGCGGACGGTCGCCAT
>JASDSW010000017.1:0-30120 GCA_041441555.1 Aeromonadaceae bacterium
ATCGGGCTCAGTTATTCTTTGGTTAAAAGATCAACAAAGTGTGCTCCCGCCCTGAATCTGGCCGGGGTCGCCTTCGGTGTCTTTATGTATTTTCCGACGCTGGTTGAGGTACCCATTGCCCAGATGTTTTTGAGCCTGGGTATGCACCGAGGCCCGTTGCTGGCCTATCTGATGGCCGATCCGGAGCTCAGCCTGCAGAGCATCCTCATCACCGCCGCCATCATCGGTCATCTCAAGACCTGGACCTATGTCGCCTGGGTCGCCCTGTTCAGCACGCTGGCCGGGCTCTTGTATGGCTTCTGGATTGATGGCGCCCTGTGGCTCGGCTAACTCATGGAGAACCTGGTGATTTCGTCACGGCATCGTCTTGAAGTTCGGTCAGCCTGAACTCGACTTGTCGCTTGGAAATCAGTGTATTGCAAGGGTTACAGAAAAAATTGATGGCGCAGCACTGCAGTTTGGCCAGCTCTGCATGACAGGTCGGGCAAAAGCCGACGATCTGGAAGCTCTTACCACAGAACGAGCAAGTGGACGGACTATAGCGAGGATCCAACCCCTGCTGATGGCAGGCGGGACAGCTGATGCGGTACTCCATGTTGGCTCCTTGCTGCACACAGCAGCTGACCAAACCCTCTTTGAAGTGTAATCCGCTGGACTGCCGAATGCCGAACCTCCCGATGGAGCCAGGAGTCCGACGTCAGGGAGCGGGCCGTTCGCTGGTCATGCCGAATTCAATCGGGGTCAGGGTGTAAAAGATGTCGATCTGATGGGCCCGCAACAGCGCAAACAGAGCCTCGGCTTCGTCCGGCGTCACCGCCAGCGTCACCTCTAGCGGCTGATCACTGATTTCAAAAAAATGCACCGAGTGCAGACGGCGATCGTGACCGAACCCTTCGTTGGCGGCAAACAGGGTGGCGCCACGCACTCCCAGATTCCGCGCCTGCTCCAGCAACCAGGGGGCCAGGGAGTGGCCCTGAACCGAACGATCTTGTTGGGTGAAAAAAGAGAGCTTGTAGCCTTGCATAGGAGGCTCCTGATCAGAGGCGTTGAAGAACCGAAACCGTGGCCAGACCGAGCAGCGTCATGACCAGGGAACCAACCACATGTGCCGAGATCGAGGCGCAGGCCCACAGCAGGCGCCCCTGTTGCAGCAAGTTCGTCACCTCGGCGGAGAAGGTGGAGAAGGTCGTCAAGCCACCGAGGAAGCCGGTGATGACCAGCAGACGCCACTCCGGCGACAGCGCCGGGTGCGCCGCAAAGAACGCCACCGCTACCCCGATGAGATAACCGCCGAGCAGATTGGCGACCAGAGTCCCCGGTGGCAGCAGGGGGAACAGCGCATTGAACCCCAGCCCCAGTAGCCAGCGCGAGATGGCACCTAACGAAGCACCGACACTGATGGCCAGCAGTGAACCTAACATGCCTATGACCCTTCTTGATTACATGCCAACACAACAAACAGGGAGTCACCGCTCGCCCCAACCGTGAAACACCGCCGAAGGCGTAGCCCCTTCTGGTTGCCAGTATACAAAGGGCACCGGTTCGGGAGTGAGCCGTTTTTGTGGGGAAGAGTCATTTGCGAATCTCCGGCTTCACTAACCAGCAACGAAAAGACAGAGTAAAAAGCACTGGATTGTATTCAAATGGACTAAATTTGCGGCTATTTTAGGCAGCAGTTAAGGACCAATCCCCCTGATGGAATGACAAGGAGTCATATGAACACACGCTTACTGCTCGCCCTCACGCTGTTAGTGGCCACCGCACCACTGCAGGCGGCGGTCTACCAATGCACTGATGCCAGCGGCAAGAGTGTCTATCAGGGTCAACCCTGTGCCCAGTCGGTCACCAAACAGGTGATGCTCGAAAAAAGTAGCCCGCCGACCGCAACAACCCAGAAGAAGACGGTCACGGGCGAAAACTATTACGAGCGGGACCAGTTCGTCGGCACCTGGTGCTTCTTCGAGCAGGAGCTAGACGGCGAAAAGAGCCGTGAGTTTGTCACCATTCAACTCAATGACAACAGTCACTACATCTGGCGCGAGGGTGAATTCAAACAGGAGGGGGGTTGGAGCTATGACTACAACGAGCAGACTCTCGATCTGAATGATGTCGGCAGCCACAAGGTGATCGCCGCCAGCAAGAGTCTGCTGAAACTCAAGCGATACACCAACATGAGCTGGCGTGCCGGCAGTTGCTGATTGAACCATCAAAAAAGCGAGGCTTGTGGCCTCGCTTTTTTTTGACGTTCAGCGTCTCAATCAAGCCATCAGTTGGCGCATCGCCTGGTTCAGGCCGCCGGCGGTCTCGTGCAGCTGCTTGCTGGCATCCTGCGTCCGCACGGCGTTCGCCTCGTTCTCGGTGGCAATGGTCTTGATATCCAATAGGTTGCGCGCGATATCCTCCACTACCAGCGACTGCTCCTCGGCGGCAGTGGCGATCTGCTGGTTCATGTCGTGAATTTGCCCGATCAGCACCGTAATACCCTGCAGTTTCTGCCCCGCCTCGGTCACCTGGTCCACACTCTTGGAACTGAGCGCCTGACTGCTGGCGATGGCGGCCACGGCCGCCTGGGTCCCGCTCTGCACCTTGTCGATGATCTTGTTAATCTCGGCCGTCGAATCGGCCGTGCGTTTGGCCAGCGTTCGAACCTCATCGGCAACGACCGCAAAGCCGCGACCCTGTTCACCGGCGCGAGCGGCCTCGATGGCCGCATTCAAGGCCAGCAGGTTGGTCTGCTCGGCGATGGAGCGGATCACCTCCAGCACGGTGCTGATGCGACGGCTGTCTTCATCCAGGCGGCGGATTACCTCGGCGGTGTTGTCGATCTCGCCGCCCATCAGGGCGATACCGCCGATCGTCTCCTGCATCACCTGCTCACCCTCGTACGCCGTCCGGTCCGCCTGATCCGCCGCCTGGGCCGCAGAGGCGGCGTTTTCCGCCACGTTTTGCGCGGTGGCCGACATCTCATGCATGGCGGTAGCGACCATGTCGGTGCGCGAAAACTGCTCGCGAGTTCCCGTGGTCATCAAGCCAGAAATTTGGTGTAACTCGCGGCTGGCGGCATCCAATTGCTCGGATCCGAGTTTGAGTTGCGCAAAGGTCGATCCCAGAAACTCGCGAAGCGTATTGGCCGCCTTGGCCAGGGTACCGAGTTCATCCTGACGTTGCATCGACAGCGGCCGGTCAAAGTGGCCATGACTGAGCTGAGTGATGTAGTCGATCAGGCTCTTGATGGGCATCAGTAACTGACGGTTCACCAGCCACAAGCCGATTAGGGCGACCGCCAGCGAGGCCACCACCAACACTGCGATGCCCAGAATTTCGTCGGTGTGGGTCCGCTCATTGATGGCAACCGAGCGGGCCTCACTCTGCTCATGCAGGTGCTGAACCAGTGCGGCCATCTTCTCGCTAGTCGCCCGATCGATGCCCTTGACGGCAGCATCGCCGGCATAAGGGTCCGCCTGAGCCGCAATAAACTGCGCCTTGCCCTGCCGATAGGCCTGTCCCAGTCGCTGGTGTTCATCGCTGAGATCGCGGATTTGGCGCGCCAGGGCGTCGTCCTGCCAACGCCCCGCCAATTCCGCCAACTGTTGCAGCAGCTGATTGACCCGTGTCTCCTTCTCCTCGAACTGCGCCCAATATTTGGCCAGTGCTTCCGGATCCTTGCCTCGCAGCAAGACATTCTTCCACTCCTGCACCTGGCTCTTGAATTCCAGATTGCTCTGATCGACCAGATTCGATTCCGCCTGGGTGCTCGCCAGCAGATCCTGATAATCGGCCACCCCTTGTGCCAACAGGCGAAAACTAAACAGGGCGATCAGCACGATCAGCAGTATGCTGCCGGCCAGCAGCGTCAACAGCTGACCGCGCAATGAACGTTGAATGGACATGGATGAGTTCCTTCGAAGCAGTGACGATGGGGATATGACAACAAGCCGCTAACATAACCTATTGTAGCCAGCAAATTGCAACATTAATTAGCCCCCCAATGCCAATGCATGATGCACCCTCGCCGCCTCAGCCCCGATCAACTCGCCTCCCCTGACCAGCCCGAGGGCTCACGCACACGAAGAACAGCGGATGTAGCGTCGTTGAGGCTCCATTCAGCTGATAACAAACCAGCAAATCTGAATTATTTCAATGTGTTACAACCTGATTAATCCTCGACTCGATTTAGCCGAGCTCTACCCCAGGAATAATCAGCCATTGACCGACGCCATTTGCAGTACAACAAGGCAGCGTGAAGACAGTTCCGCAGCAAGCTACAGTTTTTTCCACCGGGCCCTGAGCCCGGCTTTTTTTTAGTCACGCACCTCTGGTATCCTTGCCCGCCTTATCTTTGGTTCCACCCATCCCCACGGATCTCGGCCACCCATTTGGGAATGGTCCGGCATCTTGTACAACAAAGGTTTAGATATGGCGCATCTTGGCACCCTGTATATCGTCTCCTCGCCCAGTGGGGCAGGGAAATCCAGCCTGCTCTCCGCGCTGCTGGCCCGTTTCAATGACGATCGACGCATGCAGCTTTCCATTTCCCACACCACCCGGGGCATGCGTCCTGGCGAGGAAGATGGCGTCCACTATCACTTCGTCGACAAGAGCGAGTTCCAGGCGCAGATCGATCGCGGCGCCTTCTTCGAGTGGGCCGAGGTATTCGGCAACTACTACGGCACCTCGCGCGAGACCATCGAGCGTTGCCTCGATCAAGGGGTCGACGTCTTCCTGGACATCGACTGGCAGGGCGCGCGCCAGATCCGCGATCAACTCCCGGAAGCCCGTTCCATCTTCATCCTGCCGCCCAGCCTGCCGATCCTCGAACAGCGTCTGCACGGTCGCGGCCAGGACAGCGCCGAGGTGATCCGCCATCGCATGGAGCAAGCCGTGGCCGAGATGAGCCACTATGACGAGTACGACTATCTGATCGTCAATGACGACTTCGAGACCTCGTTGCAACAGTTGGCCAGCATCGTTTGTGCCGAACGCACCCGTTTAGCCGCCCAGCGTCTGCGGCACGCCGACTTGCTGGATCGCCTACTGGCGAGATAAGCTAAAAACAAGTACACTTTCGCGTCATTTTTTATCTCTGGAGTTCCCATGGCACGCGTTACCGTTGAAGATGCAGTAAAACAGGTTGGCAACCGCTTTGATCTGGTATTGATCGCCGCCCGCCGCGCGCGTCAGATCGCCGTTCAAGGCCGTGATCCCCTGATCGATGAAGAAAATGACAAGCCGACCGTGATCGCGCTGCGTGAGATCGAAGAGGGATTGATCTCCAACGAATTCATGGATGCCCAGGATCGTCAGGATCTGCAGGAACAAGAAGCCGCCGAGATGGCCGCCGTCTCTGCCCTGACCGAAGGCCGGGGTCTGAGCCTCTAATCCTGTTCGGGAGCGGTGCCTTTTCCGTACCGTTCCCCCTCCCCCGATTTACAATCACGGAAATTGGCAGCACACTCAGGATCACATCCCGATCGGGAGCCTCTGCTGTATCTCGCAGTCGTTGAAGTGAGCCGGAGTCAGGCCTTGTATCTGTTTCAAAGTCTTAAAGATCTGATCAGCACCTATCTACCCGCCGACCAGGTGGCGCTGGTGCAACACGCCTATCTGACGGCCCGGGACGCCCATGAGGGGCAGAGCCGCTCCAGTGGTGAGCCCTATATCACCCATCCGCTGGCGGTGGCCCGCATCCTGGCCGATATGCGGCTAGACCACGAAACCCTGATGGCGGCCCTGCTGCATGATGTGATCGAAGACACCCCGGTGACCAAGGAACAACTGGCCGAGCTCTATGGCAGTGCTGTCGCTGAACTGGTCTCCGGTGTCTCCAAACTCGACAAGCTCAAATTCCGCGATCGCAAAGAGGCGCAGGCCGAAAACTTCCGCAAGATGGTGATGGCCATGGTGCAGGATATTCGGGTTATCCTGATCAAGCTGGCCGACCGCACCCACAACATGCGGACCCTGGGTGCCCTGCGACCGGACAAGCGTCGCCGCATCGCCCGGGAAACCCTGGAAATCTTCGCCCCCATCGCCAACCGCCTCGGCATTCACAGCATCAAGACCGAACTCGAGGAGCTGGGTTTCGAAGCCCTCTACCCCATGCGCTCCCGGGTGCTGCGCGAATCGGTCAAACGGGCCCGCGGCAACCGCAAGGAGATCATCGACTCCATCAAGAGCGAGATCATCGGTCGCCTGCATGAGGTGCAGATCCCGGGCGAGATCAAGGGGCGCGAGAAGCACCTCTACTCCATCTACAACAAGATGGTGAAGAAGGAGGTGCAGTTCCACGAGGTGATGGATATCTACGCCTTTCGCGTCATCGTCAGCGATATCGACACCTGTTATCGGGTGCTGGGACAGATGCACAGTCTCTACAAGCCCCGCCCCGGTCGCTTCAAGGACTACATCGCCATTCCCAAGGCCAACGGCTATCAGTCGCTGCACACCTCGCTGGTCGGCCCCCACGGCGTGCCGGTCGAGGTGCAGATCCGTACCGAATATATGGATCAGATGGCCGACAAGGGGGTTGCTGCCCACTGGGCCTACAAACAGGATGGCGACAGCTCCGGCACCACGGCGCAGTTGCGCGCCCAACGCTGGATGAAGAGTCTTCTGGAGCTGCAGCAGAGCGCGGGCAGCTCTTTTGAATTTGTCGAGAGCGTCAAGACGGACCTCTTCCCGGACGAAATTTACGTGTTCACGCCGGAAGGACGCATCCTCGAGCTGCCGGCCGGCGCCACCCCGGTGGACTTTGCCTATGCGGTCCACACCGATATCGGCCACGCCTGCGTCGGTGCCCGGGTCGATCGACAGCCCTATCCGCTCAGTCGTGCCCTCAACTCCGGGCAGACCGTCGAGATCATCACGGCGCCCAGCGCGCGCCCGAACGCCGCCTGGTTGAACTTCGTCGTCACCTCGCGGGCACGCACCAAGATCCGTCAATTCCTGAAGAACCTGCGCAGCGAGGAGTCCATCGTGCTCGGCCGCCGTCTGCTCGGCCATGCGCTGGGCGGCAAGCGCCTCGAGGAGATAGCGCCGGAGAACATCGCCAAGGTGCTGCAGGATACCAAACACGAGACTCTGGACGGCCTGTTGGCCGACATCGGCCTGGGCAACGCCATGAGCGTGGTGATCGCCCGCCGCCTGCTGGGCAATGTCGAAGAGCTGAACCTGGAGCACTCGCTGCCGCAGCATGTGCGCAAGCTGCCGATCAAGGGGGCCGATGGCATGCTGGTCACCTTCGCCAACTGCTGCCGTCCGATCCCGGGTGATCCGATCATCGCGCACATCAGCCCGGGCAAGGGGCTGGTGATCCATCTGGAGAGCTGTCGCAATATCCGCGGCTATAGCAAGGAACCAGACAAGTACCTGCCGGTGCAGTGGGACCCGGAAGTCACCGGTGACCATGAATTCCGTACCGGCATCCAGATCGAGGTGATCAACCACCAGGGCGTCCTCGCCCAGTTGGCCAACACCATTGCGGCCACCGGCGCCAACATTCAAGGCATCAGCACCGAAGAGAAGGATGCCCGCGTCTACCAGGTCAACCTGTTGATCACCACCCGCAGCCGGATCCATCTAGCCGATGTGATGCGCAAGATCCGGGTGATGCCGGATGTGCTGCGCGTCAGCCGCAGTCGCCAATAACGTCGTCGCGAGGACGCCATGAATTCAGAGCGCTTCGCGCGCATCCGCCAGATGTTGGCCATGCGCCAGCCGGATCTCACCCTCTGCCTGGAAGAGGTACACAAGCCGCACAACCTGGCGGCCATGATCCGCACCTGCGACGCGGTTGGCATCCCCGAGGTCCATGCGGTGTGGCCGCAACAGATGCGCACCCGCAACAATGCCGCCAAGGGCAGTCAATACTGGGTCAAGCTTAATCGCCACGAGACCATTGAGGCCGCCGTCGGCGCCCTGCGCCAACAGGGGATGCAGATCCTGGCCACCCACCTCTGTGCGCAGGCCGTCGACTTTCGCGACATCGACTACACCCGGCCGACGGCCATCCTGCTGGGCGCCGAAAAGCACGGCATCAGTGCCCAGGCGTTGGCGCTGGCCGATCGACAGATCGTCATCCCCATGGTCGGCATGGCCCAGTCGTTGAATGTCTCGGTGGCCAGCGCGTTGATCCTGTATGAGGCCCAACGACAACGCCAACTGGCCGGATGCTATCGCCAGGAGTGCCAGCTATCACGCACCGAACAGGATCGCCTGCTGTTCGAGCGCGGCTACCCGCTGCTGACCCGGGTCTGCCGCATGAAACATCTGCCCTACCCGGCTATCGGGGCCGATGGCGAAATTCTGGCGGACGAGGGGTGGTGGCAACAGATGCAGCTGAGCAAACGAGCCTGGCAGGAACGACTCCAGGCCATCGACGGCGAGCCGGACGAGGGTGCGGAATAGGGTGAAACTCGGCTGAATTGACCGGGATCCTGTTCCGACCGTTTTTTTCTTTTATACTCGGGCCAATATATGTCCCTATTGAGACACATTGCATGCGACTCCGCGCCCTGACGGGCTTGATCTTCCTCCTTTTTCTGACCGGTAGTGCCCAGGCCATGGATAATCCGTATCGACTGCTTACCTCGGCCGAATTGCCCGAATTCGTCGCCACGACACTGCCCACCTTCTGGCAACAGCATGCACAGCCCGGTGAATTGATGGGGACCGGACATGTTCCCATTCGCTATGTGGCGCTGCGCAATCCAGCCAGCCACAACGCCATCCTGCTGGTCAGCGGCCGCATGGAGAGTTACATCAAGTATCAGGAGCTGGCCTACGAGCTGTTTCAGCAAGGCTACAGCGTCTACCTGTACGACCACCGAGGCCAGGGCTTCTCCGGGCGCATGCTCAGCGACCCCCATAAGGGCTATGTGATGGAATTCAGCGACTATGTGGCCGATTTGAAACTGTTCCACGACCAGGTGGTCCAAGCCGATCAGCCCAACCGGCTGTTCTTGCTCTCCCACTCCATGGGGGGCGCCATTGCCGCCCACTATTTGCAACAGTATCCGCACGATATCGACGCCGCCGTGCTCGCCTCCCCGATGTTTGGCATCGATCTGGGGCTGTTACCCAACTGGCTGGTCCGCTGGATCACCGGTTTGATGGAGTGGTTTACCCAACTGTTGGGGATCGAATCGCCCTATGCGCCGAGTCAGGGCCCCTACGACCCCCTGCCGTTTGCCGATAACGAACTCACCCACGACGAACGGCGCTACGCGCAGTTCCGTGCGGTTTATCAGCACTACCCGGAAGTGCAGCTGGGCGGCCCAACCGCTCGCTGGATCAACCTGGCCATCCCCTTCGCCGAACAGGCCGTGCAGGCCGGGCAGCAGATCCGCACCCCGCTATTGCTGCTGCAAGCCGGCGCCGATCAGGTAGTCAGCAACGAGCAACAACTGGCGTTTTGCGAGCAGATGCGTCAGGGCGGCCACCCATGCGCCGGCGGCCAGCCGGTCGTCATTGCCGAGGCGCGTCATGAGCTGCTCAACGAAAGTGACGAGTACCGGATCCCGGCGCTGAATGCCACCCTGCGCTTCTTCGAACAGCAACCATAACTTTCGAATGAAGAATGCGTTTTCAGATGGCGGTCACTTTAGGTAAACTGGCCGCCCCCCCGCGCATTCAGAGGTCCGCATGTTTAAAGTCGTCGTCTCCGATCTCGATGGCACCCTGTTGAACAATCAACACCTAGTCTCCCCGCACACCCGCCGCACCCTGCACCGACTGACCGCCGAAGGCATCCGCTTCATCGTTGCCACCGGTCGTCACCACATCGATGTGCAGGGCATCCGCAACGCCCTCGGGTTGGAGATCTTCCTCATCACCGCCAACGGCGCCGTGGTCCATGACAAGCAGGACAACTGCATCTACAACCAGACCATACCGCCCAAGCTGGCGCAGGAGCTGGTCGAGATCGAACGTCATCCCGAGACTCTGTTGCACCTGTATCAGGGAGATGAGTGGCTGGTCGAAACCGAAAGCCCGGAGATGCTGGCCTACAACAAGGAGTCCGGCTTCAGCTACCGGGTGGTCGATCCCATCGCGCTGGATAAGCAGAACATCAACAAGATCTTCTATTCCGGAGAGCACGTCGATCTGGTCGAGCTGGAGAACCGGTTGCTGACCTATTACGGCGATCTGCTGAGCATCACCTTCTCGACCCCCACCTGCCTGGAGGTGATGCAAAAAGGGGTCAACAAGGGCAACGCCGTCAAGGCAGTGCTAGAGCAGAACGGCTACCAGCTGAGCGATGCCATCGCCTTCGGGGATGGCATGAACGACTTCGAGATGCTCTCCATGGTCGGTCATGGCGTGGTCATGGGCAATGCGCCTCAGCGACTGAAAGATGCGCTACCCCGTCATCCCCAGGCGCTGACCAACGACGAGGATGGCGTCGCCGAGTACCTGTTATCCCTGCATCCTTAAACGCGATCCAGCCGTGAAACGCCATCCCGCAAGGGGGCGTTTGGCCTGGTTTCGGGCTGCGTGTATCCTAGGGATCGTCCGACCCGGGCTGGGCTCGCCCAGTCCGAGTCTTGATTGAACCCATGCAAGGAACCGTCATGCACCCACGACACCTCTCCACGCTGCTTTGGCTGGGGCTCTGCGGCTTGCTCACGGCCTGTAGCGCAAGCAACCCGACGCCAGCCCCCAGCCTGTCAGGCGCCGAACTCCCCAGCGCGGCCCTGTTTCGCGGCCAGCTCACCCGCCTGGACAATGGCGAGGGGCGCTTCACCCCCTGTCAGAGCCAGGAGTCCTGGCGCTTCACGGCCGAGCCGGCCTTCTGGCAACGCTGGGCGCAGATGGGCAATCCCGCGCAGCTCTACGCCGAGCTGGAGGGGCAACTGACGCCGAGCGCCGAGCGCGGCGGGCCTCCGGCGCTGCGGCTGACGCAAGTCAACCACTTGAGCAGCAATCCGCAGGGTTGCCAACGCCAGACCGATTTTGCCTTTCGGGCCACCGGCCACCAACCGGCCTGGAACCTGACCCTGCAGGCGGAAAGTGGCCTGTTCAGCTCACCGGGGGGCAGCAACTCCTATCAACTCAGCAGCAGCCAACTCAGCGCCGACGGTCAACTGACGCTCGGGCTAAGCGGTCTGAACGGCGAGGAAGCCAAGCTGCAGCTGACGCCGGAGTTGTGCCAGAACGATGATGTCGAGATCTGGGGCTATCGGGTGAGCTTCGACCAGGCCGAGAACCACTACCAGGGTTGCGGCGAGCGGGGCCGCCCCAGCACGGCTCAGCTACCCACCACCCACTGGTACGGACTGGCCAGCGACCTGCAGGCGCAGGTTGGGCTCATTCTGAGCCCTGAGCATCTGGCGACCATGACCTACTATCGCGATGCCGGTCCCAAGATCGAGTATCGAGGGGTCTGGCAACCCACGGCCGACGGCCTCGAGCTGCTGTTTAACCGACGCAATGACTGGCCCGCCAACGAACGCATCCCGCTGCAGCGGCGCGGCGATCGTCTGCAGGCCGACTACCGCCTGCTCAACGAAGGCAAGGTCTACTTTGCGAAGCCCCTTCAGCTGCAACCCGGCAGCCCGGCGCTGCCGCTGGCGCCACAGGATCAGACCAGTGCCCATGCCAGCCTGAATCCAACACCGACCCTGGCCGCCTTCACCCCCGTGGTGCTGCAACCGGATGAGCAGGTCGATGGCGGCATCCAGCAAGCCCTGCTCGACTACTTGCGCGTTCAGCAGAGCCCGACGACCGGGACCCAGTATCGCGCAATCCGCTACGATCTGAACGACGACGCCTACCCGGATGCCATCGTTCAGTTGAATCTTTGTGATGCCAACGGCTGCGCCTGGCTGCTGTTCCAGGGCTCGATCGATGGTTACCGCCTGCTCGGACGCCTCGAGGGGCTGCGCAGTCCGCTATGGGTCGCCGCCGATCGTACCCAGGGCTGGCATGACCTGCGGGTACAGAGTCCCGATCGGCAGTGGCTGGCGCTGCGCTTTGATGGCAACGGCTACCCGGGCTCGTTGCAGGGCGCCAGCGCGGTCGACGCCCCAGATGCCAACCGTCACAACGAGTTGCGCTTCGATGGAAACCACTGGCTGACTCTGCCCTGAGCCAATCTTTGACCCACCCCAAACAGACCGGGGGCCTGAGGCCCCCGGTGGTGTAACGCGGCAGAGTTCAGCGTCTCATCAGATCACCATGCCGACCTCGCTGCACTCCATCTCGGCCTCATGCTGCGCCGCCGCCTCCCACGCCAAAAACTGAGGGTCGGCCAGCACTGTGGCCACGTAGGCTCGTGACAGCGGCGGCAGCTCGACCCCATAGGTGCGGAACCGACTCGCCACCGGCGCAAACATCGCATCGGCGATAGACCAGTGACCAAACAGCCAGGGCCCCTCGTTGCCATGCTGCTGTCGGCACTCCTCCCAGATGGCGATGATGCGGGCGATATCGGCCTCCAGTGCCGCCGTGAGGGCGACATGACGACCACTGGCGCGCACGTTCATCGGCATCTGTTGCCGCAACGCCTGAAACCCGGAATGCATCTCGGCACTGATGGCCCGCGCCTTGGCCCGTTCGAGGACCGAGGAGGGCCACAGCCGGGGCTCCAACTCGGCAAGATATTCCGCGATGGCCAGTGAATCCCAGATGGAGCTCTCCCCCACCTGCAGGACGGGCACCCGTCCAGCCGGCGAGAAACGAGCGATCTGACGCTTGAAATCGGCCGCCTGCAGTTGCAACAACAGTTCATGAAAATTCAGCCCGCTGTGGCTGGCCACCAGCCAGGCCCGAAGCGACCAGGAAGAGTAGTTCTTGTTGCCAATCACCAAGGTCAATGCCGACATGTGCGCCTCCTAGGCTCATCGATAAACGAGATAGACAGCGGTTCACTGCGAACCCCTTGCTCATCAGCATGGAGTAAGCCGAGTCCGTGCGCAATCCTCAATCTCGGGGATCGACCGCTTGACTAGAAACCCAACCAACCATTCATCAGCGCCAGATAGAGGAAGGTGCCACTGAGAATGCTGACCATCGCCTGTCCGCGCCACAGCTGCAGCACCGCCACCAGCAGTACCGCCAGGATCTGCGCCTTACCCTGCGCCAGGCTCTGCCAGCGATGGACTCCCATGGCATACAGAGTCAGCAACAGCATCATGGCCACCGGCAAACGCTGCCCCAACGCCTGGATGCGGGGTTGGTGCGCGATCAGATGACGAGCCACGAACGGGAAGGCGCGCAGTGCGAAGGTGACGCCACCCATGATCAGGGCCGCCAGCAGATAATCAAACGTGGTCACAAGTCACCTCCGGCTTCGCGGGCCAAGCCAACAACACCAGCACCAACAGGGTCGAAGCCGCCAGCAGGAAATAGTCGGGGCACCAGAGCCCGGCCAACAGCGCCGCGAGAGCGCCGAGCAGCAGGGCGACCCAGTCCCGTTTGGCCCGCACCTGTTCGACGGCCAGCACGGTGAACAGCGCGGTCAGCGCAAAGTCCAATCCCTGCAGGCCAGGCGGCAACCCCTTGGCCAGCAACACCCCGGCCAGGGAGCCGACGATCCAGTAGCTCTGATTCAGAAACACCACCCGCAGCGCCTGCAGGCGATCCTGCACCTGGCCCGAGGCACTGAGCAGCGAGTAGGTCTCATCTGTGATGCCGAAGATGAAGTAGACGCGGCCGAGGCCCCGCCCCGGCAACAGGTGATAGAGCGAGAGGCCGTAGAAGATATGGCGAAAGTTGACCAGCAGCGAGGCGACCGCCAGATCCAGCCAGCCGGTTCCCGCGGCCAGCATCCCCACCGCCAGGTACTGCAACGCACCGGCATACACCAGCACGCTCATCAGCGGCGCCCAGTACCAGCAGAGGCCGGCATTGGCCCACAAGACACCGAACACGGCACCCAGAGGCAGATAGCCCATCATCACGGGAACAGTGAGCGGAAACACGCCTTTCCAGGAGCGCATGTGATTCATCCATGAAGCCAAGCGAGGGAGCGAAAAATAAGCGAACCCCCAGCCAGAAGCAAGGCATAACATGCTGATATCACAAGGTAGTTCAGCCGGAATCACTGCGAGCGGAGGGCCGGCGGCGGCTGGTGCGAAACCAAGCCTCACTAGAATCCACCACGGCCAGCCAGCCTATTTGTTCACGGCAAGCGGCACAAAATCATCTATATGTTAATAAGCTCAATGGCATGCTCAGCGAGGCTCTCAAGAGTAATCCAGACTTGAACGGTACCTATAGCTGCTGGGAGCCCAATGCCTTCGATAATCAGGATGGGCAAAACATCAACGGCAAGGATGGCAACAACGACCAGACCGGCCGCTTCACCCCCTATTGGATCCGGGATAACAACCAGATCAACGTGCAATCCTTGGTGGAATACGACTCTACGGCGGCGCACCCCAATGGCATCATCAAGGGGGCTTGGTACCAAAATCCGCAGAAGAATCGGCGCCAAACGGTCACAGCCCCGCTGCCCTATGTGGTGCAGGGGAAAAATGTCTGGTTGGCAACCCTCTCGGTTCCGGTGGTCGCCAATGACCGTTTTATGGGAGTGACCGGTGCCGATTACAACCTGGATTTTGTGCAAAAAATCAGTGAACAAGTGGCCAACGCCATCTATCCGGAGAAGGCCGACGTCTCCATCATTACCGCCGATGGTCTGGTGATTGCAGCCAGCAAACAGCCGGGGGCCATTGGCGGCTCGGTGGATAACCTCTATCGCAACGAAGCCGCAAAGATCCGCGATCTGATGCGTCGGGGCGAAAAGGCCGTCTACACCGATGAGGCCACCGGCCTGCTGCATGTACTGGCACCCATCACCCTGGGTGACAGCGATAGCCGTTGGGGCATCCTCATCCGCCTGGACAAGGACCTGGTATTCAGCGACGTCAACGCCATGTCGCAGCAGATCGCCGACAAGAATACCCAAAGCACTTATTGGCAGATCGTGATCGGTCTGGTGGTCACTCTGGTGGCCATAGCCCTGATGCTACTGGTGGCCCGCAGTCTGGCTCGCCCCATCCTGGCCGCCGTCGACATGGCCAAGACCATCGCCCAAGGCCAGTTTGACAAGCGACTGAAGTACCACAGTTCTGATGAAATCGGCCAGCTCTCCGCTGCACTCGATGGCATGGCGGACACTCTGCACGCCCACGTCTCGGTCGCGGATAAGATAGCGCAGGGGGATCTGAACCAGAACGTCAAGATGGCCTCGCCGCAGGATCAGTTGGGTCGAGCGCTCGATCAGATGATCCTGGACTTGAACAACCTGGTCGGCCAGATCCGGCAACGCGCCGAGCATATAGGGGACAATGCGGACAAGGTGTCAGCCATGAGCCATGACCTGGCCAGCGGCGCGACCGAATCGGCATCCGCGGTCACGGAGATCAGTGCCACGGTGACCCAGATTGCCGCTCAGATCCGGCAGAGTGCCAACCATGCAGACCGGGCCAGCCAACTCTCCACCCAGTCGGCGCTAGCGGCCGAGAATGGCAACGAGCTGATGGTCGAGCTGCAAGAGGCGATGAAGGGGATTGAGGCCTCCGGCTCGGATATCAACAACATCATCAATACCATCGAGTCGATCGCTGCCCAAACCAACTTGCTGGCCCTGAATGCCGCCATTGAAGCCGCTCGGGCCGGTGAACAGGGCCGAGGCTTTGCCGTCGTTGCCGACGAAGTTCGCAAGTGGGCCGGGCGTAGTGCCGATGCCGTCCGACAAACGGCCTCCCTGATTGAGATTTCGGCCCAGCGGACCCAGACCGGCATCCAGCTCTCCCAGAAGACGGCTGAAGTGCTCTCGAACATAGTGCAGAACACCGGCACAGTGGCCAACTTGGTCCATGAGATCGCCGAAGCTGCCAATGAACAATCCTCCGGCGCCGATCAGGTCAGTACGGGGATCCATCAGATTGACGAGGTCACCCACCAAAACAGCCAAACCTCCGAAAACTGCGCGCTGGCAGCCCGTGAGCTGGCGGAACTCTCCATCCAGCTGGCGGATCTGCTCGGTCAGTTCAAACTCAAGAACCAGAGGTAACATCCACCTATTCCGCCAAAACCGGTCAGCCCTGCTGGCCGGTTTTTTTATGCACCATCGCCAGGAGCTGAACACTGTGCCACTCAAGCAAACTGACCGGCCACCCAGCCGGAGCTCCAGCACCACTGAAAGTTGAAGCCGCCCAGCCAGCCGGTGACGTCGACCACCTCGCCGATGAAATAGAGTCCCGGAACCTTCTTGCTCTCCAGGGTCTTCGAGGAGAGTTCATCGGTATCGACCCCGCCGAGGGTCACCTCCGCCGTACGATACCCCTCGGTGCCATTGGGCAAGATCCGCCATCCGGCCAGCAGCTCGGCCACCGCCGTCAGCTCCTTGGGGGTGTATTGGCGCAGCGGTTTGCTGTGCAATTCAGCGCGCTCGATGAGCTTCTCGACCAGGCGTTTTGGCAACTCGCGTCCCAGTACGGTCTTGAGCTCCTGAGCCGGATAATCGCGCTGCCACTGCTGGAGCAAGGCCAGAATATCCTGACCCGGCAACAGGTTGATGTGAATAGTTTGCCCCGGCTGCCAGTAGGAGGAGATCTGCAGGATCACCGGCCCCGAGAGCCCTCGGTGGGTGAACAGCAGAGCCTCGCGAAAGCGGGTGCCATCCTCGGCGGTCACCTCGGCGGGCAGACTGATGCCCGCCAGCTCAGCGAACGCCTCCTTGTCGGCGGTATGCAGGGTGAAGGGCACGAGACCGGCGTGGGTCGAGACCACCGACAAGCCAAATTGTTCGGCCAGCCGGTAACCGTAGGGCGTCGCCCCCAGCTTGGGCAACGACAGGCCACCGGTAGCGACCACCAGCGACTGGCAGGAGTAGCTCCCGCGGCTGGTCTGCAGGGTGAATCCGCCGTCGGCCAGGGCGCTGACGGCCGCGATCTCGGTCGCCAGTTGCAGCGTCACACCGGCCCACTCACACTCGGTGAGCAGCACACGCACTATCTCTTTGGCCGACTCGGTGCAGAAGAGTTGGCCGTGGTCGCGCTCCTCATAGTCGACGCCGTGCCGCTCGATGAGTTCGAGAAAATCCCGTTGGGTGTAGCGGGCCAGCGCCGACTTGGTGAAGTGCGGATTGCGGCACAGGTAGGCATGGGGGCCCGCCTGCAGATTGGTGAAGTTGCAGCGCCCACCACCACTGATCAGGATCTTGCGCCCCGGCTTCTTGGCATTATCCAGCACCAGCACTCGGCGCCCCCGATACCCAGCCTGAGCCGCACACATCAGACCGGCCGCTCCGGCCCCGATGATGATCACATCCCACGCATTTTGTGGTTCCACAACAATTTCTCCTGCCGGCCGTGCCTGATGACGGGCGCCATTGTAACGGGGGGGACGACGAGAATCACCTTGGCACCATCTGGTATCCACTTGACCACTGTTGTCGTGATCCGCCCCGGATAAATCAGCACCAGGATCCCTTTTCCATCGGCGTCGACATGGCGCAAACTATAGTCATGACAAGCGGCTCGTAAGATGACGAGCGAAGCCCCATTCATTCACTCGCCTGGAGGCTCACATGAGCGGTCAAACCTACCAACACATTCTCGCAGCCATCGATTTGGGCAATGACGATGATCAGGTCCTGAACAAGGCCATCGCCATCGCCCAGACTCACTCAGCCAAGCTCTCGGTGATCCACGTCGACGTGGATTTGCGCGAAATCTACACCGAGATGATCGATATCGACATCGGTGAGCTACAGCATCACGCCCTGCAGGAGACCAAGCAGAAGTTGGAGGCCCGTCTGGCCAACCTCGACTTCCCGTTGGAAAAGAAGCTGGTGATCAGCGGTGACCTCGGCGAGCAGGTCAATGAGGCCATCGCCCGCTATGGCGTTGACCTGCTGATCTGCGGCCATCACCAGAACTTCTGGAGCCTGTTGGTCTCCTCGGCCCGCCAACTGATGAACAGCGTGGAGTGTGACATGCTGGTCGTGCCGATCCGCGATTAAACGCCAGCCGCCGTCGGAGCCGGGTACCGGCGGCCCGGCTTCTCCGGGGAGTCGCCATCCGAATTATGCAGGCCCATTTCACAAGCCGGTAATTTTTGTGTATAGACTTGAAAGGCACCCCATCAAAGGAGAACCGCTCATGGCAGGAAAAGATTACGATCCGGATGAAGCCGTTTGGGAAGATGACGGCGACGAAGAGGCCTACGAAGAGGGCTGGGACGACGACGACGAAGGTGACTGGGAGGATGACGATCTCATCGATGAGGATGACTTCGACGACGAAGAAGAGTAGTTACTCATTCAGACCCAAGGCCAGCCCGATGCTGGCCTTAATTTTCCGCATTCCCCACAAGCACCCGGAGTAAACATGGATCCCTTGTTGGCCTTCTACCGCCATCAGGCGCCGGATCATCGCGGCCGTTGGTTGCAGGAGATCTGGCGGATGCCGCCCAGCTGGCTGGAACAACACCACGACTACATCCAGTGGCTGTTCCCGCTGCCGGAGCTCAGCCCGGTCAATCCCCAGGCCCCCCGGCTCACTCTCGAGCATCGTTGCGAATTTTTGCGCGACGCCGCCCTGCGCCAGGCGCTCGGGCGCAGCTTGCAACTGATGCTGGATTTCTTCGGCTTGGCCGCCGATGCCGGGATCTGGCGGCCGGCCCCCAACGCCACACGCAGCCAGCTCGCCTGGTTGAACCGTCATAACCACAACCACCTGCGGATCACCCGGATGATCCGTTCGTTGATTGCCTGCGGTCTGCTCAACGAGGGGCTGCAGCTGCAGCAGAGCGTCCTGTTGGCCGGTCAATATCGGGTCGCCCCGCAGACCCTGGAGTTCTGGCGCCACGCCCACGAGGGGCTGCCGCCGCTGCCGAGCGCGGCCCCCGAGCCCGTTGATTTTCCGCCCGCCAGCCCAGTCAGGCCCGAGGCCTAGGCTGGCGCCGGAGTCAAGACCGCTGCTTTCTTTCCAACCAGCGCACCGCATAGCTGCAGGTGGCCACCAGCTGATAATGCTGTTGTTCGCACCACTGCAGGCAAGCCTGCATCAGGGCGTCCGCCACCCCCTGGCCGCGCAGTGATTCAGGGACCCAGGTGTGCACTATGTTGACCCAGGTTTCCTGTAACGAATATTCCAGACGTGCCTGCCCAGCGGCCAATGAAACGATGAAACGATGTTGTGCCGGTTGATGTTCGACCTGCATATGAACCTCCTGTCAGCCGTAAATAAGCTACTCATACCAGTCTAGCCACCAGAGTGAAGCAGGTCGTGACCGGCTGCAAGCGCTTGCAATCCCCCTTGCTCCTCCGACCAGTGACCATGAAAACGAAATCATATGAAAATCAACCGTTTTCATAAAAATAAATGTTGATCGACCTCGCAAAAACCCTAATATCGAACGTGACAAAGGTCACAAAACACCACGAGGTGCATCATGAAAAATCTGTATCTGAACCTGACCACCCTGCTGACTGGCAACACCGACACCCAGTACGCTCCGGCCACCCGCCAGTACTTCTTCCGCTACGTGCGTTGAGCCGGTACGGCGACCCAGCCGAACCAGGCATCCTGACCAACAAGCCGCGCCCATGCGCGGTTTGTTGTTTTTGGGCTCACAGCTTGACCTCACCGCTTGCGGTATAGTGACGCCTCCACGACACCAGGATCAGGAGCGGCAATGTCACTCACCGACCGTTTACATCAACTCAGGCTGCTGCCCGTCATCGCCCTGAACCGAGCCGAGCAGGCCGAGCCCCTGGGGCAGACCCTGCTGGCGGCCGGTCTCCCCGCCGCCGAGATCACCTTTCGCACCCCGGTCGCCGCCGAGGCGATCCGCCGGCTGCGCGCAGCCTTTCCCGAGCTGTTGATCGCCGCCGGCACCATCCTCACCCCAGCCCAGGTCGATACCGCCCTCGCCGCCGGTGCCGATTTCATCGTCAGCCCGGGACTGAATCCGACCACGGTGCGCCATTGCCAGCAACAGGGCATCCCCATCATTCCCGGCGTCAACAACCCCAGTCAGGTGGAGCAGGCGCTGGAGCTGGGGCTCTCGACCCTCAAGTTCTTCCCGGCCGAGGCCTCCGGCGGCATCGCCATGCTCAAGGCGTTAGCCGCCGTCTATCCGGTACAATTCATGCCCACCGGCGGCATCTCACCGAGCAACCTGCAACCCTATCTGGCCCTGCCCAACGTGTTCGCCTGTGGCGGCTCCTGGATGGTCCCCAGCGAGCTCATCGACCAGGGCGACTGGACGACACTGGGCCGACTCATCGCCGACGCCGTGGCTCTGCTGCACCAGCCTTGAGCGCGTGATCGCCCCCGTCGCAGGCCTCGGGCTTGCGCTTCGCCAACGACGGGGCAGAATAGCAGCCACCTTTTGTTGTTCGGCAGCCCCTCATGCATCCTGATCGCGATACCCGTATTCCCGTCACCGTCATCACCGGCTTTCTCGGCAGCGGCAAGACCACCCTGCTGAACCACTGGGTCAAACAACCCGAACTCAGCGACTGCGCCGTGCTGATCAACGAATTTGGCAGTGTCGGCCTGGATCACCAGCTGGTGAAACAGGTGGATGAACAGGTGATGCTGCTCGACTCCGGCTGCATCTGCTGCTCGGTGCAGGGTTCGCTGGCCAGCGCCCTGCAGGAGCTGTTCATGAAGGCACTGCGCAAGGAGATCAAACCCTTCCGCCGCCTCATCATCGAGACCACGGGCCTGGCCGATCCGGCCCCCGTGCTGTTTACCCTGCGCCAGGACAGCTTCATCGCCGAGCGCTATCGCTTCGATGGCATCGTCACCCTGGTGGATGCGGTGCATATCGACGGGCAGCTGGCGCGCCAGTACGAGGCGGTCAAACAGATTGCGCTGGCCGATCTGCTGGTCATCAGCAAGAGCGATCTGGTCCCGGCCTCGGCGCTCGCCGCCCTGCAGCAACGGCTGGGCCAACTCAATGGCGCCGCCCCCCAGCAGGTGGTGCGAGAGGGTGAGCTGAGCCCCAGTGTGCTGGAGAAGATTGGCCCCTACAGCAGTGAGCGCGGCAAGGATGTCCGCAGCCTGCTGGCCTGGCTGCGCACCGAGGCGCCGAATCTGGGCATCGCCTCGCCGCTGCGTCCGGTGACCAGCAGCCACAGCGTCATCGGCGCCCAGCCCACGGTGCCCAACAGTCATGCCGATGTTGCCAGCTTCAGCCTGCGCTTCGGCACGCCGCTGCAACCGGCCCGGCTGATCGCTGCCGTCGAGGCGGTGCAAGCCCAATTCGGCGATTCGCTGCTGCGGCTCAAGGGGATACTGCAACTCGAAGGCGAGAGCCAGCCGCTGGTGATCCACGGCGTCCACGGTCAGCTCTACCCGCTGACCACGCTCGGCGACTGGCCGGAGGGCAAGGCCCAGAGCCGGCTGGTGTTTATCGTGCGCGCCGCCGCCAAAGAGCCGATTGAACAACTGTTCCAGCAGGTTTTGGCACAGCCGGAGCCCACGCTGGAGCAACAATTTCAGGCGCTGTTTAACCCCACGGAGCAGGGGCCCGACCAGTAAATGGTATCCATCTCACACTTTGATGGCGTAAGCTGCTGACTCGCGGGGCCCGGCATGATGCCACCGCCTGCGCAGCAAGAAGTTATCTTCAAACCAGCCAACGACAGGACGTACCATGATCCGCAAAAATCCGTCCGGCCACCTGCCGGTGATTGACGAATCCGCCTATATCGATAAGACCGCCATCATCTGTGGCAAGGTGATCATCAAGGAAAATGTGTTTGTCGGCCCCTATGTAGTGATCCGCGCCGATGAGGTTGATGAGAGTGGCGATATGGAGCCCATCATCATTGGTGCCAACTCCAACATTCAAGACGGCGTGGTGATCCACTCCAAATCCGGGGCGCCAGTGGTCATCGGCGAATACAGCTCCATCGCCCACCGCTCCATCGTGCACGGCCCCTGCGAAGTCGGTGACCGGGTGTTCCTCGGCTTCAACAGCGTGCTGTTCAACTGCCGGATCGGCGAGGGCTGCGTGGTGCGCCACAACGCCGTGGTCGATGGCTGTGAACTGCCACCCGGCTTCTATGTGCCCTCCACCACCCGCATTGGCCCGAAGACCGATCTGACCCAGATCCCGCGCGTCACCGCCAACGCCACCGAGTTCTCCGAAGACGTGGCCCACACCAACATCGATCTGGTCAAAGGCTACAAGTCGCTGGCCAACGAGTTCTAAGCCGGCCGCTGAGCGCAGGGGAAAGAGCCTCCCCTGCGCCCCTCTTGACACTCCTGCCACTTCGGCGCGAAATCCAGAGAGACCCCGCCCAGCATTGGACTCTCCATGTCACGCCACACCCCAGCCTCAGCCGCCCGAAACAGCCCTTTGGCCTGGGCATCCGCACCGTTCCCTGCCGGTACCCGGATCTGCCTGCTGCAGATAGAGGCCGAGCAGACCAGCCTCTATCAAGGTTGTGTCGGGGAACTTCCCGAGCAACAGAGCCTGCCCATCGGCAGCCGTCAGTTGGGACAAGGCCCGCTGCGTCACACACCGCCATCGCCCCTGGAGCTGGAACAGGCCATCGCCGCCGTCGAGGATCTCATCATGCCGCTGGCACACCAGGTGCAAGCCGACGCCCCGCTGCTGTTGCTGGCCCCGGCCCTGGCGCCGTTGGCAGCAGCCAGCCGAGGCGCAAGCCCCCTCACGCGGGTGCAGATTGAACGCTACTTTCAGCAACTCGCGGCCCAGGCCGAAGGCGATCCACGAGCCACCTCACTGTTCGAACCAACGCCGGAGTTTGCCGCCGCGCTGCTGATTGTGCGGGAGTGGATGCACCATCTGGGGTTTGAGCGGCTCGAATTTGCGTCCTCCGCCGCCGAGCTTCCGTCCCTGTACCTGTAACCCGCAGGGCAGCCTCCGCACGGAAAACCATGCCCACAAAAAAGGCTCCCGCAGGAGCCCTTTGTCTATCTTGTTGGCCTTACGCCAAGGAGGCCAGCGCGGCGGCGTAATCCGGCTCCTGGGCCACTTCCGGCACCAGCTCGCTGTGCAGCACCTTATCCTGCTCATCCAGCACCACCACGGCCCGGGCGGTCAGCCCCACCAGCGGACCGCTGGCGAAGGCGACGCCATAGTCCTGCAGGAAGGCTGCTCCGCGCATGGTGGACAGGGTAACGACCTTATCCAGCCCCTCGGCACCGCAGAAGCGCGCCTGGGCGAACGGCAGATCGGCGGAGATGCACAGCACCACGGTATTGCTCAGGGCACTGGCTTCGGCATTGAACTTGCGCACCGAGGTGGCACAGACGCCGGTATCCACACTCGGGAAAATATTCAGGATCTTGCGTTGGCCGGCAAAGCTGGCCAGGGTGACATCGCTCAGGTCTTTGGCCACCAGCGAGAACGGCTTGGCTTGGGTACCCACGGCGGGGAAATCACCGGCGACTTCGACTGGATTGCCTTGCAGTGTAATGGTGTGACTCATGATTGCTCCTCGGGAGTATGACGACGCCTGAGTATAGGCAGCTTGGCGGCCAACAAATACGGATGAATGACAAGGGTATTCCGCCGGGGGGCCATCTGACGAGCCGCGGCCGCTCCCTTCGCGGCAAGGGATCAGCGATCCAGCGCAGCACTCGGGGCGGCAGGCAACCACCAGCGGGAATCCTCCTTCGGCGTCCCTGGCGGCAGGCCGGGGTTGCTGAGGAAAAACAACCGTCGTTTGGCCAGATTGGCCTGCTGCAGCAAATTGCCATGGTATTCCATAAACAACCGCTGCAACGAGCCATCCGCCTGGGCGCGCATCAAGCCCAGATGCAGGCGCTCGGCCAGAGCCTGGTTGTCGCGGCGCACAAAGAAGTAGACCGGGCAGGGGTAGTGCAACGCCAGCGTCGGCTCCACCACCAGATCGGGGAACGAGCCCTGCTGCTCGGCCAACTCCTGCCACGCCTCGTTCACGCCGCGGGGAAAGGCATCGAAACGCCCCCGGGCAAGCATGGCAAACAGCGATTCATAACGCGGCGTCGCCATCACCTGAAATCCGTTGTACTGCAGCAAGGGCAGATCGGCCCAATGGCTGCCAAAGCCGAGACGAAAACGCCGCAACTCCGCCAACGAACGCACGGCGGCGAACTCCGCCTGCTGCTGCTTGCGGATCAGCAACACCCGGTAGCCCAGCAAACCCCGCAGAATATCGAAGCGCACCGCGCGCATCTCCCGCTCCCGTTGCAGGGTGGTGGGCACCGACACCACATCGATGCGCCCCTCCTGCAACAGTACCAGGCCGCGATCTGGCGTCACCGTGGTGAATTGCGGGCTTAAGCTGCATTCGCCCTGCTCTTGTGTCTTATCCAGCACCAGCTGTAACAAGGCGGTGCGATAGGCATAGCGGGCATCCTGCTGAAAATAGCGGATCGTGCAGGGTGCCGCCCCGACCGGCAAGCTCAGGACCAGCCCAGCGATCCCCAGCAAGAAGAAGTGTCGTATCATCTCATCGCGCTCCGCGCCCATTCCTGCTGTAAGCATAACCCATCCCTGGTGGCTCGATGGCGGCGTCCTTGCCGCCAACGGTTGACGCCAGGGAACACTTCCTGCCTGATCTGATCGCATTGAGCAGTTTCTTCGACTTTCCCACCGAAAGCGGAGAAAATCGACCAACCTAGACCCAAGTGAACCGACTATGCGCCATCAAGGCCCCTTAACCAGCTGGCATGACGAGAAAGGCTACGGTTTTATCGAGCCCGAAGGCGGTGGCCCGCGAGCCTTCGTCCATATCAAGGCATTCCTCGATCCACTGCGACGACCGGTGGCGGGCGACGTGCTGACCTATGAGCTGCACACCGACCCGCGCGGCCGTGCCGTGGCTCAGCAGATCCTGTTTCTGCACCAGAGCGCGCCCAGCAGCGACCACCGCCGTCGGCCACACGCCTCCGGGCGCACTCATGCCCGCCCCGAGCGCCAAGGCGCGGGCCGTCCCGGAGTACTCCCCTGGGTCCTGATGCTGCTGTTTCTCTCGACACTGTGGGCTCTGCATGCCAAGGGCTACCTGCATCCGCGCCTGCTGGCCTGGTATCCCGCAATCAGCCTGCTGGCCTTCATCGCCTACTGGCGCGACAAGCGCGCGGCCCAGCGGCAGGAGTGGCGCACCCCGGAGAGCACCTTGCAACTCTTCGCCCTGCTGGGCGGTTGGCCGGGTGCCCTGCTCGCCCAACGCTGCCTGCGCCACAAGACCAGCAAGCCCTCGTTCCAGGTGGTCTTCTGGATCAATGTGGTGCTGCACTGCGGCCTGCTCGGTGGCCTGCTCTTCACCCCGCAGGGCCAGCAGCTGCTGCGCCCCCTGCTGACCCTGTGAGCCAACAGCATGCAGCCACCAGCCCGGAGCCAAACAGCTAGACTCATAGCATCGCCCAAACGCCGGAGATGATGCATGCCCCACCGCCTACTGCCGCTACTGTGCTGGCTTCTGCTGCTGAGCGCGACGCCGGGCGCCGCCGAACCGGCACCACTGTCGGTGCGGTACCTGCAACAGCCGGAAGACACGGTACGCTACACCTATGAGTACCGGCTGATCGCCGAGCTGATGGCGCGCACCGAGGCGCGCTTCGGCCCGTACCAGTTACACCCCTATACCGGCAAAATGAGCTCGCGTCGCCTCAACAACGAGGCGATCCGCGGCGAGCGCATCAACCTGATGTGGAGCGATGCCGGCCATCCGAACCTCGACAACCAGATGATCCGCATTCCCTTTCCGCTGCTCAAGGGGCTGCTGGGTACCGCATCTTCTTGATCCGCAAGAGCGATCAACCGCGTTTTGCCGCCATCCGCACCCTCGATGATCTGAAAAAGCTGCGCCTCGGCCAGGGGGCCAACTGGGGGGATATCAAGATCTACCGCCATAACGGCTTTGAGGTCATCACCGGCAAGGACTACCAGCATCTGTTCCATATGCTGGTCAGCGGCCGTTTCGACTACTTCCCGCGCGGCGTCAACGAAGCACCACTGGAGTACGCCGCCCAGCATGAGCACCACCCCGAGCTGGCGATCGAACAGACGCTGCTACTGGTCTACCGCTATCCGGTGTTCTTCTACGTCAGCCGCAACAGCCCGGCCCTGGCACAACGCCTCCGCGCCGGGTTGGAACAGATGCAGGCCGATGGCAGCTTCGATCGCTTCTTCTTCGACTACTACCGGCCGGTGCTGGAGCAGGCCCAGTTGCCGGGGCGCCGCATCTTCTACCTCGACAACCCCTTCCTGCCCGCCGACACCCCACTCGACCGCCCCGAGCTGTGGCTCGATCCGCTCAAGCCTTTGCCTCCCGCTGGCCAGCACTAGAGCGCCGACGATCCGGTCACCGCCTCGTCACCGCGCGGGGTGCAGCCAGCAACCCGGTCGCCAATCTGCTACCATGGCGCCGCCAGCCCCGGTGGCTGGCACTCTTGTTTCTCAGCCCCAAGGTGCCCTCATGTCGTTTGCCGATCTTGCCCTCGCCCCCGTCCTGCTGGAGAACCTGCAGCGTCTGGGTTACAGCCAGCCCACGCCCATCCAGCAGCAGGCGATCCCGCTCATTCTGGCGGGCCAGGATCTGATGGCGGGTGCCCAGACCGGCACCGGCAAGACAGCGGCCTTTGTGCTGCCGATCCTGCAACGGCTGCTGACGCAGCCGGCGGCCCAACCCACCTCGGCGGTGCGCGCCCTGATCCTGGTGCCGACCCGCGAACTGGCGGTACAGGTGCACCAGAGCGTCGAGCAGTACGCCGCAGGCAGCCCATTGCGGGCTGCGCTGGTCTATGGCGGCGTCAGCATTGCCGCCCAGGCCGAGGTGCTGCAATCCGGCGTCGAGCTGGTGATCGCCACCCCGGGCCGCCTGCTGGACCATCTGCGCCAGGGGGTGGTGTCGCTGGCGGGCATCGAGGTGCTGGTGCTGGATGAAGCCGATCGCATGCTGGATATGGGCTTTGCCGACGAGATCAACGCCCTGCTGGCGCAACTGCCCGAGGCGCGCCAGACGCTACTCTTCTCCGCCACCTTCAACGACGGCATCTACCAGTTGGCGAAGAGTCGGCTGCGGGATCCGCAACGCATCGAGGTGGCGCCGCGCAACAGCACCGCCCGCGAAATCGAGCAGCGGGTCTATGCGGTGGATAACGAGCGCAAGGCCGAGCTGGTCAGCCATCTCATCCGGGTCAAGGGCTACCAGCCGGTGCTGATCTTCAGCCGCACCCGCCAGGGCTGCGACAAGCTGGCCCAGCAACTGCTGGCGCAAGGGGTACAGGCGCAAGCCCTGCACGGCGATCTCTCGCAGGCGGCGCGGGAGAAAGTGCTGCAGTCGTTCCGTGACGGCACCCTGCAGGCGCTGGTCGCCACCGATGTCGCCGCCCGCGGGCTGGATATTCCCGAGCTGAACTATGTGCTCAATCTCGAGCTGCCCCATCAGCCTGAGGATTATGTGCACCGCATCGGCCGCACCGGCCGCGCCGGCAAGACCGGGCTCGCCATCACCCTGTTCAGCACCGAAGACGCCCTGCGGTTGGAAGAGGTGGAAGCCGCGCTGGATCAGCGCCTGCCCCAGCAGTGGTTCCCCGGCTTCGAACCGGATCTGACCAAATCCGCCCCCGACCCCAGACGCCATAGCAAAACCGCCCAGAAACAACGCGCCAAGAAGCGGGCGTTGGGAAGCAAGGGCAAGCGGTAATCCCTGTTGTAGCTAGCAGCTCGTTCCACCGCTTGCCGATGTGTACTCTGTACACCTACAATAGAGAGAATGGAGTCGCGCTGCGTGAGTCATGCCATCGAGTTTATTGAAACATCGATCTTTACCCGGCAGATCAAGACGATTGCCACCGATGATGAATTGAAGGCGTTGCAGCTCGAACTGATCGCCCAACCGGAAAAGGGTGACCTGATCCAGGGAACGGGCGGCCTGCGCAAGATACGCATGGCCACCGGCCAGCAGGGCAAGAGCGGCAGCGCCCGGGTGATCTACTTTCTGGCCACCGCCGAGGTTATTTATCTGGTGCTGGCGTATGCCAAAAACGAGAAAGAGAGCCTGACGGCAGCCGAGAAAGCCGACTTGAAAAAGCTGACGCAACTTCTCAAGGGAGAAACACCATGAGCCTGTTTAATGAACTCAAAGCCTCGCTGGAAGAGGCGGTTGCCATCCAGCAGCAGCGCCAGCCCGCGGCCCGCGTCACCCGCTACGAGGTGGCGGATGTCAAAGCCATCCGCGCCGCACTGAATGTCTCCCAGCAGGAGATGGCCGAGGCGCTGGGCACCAGTGTCGATACCATCAAGAGCTGGGAGTCCCGCCGCCGCAACCCCACCGGCCTCGCCGCCAAGGTGCTGGCCACCATCGCCGATAACCCGTCCCTGTTCCGCGAACTGGCGGCGCATTAAGTTGTAGATTGGGATGAGTTTACGAAGCCCAACTTTCATCGAGCAACAGAGCAAAGAGCAAAGAGCAAAGAGCAAAGAGCAAAGAGCAAGTAGCAGGTTTGGAAAATCCATCACCCGGAGTAGGTTGGGCTGAATGTAATGAAGCCCAACGTTTACCGCGAGTAGGATGTCACCCATGCGCTACCGCAGAGCCAATGTCCAAGGGGCAACTTGGTTTTTCACCGTTAACCTGGCTGACCGCGGACATGATTTGCTGATCCGACATGTCGATTTGCTGCGTGATGTGACACGCGAGGTCAAAAATCGTCACCCATTCGAGATTGTCGCCATGGTGGTGCTGCCTGAGCATCTGCATGCGATTTGGACGCTGCCCGCCGACGATGCGGATTACCCCATGCGCTGGTCGTTGATTAAAGCCGGCTTTTCCCGCAGCCTGCCGAAAAGCGAAGCCATCCGACAGAGTCGTCTCCACAAGCGTGAACGCGGGATCTGGCAGCGCCGCTATTGGGAGCACCAGATTCAGGATGATGCCGACTTGCAAGCACATGTGGACTACATCCATTACAACCCGGTCAAACATGGTCACGCCCGTTTACCCGTCGAATGGCCACACTCGTCGATTCACCAATTTATCGAACGGGGTTGGATGGCTGCGGATTGGAGTGCCGCAGACACTATCCTGCTGGGGCACGAGTAGTTGCGCGGTAAACGTTGGGCTTCGCCAGCTCAGCCCAACCTACGTGCCGTGCCAATTCGCATACCGTTTTCACCGATAGATGAGATCTCACATCTGTCGTAGGTTGGGCTGAATGAAATGAAGCCCAACGTTTACCGCGGTGCACCTATCCACCACAACCCGGTTAAACATGGTCACGCCCGTTTATCCGTCGAATGGCCACACTCGTCGATGCACCAATTTATCGAGCGGGGTTGGATGGCTGCGGATTGGAGTGCCGCAGACACTATCCTGTTGGGGCACGAGTAGTTGCGCGGTAAACGTTGGGCTTCGCCAGCTCAGCCCAACCTACGTGCCGTGCCAATTCGCATACCGTTTTCACCGATAGATGAGATCTCACATCTGTCGTAGGTTGGGCTGAATGCAATGAAGCCCAACTCAGCCCAACGTGCTGATGGTTTACGGTTGCTCACATAGATTATTGATAGAAATTTACCTCTTAAGTTGTTATATTTTTATTATTATTGTAAGTTTAATTAATTCATATTTTTAAGGGGTTAACTGTGAAAAAAATCTTATTGGAAGATGACAAAATTCACTGTCTTTCGCTGATCGATACTTTTAACACAAACAGTTATATTGAATTGGTTGAGGCTGCGTACCGAGACAAAGGTGGAATCGTTGGGCAACGAACCCCTTTAAAAACGAAAACAGCTCAAACCATTCGAGAGAGAATGGTAGATGACATATGTAATGGTGCAGTTTTACCTCCTGTTGTAATTGGGCTGGTTGTTAATGACGAACAGTATGAGAAAATAAAAAAAGAGTCTATCGTGGATTTAAAAGAGCTTTTTCGAGAAGATTCTATAAATGGCTCTTTATGTATTATTGATGGAATGCAAAGAACTACAGCCCTCCTTGAGGCAATGGAAAAAAACAGTAACATCGCATCTAGCCAATTAAGAGTTGAGTTTTGGATTGCAACCAAAATGAACAGCTTGATATATAGAATGCTTGTTCTTAATACAGGACAAGTCCCATGGGACATTAAGAGCTGTCTCTTGATCAGATCTTGATCCCCTGCGCCATCAGATCCTTGGCGGCAAGAA
>JASDSW010000018.1:0-4863 GCA_041441555.1 Aeromonadaceae bacterium
GGGGGCTCGATGGCGGCATCCTTGCCGCCAACGGTTGACTCCATGGAACACTCCCAGCCTTATCTGATTCCACTGGGCGGCCCGTTGCATTGGGCGCCCCTCGCGCTGTCATCGTTCTGCCTCACTTCTGTCATGTGACAAAACTGTCATATTCCTTTGCTAGGCTGCGGATCGGTCCACAACGAGGAGAACGACCATGATTGATTGCCGCCTGCTGATGATGCTGGCTTTGCTGTTGCCGCTGGGGGAGCTGTCGGCCGCCACGTTGCGCCTGGATCCGGCCTGGCAACTGCTGGCTGCCATTCCAGAGCAGACTATTACCGACGATGCCGTGGTGCTGACCCCAGGGGAGCACCATCTGCTGGTGCGTTATGAAGAGACGCTGCCGGCCCGGGGCAACGGCGATAACGATGAAACCCTGCGCTCGGAGCCGCAACTGCTGACCCTGTCGATCGGGACGCAGGATCTGCAACTGACGACACCGCCGCTGAGTACTGATGCGCAAAAACGTCAGTATGCCAAACAACCCCAGGTGAGAGTGTTGGCGGGGCAGGGGCGTGAAATGGCTATCGCGCAGCGCGAGGTCAAACTCCAGGGGTTGCAGCTGGGGGTGAACTATCAGCAGTTGCTGGCCAGTCAGCTCATGACGGCGTCTCCGGCAGCCATGGCCGGTGCCACTGCCACCGTCAGCGCGACCGCCGTCGCTTCGACCTCCCAAGGCGTGACCGCCGGGGCGGCCGGGACGGCTCTGGATCGGCAATTGCAGCAGCTGTTTTTGCAGGCGACGCCAGAGCAGCGCAAGCGGTTCGTTCGTTGGGCTGTTGAGCAGTTTTGACGCCGTTTGTCGGTTGTTTGTGCGATGGCTCTCTTCGCCGGTGAATTCCCTTGCGCCGGCTCCGGCGCGGGGTAAGCTGTAGCTCTCAAGCTCAATCAATGACGTGAACGAGATCGACGATGGCCGGAGCTAACACCCAATTCCAATTACACCCCACGCTGGCGGCCGATACCGTCTGTCTGGGGGATCTACCGCTGTGTCGCGTCCTGCTGGCGCGGGAGAGCCGTTATCCTTGGCTGATCCTGGTGCCACGGCGCGCCGGGATCCGCGAAATCTACGAGCTGGAGGATGAGGCGGCCACTCTGCTGGCTGAATCGTGCAGCGTGGCTCGGCTGATGCAAGCCTCCTTGATGCCGGACAAGTTGAACATTGCCTCGATCGGCAACGTGGTGGATCAGCTGCACCTGCACCATGTCGCCCGTTTCCATGAAGATGCCGCCTGGCCAAAACCCATCTGGGGTCTGTTGCTGCCGAAGCCCTATCAGGATGAAGCCCTGGTGACGACCATCGTGCGCTGGCAGCAATGGTTGTCGGTGCTGCCGGAGTTTGTGCCCGCCAACTGACTCGCAGGCTTACCGTTGAAACTAAAAAAGGCGCCATGAGGCGCCTTTTTGCGTTGCGGTCCGGTTGGACTCAGCGAGCCGGGCACAGACAGCCGAGGATCGCCTGACGACTGGCACCGGTGACCGCCGAGAGGTTGCCGGCTCGACCGTCGAGGAAGCTCTTGGCCAGCCAGGCAAAAGCGATGGCCTCCACCCAGTCCGGGTGCAATCCCAGGGCGTCGGTGGAGTCGAGTTGCCAGCCGGGCAGCAGATCCATCAACCGGTAGATCAGCGCATCGTTGTGCACGCCACCGCCACAGATGAACAGTTCCGGGTTCTGGATGCCGGTGGCCAGCGGCGCTATGGCATCCGTGATGCTGCGGGCGGTGAACTCCAGCAGGGTGCGCTGGACATCTTCGGCACGCATCGGTGGCCGTTCGGCGAGAAACAGCTCCATCCAAGGCAGGGTAAAGGTCTCGCGACCGGTACTCTTCGGGTGCGGCATGTGAAAATAGGGGTGACCGAGCAGGCGCTCGAGCAACTCGGTATTGACCCAGCCGCTGGCCGCCCAAGCGCCCTTGGGGTCATAACTGCCCCCCTTGTGCTTGCGGTACCACTGATCCATCAGGGTGTTGCCTGGGCCGGTATCGAAGCCGAAGACCTGATCATCCGGGCCTGGCAGTACCGAGACATTGGCGATGCCGCCGATGTTGAGGATCATGCGCGGTCCCTTGGGCGAGCCAAAGACTGCTTGATGGAAGGCGGGGACCAGTGGTGCTCCCTGACCGCCCAGCGCCATATCTTTGGCGCGAAAATCACAGATCACGTCGATGCCGGTTTCCACCGCCAGGCGGGCGCCGTTGCCAATCTGCAAGGTAAAGCCTAATTCGGGTCGGTGACGGATGGTTTGGCCATGGGAGCCGATGGCGCGGATCTGATTCGGATGATGGCCGGTCTTGGCCAACAGGGCGCGCACCGCCCCGGCAAAATGGACGGCGACCAGCTGATCCATCTCGCCCATGCGATCAATTTCGTTGGGGCCTGGATTGCACAGGGCATGCAGGCGGTTGATTACCTTGATGGGCCAGGGTTGGGCGTGGCTGGCCAACAGCTCGGGGCGTTCGCCATGAAAACGAACCAGTACGGCATCAATCCCATCCATGCTGGTGCCGGACATTAGGCCGATGTAGAGATCACTCATCTGGATAATTCCTGCAAGTGGCGCCGGAGTCAGCGTTCACCTCGGGATGGGGGCAGAAACAAATAGAGAGGTTCCCGTATCTGTGGGACGACCATGCGGAGAGTTCTTGAAACGAATACGATCCTGAAAATGCCATCTATTTACTAACTACTTTATGAGTGTCGGGCAGGTTTGCGCCTGCAACGGGTGCTGCGTGCGCCATGCGTGGCGCAGCGGGTATCAAGACCGGGCCAGTTTACAGACTTTCCATTGCCGCCGCCATTCCGTAAGATGGGCGGGTTTTTTCATTTAGTCATGGAGTAGAGAACAATGTCCCAGCTGGAAGCCGCGCTCGCCGAGATCAAGCGCGGAGCCGAAGAGATACTGGTCGAAGAAGAGCTGATCGCCAAACTCAAAGAGGGGCGCCCGCTGCGCATCAAGTTGGGGATGGATCCGACGGCACCGGATATTCACCTGGGGCACACTGTTATCCTCAACAAGCTGCGTACCTTTCAGGATCTGGGTCATGAAGTGATCCTGCTGATCGGTGATTTCACCGCCCTGGTGGGTGATCCCTCCGGCAAGAACACGACCCGCCCGCCCTTGTCGGAAGAGGCGATCCGCGAGAATGCCAAGACCTACGCCGATCAGGCATTCAAGATCCTCGATCCGGCCAAGACCCGCATCGAATACAACTCCACCTGGCTCAAGGAGCTGGGGGCGACCGGCATGATCAAGCTGGCAGCCAAGCAGACGGTGGCCCGGATGCTGGAGCGTGACGACTTCAAGAAACGCTACAGCGGTGGTCAGTCCATCGCCATTCATGAATTCCTCTACCCGCTGCTGCAAGGCTACGATTCGGTTGCCTTGAAGGCGGATGTCGAGCTCGGTGGCACCGACCAGAAATTCAACCTGCTGATGGGGCGCGAGCTGCAAAAAAATGCCGGCATGCCGACCCAGTGCGTCCTGATGATGCCGCTGCTGGTCGGTCTCGACGGCGTCAAGAAGATGTCCAAGTCGGCCGGCAACTACATCGGTGTCCACGATGCCCCGACCGAGATGTTCGGCAAGATCATGTCCATCAGTGATGAACTGATGTGGAGCTACTACGAGCTGCTCTCGTTCCGTCCGCTGAGTGAACTGGCCGGATTCAAGGCTGGGGTGGCCGATGGCAGCCTGAACCCGCGGGATGTGAAGATCTGGCTGGCCAAGGAGATCATTGCCCGTTATCACGACGAAGCGGCTGCCGAAGCGGCGCACAACGACTTCATTCAGCGTTTCTCCAAGAACGCCATCCCCGATGAGATGCCAGAAGTGAGCCTGACCGCACCGGCGGACGGTATTGCCGTTGGCAACCTGCTCAAGGAAGCGGGTCTGGTGGAGACGACCTCCGAAGCGCTGCGCATGATCAAGCAAAATGCGGTCAAGCGCGATGGCGAGGTGATATCCGATGGCAAGTTGCTGGTGACGGCCGGTACGGCTGTGTGGCAAGTCGGTAAGCGCAAATTTGCCCGTATTACGGTGCAATAGGCTCGACGAGCTTTAGAGCGAGTAGTTATCACGGCGCCTGCGGGCGCCGTGTTGGTTTCTGGCGATAGGCTGGATCTGTTTTTTGACGATTTTCATCATGTTACGAGTCGACGAAACCCTCATAAAGGTGGATCCTGAGCGGCGGGGTTAGGGTAGCATTTGCCTGGCCGATGGTGTTTTGGCGTGGATGATTCACTAAGTGGGTGTGTTCGTGGCGTTAGAGCTGGATGAGATTTTTGACGAGTTATTTCCGATTTGCCGCAGCATCACCGGTGATGGTCTGCGCAAGAGTTTGGCCATCTGTGGCCAATATATTCCGTTAACCATCGAGAGCACCCCCTCCGGGGAAGAGGTCTTCGACTGGGTGGTCCCTCCGGAGTGGAACATCACCTCGGCACGATTGACAGATCCGGATGGCAAGGTAGTGGCCGATTTTTCCGAACACAACTTGCGGGTCGTCAACTACTCGGCGCCCGTGGCGGCGGAGCTGCCGCTGGAGGAGCTGAAAAAACATCTGCACTCCCTGCCGCACCTGCCGGATTTAATCCCCTATGTCACCTCTTACTATCGCGAGAATTGGGGCTTCTGTTTAACCCACCATGAGCTCACCGCCTTGAAGCCCGGCGTGTATCAGGTTCAGATCGACAGCGAATTTCGTCAGGGCGAGGTGAACTATGGTACGACCTACCTGCCCGGCGAGAGTGGATCCGAGTTTTTAATCGGTTCTTCGCGCAAGCGTGGGGAAAGGTAAGTTGACAGACAGGGATCCGGTACAC
>JASDSW010000019.1:0-16777 GCA_041441555.1 Aeromonadaceae bacterium
CAGACGATCTGCCTGTTCAAATTTCATTAACAAAGTGCGATCCCGCCCTGCTTGGTGACCCCGATCCGCAGCCCCTTGAGATCCTCATACCGCTCGAAATGCAGTCGCGGCAACGCCTCCTGAAGGGCAAAGAAATTCCAGCGAAACGAGATGTGGGACTGGCTTGGATAAAGCAGCCACGCCTCCCGCTCGGGACGATAGGAGAGCGTCAGGTACATGTCGACACTCGGGTGGGGCTGCTGGCAGGAGTCCAGCGCCCGCAGCGCCGACGAGGTCAGCACCAGCTGATAGTGCAGCCCCAAGCGCTGCATCAATTCGGCGAGGATATCCACATCGATCCCAACCGGCCGGTCCGCGCCATCCAGCCAGCGGTTCGGCTCATCGATCACCCCGATAACCCGCAGCTCCCGTTGTGACTCGCCATGGGCCACCGCCGCCAGCAACAAACCGATACCCCACAGTCCAATCATCCAAGATCGTCCAACCACCCAAGATCGCATCATTCGATCCTTTGTCCTTTCAGTCATGACCGCCAGATCCGCGGCGGCTAAAGAGTCACTACCCTGGGTGATACAGGCAAACGCGAGAGGCCGTCTTCGGACGGCCTCTCATTTTGAGAAAAAGGAGCAGATGGTTATTTCAGATGTGGCGTCGTCGTCACCACATGGAGGTTCTGCGCCCGATGTCGCAGCAGATGATCCATCAACACCAGAGCCAGCATGGCCTCGGCGATGGGTACCGCCCGGATACCCACACAGGGATCGTGCCGCCCCTTGGTGATCATCTCGGTCGGATTGCCGTGGGTGTCGATGGTCTTGCCCGGCACCGTGATGCTGGAGGTGGGCTTGAGCGCAATGCTGGCGACGATGGACTGACCCGAGCTGATGCCCCCCAGAATACCGCCGGCATGGTTGCTGCTGAAGCCTTCGGGGCGCATCTCGTCGCGGTGCTCGGAGCCACGCTGTTCAACCACGGCGAAACCATCGCCGATCTCGACCCCTTTAACGGCATTGATGCCCATCAACGCATGGGCGATGTCGGCATCGAGGCGGTCAAAGACCGGTTCACCGAGACCCACCGGCACATTGTGCGCCACCACCTGCAGACGGGCGCCGATGGAGTCACCCTCTTTCTTCAGCTCCCGCATGAACTCATCCAGGGCCTCAAGCTTGTCCGGATCGGCAAAGAAGAAGGGGTTGGTCTCGATGACATCGCGTTCGACCCGCTCCCCCTTGATGGGGCCAAGCTGGGTCAGATAGCCGAAGATCTCGATGCCGAACTCCTGCTTCAGGTACTTCTTGGCGATGGCCCCGGCCGCGACTCGCATGGCGGTTTCACGGGCCGAGGAGCGGCCCCCGCCGCGGTAGTCGCGAACCCCGTATTTCTGGTGATAGGTGTAGTCGGCATGACCCGGGCGGAATAGATCCTGGATATCGGAGTAGTCCTTGGAGCGTTGGTCGGTATTTTCAATCAACAACCCAATCGAGGTACCAGTCGTCTTGCCCTCGAACACCCCGGAGAGGATTTTGACCTCATCCGGCTCTCGGCGCTGGGTGGTGAAACGGGAGGTTCCCGGCTTGCGACGATCCAGATCGTGCTGCAAGTCGGCCTCGCACAACTCCAAGCCGGGTGGGCAACCATCCACGACGGCGCCCAACGCCAGACCGTGACTCTCGCCGAAGGTGGTCACGCGAAAAAGCTGACCGAAGCTATTCCCTGCCATAACTTAATTAACTCCTGTAAGCGGCGAACTGCTCGCCATTCGCATCCAATTGCGCCTTGGTTATTACAAATACGCCGTGCCCGCCCTGCTCAAACTCCACCCAGGTGAACGGCACATCCGGGAACTGCTGTTGCAGGTGGACATAGCTGTTGCCGACCTCGACCACCAGCACACCCGCCTCGCTCAGCCGCTCGGCCGCCGTCGCCAGGATGCGTTTGGCCAGGATCAGGCCGTCATCCCCGGCCGCCAGCGCCAGCTCCGGCTCATGACGGAACTCATCGGGCAGATCGAACATATCCTCGGCATCGACATAGGGCGGGTTGGAGACGATCAGATCGTAGGTCAAACCGACCGGCAGATCGTCCATCAGATCCGAGGCCATCGGGATGACCTGCTCTTCCAGGCCATACATCTCGATGTTGATCTGGGTGACATCCAGCGCATCCGGCGAGATGTCGATCGCATCGACCTCCGCCTCCGGGAAGGCCTGGGCCAGGGCAATGGCGATACAACCGGAGCCGGTACACAGATCCATCACCCGCCGCGGCTCATGGTTGAGCCAGGGGGCAAAGCGCTTGCCGATGAGCTCGCCAATGGGAGAGCGCGGCACTATGACCCGTTCATCGACATAAAATTCCAGACCGCAAAACCAAGCCTTGTTGGTCAGATAGGCGGCCGGGATCCGCTCATCGACCCGGCGGGCCACGAGATCCGCCAGATGCTGACGCTCAGAGCGCGTCAAGCGCGAGGTGCGGATCTCTTCGCTGATATAGGGCGGCAGATGCAGACTCGGCAGAATGAGCTGAACCGCTTCATCCCAGGCGTTATCGGTACCGTGACCATAAAACAGCCCGGCGGCATTAAACTGACTGACCGCCCAGCGCATCATGTCGTTGACGGTACGCAGCTCGCTGACCGCCTCGTCGATGATTATCTTTTCCAAAACCGCCTCCGGGTCGAGTAGAATTCGGGACACTTATCCCAGATTAAAATTGCAGGTACCTGATTGATGAAGAAAAAATCAGCGCTCGACGAACAGGATCTAGTCCTGTTCCAGGAGGCCGTCGCCGGTACCCGCCCAATTAGGCAGGATACCATAAGTCCCACCCATAGACCGGTCAAGCAGAAAGCGCTACTGCGGGAAGTTCGTGAAACCTTGGGGGTAAGCCATTACTTTTCCGATGAATTTGTCCCCCATCTGAGCGATGAGGGGCCCATGCGCTATGTGCGCGGCGATGTCTCCAGTTTTGAGGTCAAACGGCTCAGACGCGGCGACTACTATCCGGATATGCTGCTGGACCTGCACGGTCTATCGCAGCAGCAGGCCAAGCTGGAAATCGCCGCCCTGCTCGAAGCCTGTCGGCGCCAGCAGATCCGCTGCGCCTGTGTCATGCATGGCCACGGCAAGAATGTCCTCAAGCAGAAGGTACCGCTCTGGTTGGCGCAACACCCATTGGTCGAGGCCTTCCACCAGGCCCCTCGCGAATGGGGGGGCGATGCCGCCCTGCTGGTACTGATCGAGCAAAGCGACGCGGCCGCCGCCTCGTTCAAGCGTTAATCCCGCTCGGCGTGGATCAAGAGGTTGCGCGGTGTCAGGTGACGCGGGCAAAACTCGCTGATCGCCACTCGATAGCCCTGCTCCTGCAGGAACAGGGCGCGATCCAGCGCGAGCCAAAGCTCCAGCGGACGGCGAAACAGATGGCGGACCAGCTCCATGCGCGCCACCACGGGGAGTCGCGCCGCCCCAGCCTGTTCAAAACTGGCGACTTGCGTCGGCGTCATCTCCGGCGGCAGGCTCAGCCCCTTCACCGCCAGCGCCCAGTGCGCAAACTCGACGAAAGAGCCGGAGAGCCAGCGTTTCTGTAGATTCGGCACCGGCAGATACTCATCCACCCCGCGTAACTGCCGTTGCAGCAGATCAAAGCCCAGCCGCCAGGTCAGCTCGATATTGCGCAGCCGCCGCTCCCGCTCCCCCGCCGTCACCGTCTCCTGCACCGTCATGCGCAGATCCTGAGTCGTTAACCGCAAGGCTGAGGCTTGTGCCGCCTGAGACATCGGCGAATAACTCGCCCCGGCAATCAGGTGATAGCAGCAAGGCGAGATGCTCAATGCCCGGGTGTGGCGTTGCGCCGCCACCTGGAGCAGACGCATATGCAACTCCCCACAGGCGTGCAGCGCCACCGCGTGCTGCTGCGGCTGCACCAGGGCCTGGGCCTGGGCCGAGAAGGCATCGCCCTGCACGAAGTGCATCGGCACTCGGGCCCGTTTGGCCAGCCGCTCTCCGGCCTCGCACAGCTCGGCTTGCCACTCCAGGCTGAGCACCGGCTGCCCGCTTTGAAAGGCCAGTAGCCGTCCCAGATGACCTTTGCCCGCACACCACTCCAATACGGGGCCGCGCACGCCGGGCATGGCGGCCGCAAAGTGGCGCAACTGCTGCCATTTACGACCCGGAATATAGTTGCCCAGCCCATCGGGGACCGGCACAAGCGGCGCCTGACTCTGGGGCAGTTCACACAGCTCGGTCAGCAGCTCGAGCTCAGGAAACCAGGGGTTGAGCAACGCCTGCAAGGCAGACGGCTCGGCTTCCAGTGCAAAAACCTGCTCCGTGGTCAGCCGATCCAGGCAGGCGGCCAACGCCGGTGTCGACTGCCGCCAACAGTTATCCCGCCAGTGAAACGGCTGGCACTGCCAAAACGGGCGATAACGAGTGAGCAGTTGATCCAGGGCGGCAAAACGGTCTACTAACATCGGCACAGATCTTTTCTTTGGTGTTACGAAAAAAACCAGGCGGCAGTTTATCGGGCCAGTGAGCCAATCACCAGCCACAAAGCAGGAACAACACTTCATCATTGTGTTGCCCGAGGGCATAATGTCGTTACTTTCATCTACCAAAATTGCTTTTTATGACCATTGATATAACCAATATGCTTCACATGAATGAGGTCTTGCTGATTTTTGTGGTGCTCGGTATCGGACTGCTGGTTGGCAAGCTGCGTATTGGTTCGTTTCAAATTGGCAACACCATCGGGGTGCTGTTTACCGCTCTGCTGTTTGGCCAAATTGGCTTCACTCTCACCAGCAGCGCGGGCAACATCGCCTTCATGCTGTTCATCTTTGCCGTCGGCATTGAGGCCGGGCCCCACTTTTTCAGCGTGTTTCTGCGCGATGACCTGCGCTATATCAGCCTCTCGTTGGTCATCCTCAGCTCGGCCCTGCTGCTCACCTTTGCGCTGGCCAAGCTCTTTGATTTTGGTCCAGGCTTGGCCGCCGGTCTGCTGGCCGGAGCCCGCACCTCGACACCGGCACTGGTGGGCGCCCAAGACAGTCTGCAAAGTGGCTATCTGGCCATACCGCATAACACCAGCATCAGCCAGCTACTCGACAACATGAGCGTCGGCTATGCCCTCACCTACATGATCGGTCTGCTGGGGCTGATGCTGGTAGTCCGCTATCTGCCAGGACTGTGCAAGCTGGATCTGTGTGAAGAGGCTCATAAGATCGCCCGCGAACGGGGGCTATCCGACCACTATGGTCACAAGACCTATCTGCCGATTATTCGGGCCTACCGGGTCGGCACCGAGTTGGCTAACTGGATCGGTGGCCGCACTCTGCGCGAGACCGGCATCTATCCGCATACGGGGTGTTACATCGAGCGGCTGCGCCGCAATGGCATCGTAGCGGCCAGCCCGGATGGCAATACCATCATCCAGGAGGGGGATGATATTGCCCTGCTCGGCTACCCGGAGAGCCATGAAAAACTCGATCTGAGCTATCGCACCGGCAAGGAGGTGTTCGATCGGGATCTACTGGATCTGCAGATTGTCACCGAAGAGATCGTGGTCAAGAACGACAACTACGTTGGCAAGTATCTGGTCGAGTTGAATCTCAGTGGCAAGGGCTGTTTCTTGAACCGCATCGTCCGCTCGCAGATCGAGATGCCGCTGGATCGCAACATCATGCTGCAAAAAGGTGACGTGCTGCAGATCAGTGGTGAAAAGCACCGAGTCGAACGGCTGGCCAGCCGCATCGGCTTCATCAGCATTCATAGCCAGGCTTCCGATCTGGTAGCCTTCAGTAGCTTTTTCGTCTGTGGCCTGCTCATTGGTAGCATCTCGCTGGTCTTTGGCCCCGTCCAATTCGGTCTGGGCAATGCGGTCGGCCTGCTGCTGGGTGGTATCTTCATGGGCTATCTGGGATCAACCCATCCCACCGTCGGCTATATCCCCTCGGGAGTGCTGCGCTTTATCAAGGATCTGGGGCTGACGCTGTTCATGGCCAGCATCGGCCTCAAGGCTGGCGGCGGTGTCTTGAGCCATCTGAACGACAATGGCTTACTGGTGCTGGCGGCCGGTGCCGTGGTCGCCGTGCTCCCCGTACTGATTGGCTATCTGTTTGGCATTCACGTGCTGAAGATGAATCCGGCGCTGCTGTTAGGGGCCATTACCGGTGCCCGCACCTCGGCGCCGGCCATGGAGCTGGTCAATGGCATGTCAGGCAGCTCGATCCCGGCCTTGGGCTATGCCGGCACCTATGCGGTGGCCAACGTCCTGCTGACGCTGGCAGGCACCCTGATCATCGCCTTCTGGTTTTAGTTGAGGACGAACAACCGCCTCTTCCTCTTTCGTAGAACACTCGGGATTCAAGATCCCGCAGGCACAAAAAAGGCTGCCTTTTAAGGCAGCCTCTGGCGGGTTTTCCATCACGCGGCTTTGGAGAGTTCATCGATGGTGGTATTGACCTCGGTCACCGTATTCTTGTGGACTCGATCGGCCGTGATTGGCATCACCAGTTGGCCGCGGTCGAACTCATAGCCCCCTCGCCCTTGAATATAGATGCGCCCCTTGAAGAAGGTCTTGACGTATTTGGCAATCATGACCGGCAGGTATTTTTTGAAAATTCTCATTATTTTTTACCCTTTTCTCAAACCACGCAGAGTTAGGCATAGTTTAGTTGGAAAAGTTCCGCACAACTGAGATATCTATCTGCGGAAAAGAAAAAAACAGCGAGAATTGACTAAAAAGCGTGAGCTACTACCTATTTTTTTAACAAATGCGGCGCCTGCTGCCACAGCAGTTGGCCCTGGGCATCCTGCAGCTCGACCGCCACCATGGCCGAGGTCACAAACATGGGAGGGGTCTGCACCGGGCAGAGATCGGCGACCAGATATCCCACCAACGGCAGGTGGCTGATCACCAGCAGATTTTCCACCTCGCCTGCTAGGGCGCGCAGGTAATCGGCCACCGGGCCAGCATGACCATGCGGAACCAATTCATCCAGCACATCGACCCGAACCTCACCGAATAGATCGCCGATGGTTTGCCAGGTTTGCTGAGCCCGCAGGTAGGGACTGACCAGTACCCGATCCAGATGCGGCAGCTGTTGCCGCAACCAGAGGGCCATGGTGCGGGATTGTTCCCGGCCGAGGGAGGTCAAGGCACGAGCCGCATCATCATCGGCGCCCAATACGGCATCGCCGTGACGCATTACTACGACTTTCATTCGACAAGATCCCCTAGTCAGCGAAATAAAAACAGCGCGAGTTTACTGGCTTAGCCGAGTCTCCACAATGGGCACTCCCCGCATAAACGGTTTGCGCCCTCTGGGGAGCCAGCCGATAATGACTCAGAAGATCAATAAATTGAGTCCACCATGGGTCATCACATGCCGCGTTTGCAGACCAGTCCACATGATCATCGCGCCTACCATTATTTGACCCTGGCCAATCAGCTGCGCGTCCTGCTGATCGAGGATCATAAGACTGAAAAATCGGCGGCAGCCCTCGCCGTGCAGGTCGGCCACTTCGATGATCCACTCGCACGTCAGGGGATGGCCCACTTTCTGGAGCACATGCTCTTTCTCGGCACCGAGACCTTCCCTCATCCCGGTGAGTATCAGGAGTTCATCAATCGGCATGGCGGCAGCAACAATGCCTGGACCGGAACCGAGTTCACCAACTTCTACTTCGACTTGCACCATGAGTTCTTCGCCGAAGGGCTGCATCGCTTCTCCCAGTTTTTTACCTGCCCAACCTTCGATGCCCAACTGGTCGACAAGGAACGCAACGCCATCGATTCGGAATACCGTCTGAAGCTGCAAGACGATGTCCGCCGCTCTTATCAGGTTCATAAAGAGACCGTCAATCCGGCCCATCCCTTCGCCAAGTTCTCGGTCGGGAACTGGGAGACCCTGGGTGATCGCCCCGACGGCTCGATCCGTGACGAACTGCTCGAGTTTTATCAGACCCATTACAGCGCCGGGCGCATGAGTCTGGTGATCCAATCCAGCGCCCCCCTGGAGCAGCAGGTAGCCTGGGCCGAGACATTTTTTGCCACCATCCCGGATCATGGCATCCCCAAGGCGCCCATCCAGATCCCGCTCTATCGCCCCGAAGATCTGAGGATCCGCATCGACATCAAGCCGATCAAGGAAAACCGCAAGCTAGTGGTCTGTTTTGCCTTGCCGACTATCGAGCCGCTCTACCGCACCAAACCCCTGACCTTTCTCAGCCACCTGCTCGGCTATGAGGGCAAGGGCAGCCTGTTTTCCTGGCTCAAGCAACAGGGTTGGGTCAATACCCTCTCCGCCGGCAGTGGGGTTGGTGGCAGCAACTTCAAGGATTTTTGCATCAGCTTCGGGCTGACTCCGGAGGGGGTTCATCATGAAGGGACCATCATTGAACGGCTGTTTGGCTATCTGGCCCTGATCCGCGATCAAGGCGTCGAGTCCTGGCGCTACGACGAGAAGCGTCAGGTCCTCGACGCCCTGTTCCGCTTTCATGAAGGGGGGCGCGCCATCGATAACGTCGCCCATCTGGCCGTCAACATGCATCACTATGCCCCCGAGCATGTGCTCTGCGGCGACTATCTGATGGAAGCCTTCGATCCGGCTCCTATCCATGCCATGCTGGCGCAGATGACACCAGACAACATGCGCATTCAGCTGGCCGCCCCCCATGTACAGACCGATCGCATCGCCCGCTGGTATGACACCCCCTATCGCATCCAGTCCATCGAGAGCGTCTGGTTGCGCCGTTGGCGCGCGCCGGAGAGCGTCGAGGGGCTGATGACGCTGCCGGAGGCCAACCCCTTCATCTGCGATCGCCTCGAGCCCAGGCCAGTGGCCGTTCCGCACCCGGTACCGCAATGCCTGATCGATCGCGCCGGCATCCGGATCTGGCATCTGCAGGATGGTGAATACTCGGTCCCCAAGGGGACCCTGTTCATCGCCGTGGACAGCGAGCATGCCGTCCGCTCGCCGCGCCACATCGCACAGATGCGTCTGACGGTAGAACTGCTCATCGATCAACTCAATGAGCTGACTTACCCGGCCGAGTTGGCCGGGCTCAGTTACGACATCTACGCCCATCAGGGGGGCTTCACGCTGCAACTTTCCGGATTCAGCAGCCGCCTGCCACGCCTGCTGGAGCTGATCCTGAAAAACCGTACCTTCGGACGGGTCGATCCGCAGCGCTTTGCCATCATCCAGCAACAACTGCTGCAAAACTGGCAGAATCAGAACAAGGGGCGCCCCATCTCCCAGCTATTCAGCCACCTCACCTCGGTGCTGCAGCCCAATAACCCACCGATTGAGCAGTTGATCCCGCACCTGGCCGAGCTGACCCATGCCCAGATGCCCGAATTTGTCCGTCAACTCTACAAGGCGGTTCATCTGGAGGTGCTGGCACACGGCGACTGGCTTGAAGAGGAGGTGCGCCAGGTGGCCGGGCTGCTGGAGCGTGAGCTCACCCCACTGAGCCTGCCCAGCCGGGAGACTCGCCGCCGGCTGATTGATATCAGCCAGCGGGGCACCCTGCGCCGGGAGCTGAACTGTCCTCACCAGGATTCCGCCTTGTTGATCTACTATCAGTCCCCGACCACCCATCCCCGGGAGATCGCCTATTTCACCCTGGCCAACCATATCCTGGCTTCGACCTTTTTCCATGAGTTGCGCACCCGCCAACAACTCGGCTATGTGGTGGGCACCGGCAACCTGCCCCTCAACCGTCACCCAGGGCTCATCCTCTATGTGCAATCACCGGTGGCGGGGCCCCAGGCGCTACTCGATGCCATCGAGCTGTTCATCGACGATTTTTATCTGGTGCTGATGGAGCTCTCGGAACAGGCCTGGCAAGAGAGCAAACAGGGGCTGCTCAGCCAGTTGCAGGAAAAAGATGCCAACCTGCGGACACGCAGCCAGCGCTTGTGGGTCAGCATCGGCAGCCGGGATTTCCAATTCGATCAGCGCGAGCGAGTCGCGGCGGCGGTGGCCGCCATGAGCCGGGCCGAGTTGATCCGTTTCTTGCGCTCCTTGCGCAGCCATCAGGCCGATCGGCTGATCCTGTGCAGCTATGGCGATGCCCACCAACAGAGCGAACGCATCCTCGAAGGAGAAGTCATCGAGGATCTGGAAAGCTTCCAGCGTCACAGTCGCAAATATTGTCACTACTGATCCGCTTGGCACTCGATTATCCATCCAGGGGACAAGTCCCCGTCCACCGAGTGAAACGGATCCCTCTCACAGCTCGCCATCAAGGTTTCCCCAGGGGTGGCGGCTGGCTCACAATGTCATGCGATGGCGCCTGCCCAACCACCCCTCCAGGTAGTAAGATAACGGCGTTTAAGGATGAACTAAGGCGTTGATATGTCGAGACAAGCAATAAATGCAGTACGGGCCTATCTCAATGAGCAAGTGTTGGGACAGCCTGAACTGGTCGATGGCCTGATGACGGCACTGCTCGCCGATGGGCATATTCTGGTGGAAGGCCCCCCCGGTCTGGCCAAGACCCGCGCCATCAAGATACTGGCCAACTGTATCGAGGGACGGTTTCACCGCATCCAGTTCACTCCCGATCTGCTTCCCGCCGACTTGACCGGGACCGACATCTACCGCCCCCAGGATGGCAGCTTTGTCTTCCAACCCGGTCCGCTGTTTCACCACCTGCTGCTCGCCGATGAGATCAACCGGGCGCCCGCCAAGGTGCAGAGCGCCCTGCTCGAAGCGATGGCCGAGCATCAAATTACCATCGGTCGCAAGAGCTACCAGCTCCCCGACCTGTTCCTGGTCATGGCGACCCAGAACCCCATCGAGCAGGAGGGCACCTACCCGCTGCCGGAGGCCCAGCTCGATCGCTTCATGTTGCATCTGCAGTTGGGCTATCCCGACGCCCAAACCGAGCTGTCGATCCTGCGCCTCAACTATGCCGAATGTGCCCAACAGGCTGAGCCGACGCCGCCACGGCTGAGCCAGGAGCAACTGTTCGCCAGTCGTCAGGAGGTGCTACAGGTCAAACTGGCCCCCTCCATCGAGAGCTACATCGTCACCCTGGTGATGGCCACCCGCCGCCCCCTGGGCTACGACGCCGATCTGGCCCGCTGGCTCAGTTATGGTGCCAGCCCACGGGCCACCATGGCCATGGCCCGCTGCGCGCGGGTCCGCGCCTGGTTGCAGGGGCGCGATTTTGTCACCCCGGATGATGTCCAGGCCTGTGCCTACCCCATCTTGCGCCACCGCTTGATCCTGAGCATGGAAGCCGAGGCCGACGGCGTCGATGCCAACAAGGTGATTGCCCGCCTGCTACAGCGAGTCGTCGTGGCATGAATGATGGCATCTCGCTGAGTCTGGAGGAGCTGCTGCGTCCGCCGACACTGGCTCAACTGCTGCCGGCTCGCTTGGTGAGCGGACGCCGCACCGGCATGCATCAAGCCAGCAGCAAGGGACGGGGCATGGAGTTTGCGGAGGTTCGCCCCTACCTGTCCGGTGACGACGTGCGCAGCATCGACTGGCGGATCACGGCGCGGACCGGCAAGCCGCACACCAAGTTGTTCCGGGAAGAGCGGGATCGCAGCGTCTATACCCTGCTCGATCTGGATCCTGGCATGTATTTTGGCTCTCGCGGTCAGCTCAAGGCCCGATTGGCTACGATCCTGGCGGCGGCCACCGCCTGGCAGGCACTCGCCGAAGGCGACAAGGTCGGGGGACTCATCCTGCTGGATGCCGACCCCATCCGTCACCCGCCCGCCGGTCGGCGCAAAGAGCTGCTGCTCTGGCTGCAAAAGCTGGCTCAAGCCTACCAAACCGGTCAGGCCAGGCCCGAGTGTCAGCTCAGCTTGACCGAGGGGCTGAAATTGCTGAGCCGGAGCGTGCGGCCGGGCAGTCTCATCCATGTCATCAGTGACTTCTACCGGATGAGCGAGAGCGGCTGGTTGTGGCTCAAGCGCCTGAACAAGTCCCATCAGGTCTATGGCTACCAGATCATCGACCGGCTGGAGGTACAACTGCTGGGCGAAGGGACGCTGGCCGCCGACAATGGCCGTCAACAAGGCTATCTGACCAGCCATGACCGCCAGTTTGTGCGTCATTATCAGCAGATTGGCCTGCATCGCCAGCACGCCATCACCCGCCAGCTGCAGGAGTCCACTCGGCGCCATTACTGTCTGGATACCAGCCGCCCGGCGGCGGCACCGAAGGTGGCGTCATGAGTTACCCACTGCAGCAGTTGCGCGATATCCACCTGGGCGCCCCCCCCGCCGAGGGATGGTTCTCCGGCTATGGCAGCCTGCTGCTCGGCCTGCTGCTGGGTTGCCTGCTGGGGCTGCTGCTGTTCCGCCTCTGGCCACTGGGGCGCGCCTACTGGCAGCTGCGGCAACTGCCACAACACCCCGACCGCTTCATGGAGCAGCTCAATCTCTGGCTCAAGCGGACGGCGCTGCAACTATGGTCACGCTCCGAGGTGGCCAGCCTGCATGGGCGCGCCTGGCTCAGCTTTTTGGATCGCGCCAGTCCGTGCCAATTTTCACAATATGCCGCGCAGTGGGATGCCTGGAGCTACGGCGCCAGACCGCTGACGCCCCATGAGCGCGACGCCCTGCTGCGGGAGTGCCGCCGCTGGTTGCGCGGCCAACTGCGGAGAACCCTATGTTTTCGCTGAGCTGGCCCTGGCTGCTGCTGTTGCTGCCACTCCCGCTACTGGTGCGCCTATGGCCGGCCCATCGTCAGGAGATCCAACCGCTTTACATCGCCACCTTGCCGCACCTGAGCCCGGTGGATCCGCATCGGCGTTACTCGCTGCTGCTGGTGGCTCTGCTGGCGTGGGCGGCCCTCGTTCTGGCCATCGCCCGACCGGTCTGGTTGGGGGAACCCGTGCCCCTGGAGAAGCCACACCGGGATCTGATGCTCGCCATCGATCTCTCCGACAGCATGCGCACCGTGGATATGCTGGCTCAGGGGCGGCCGGTCAACCGACTCAGCGTCGTCAAACGTCAGCTGCGACAGTTTGTCGCCCAGCGGGCCGGCGATCGCATCGGCCTCATCCTGTTCGCCGACCACGCCTATCTGATGGCGCCGTTGACCAGCGACTGGCAGACGTTGCAAAGCTTCATCGATGAGCTGGATTTCAGCATGGCGGGCTATCTGACCTCGATTGGCGAGGCAATTGGTCTTTCCATCAAACGCTTCAGCGACGAAGGTAGCCGCCAGAAGTTGCTGATCCTGCTCAGTGATGGCCGAGATACCGTCGGCAGCCTCTCCCCCGTGGCGGCCGCCAAGCTCGCCGCCGCCCAGCAGATGAAGATTTACACCATCGGCCTGGGCGCCGAAGTGCCGTTAGATGACCCACTGGCCAGCGGTGAGAGCAATCCGGCGGCCGATCTGGATGAAGCCACCCTGCAGCAGATCGCCAACCTGACCGGTGGCCGCTACTTCCGCGCCCGGGATCCGGAGTCCCTGGCCGCCATCTATCAGGCCATCGATGAACTCGAGCCGATGGAAACCAGCCAACGCTTCTACCAGCCGCGGCAGGAGCTCTATCCCTATCCACTGCTGATGGCCCTGCTGCTCGGCCTGCTGCAAGTTTTTCTGGTGAGACGTCGTCATGGCTGATTGGACACTCCTGCGCCCTTGGTGGCTGCTGGCCCTGGGATTACCCCTTCTGCTGGTCTATTGGCACTGGCGTCAGCATCACACCGGACAAAACTTCATTCGCCAATCCATCCTGCGCTACCTGCGCGGTCAAACGCCAAGCGACGCCAAACGGCCGCACGCCCTGTGGTGGCTGTTGCCCTGGGCGCTCGGCGTCCTGGCGCTGGCAGGGCCTGCCCATCGGCAGAACGAAGCGCTCTATCAAAGCGATGAGATCTGGATCTGGATGCTGGATACCTCCCGCTCGATGCAGGCCGACGACATTCCGCCCACACGACTGCTCAACGCCCGTTACCAACTGTTCAGTCTGCTGGAGCAGTCGCCCGGACGCCGCATCGCCCTCATCGCCTTCGCCGGGGACGCTTATGTCATAGCCCCACCCACCGATGATCATCAGACCCTGCAGTTTCTGCTGACCGAACTGGAGCCCGAGGTGATGCCGGTCGCAGGCTCCAACCCGCAGGCCGCCGTCGAGCTGGCGTTGCGCATGGCCGAACACCATCCTGCTCGCCTGCTGCTGGTGACCGATGATCTCAACGCGCAACAGGGCCAGGCGCTCGCCTCCCGGCTGAAACGGCGCCAGATGCCTCTCGATATCCTGGCCGTCGGCTCGGAGGCTGGGGCCCCGATCCGCATGAAAGATGGTTCTCTCTTCAAGGATCGCACCGGGCAACTGGTAGTTGCCCGCAGCAACTTCGCCGAGCTGGCCAAGCTGGCGCAAGGCAGTGGCGGCCGCCTGCTGCGCAGCGATCGCAATCCACTCGATCTGCAACCCTTGCTGCAACCCCAGCATCAACCAGGCAGTGCCAGTGACCAGCAACAGTGGCGTCTTCAGGACTTGGGCTATTGGCTGTTACTCCCGCTCCTGCCCATGGTCCTACTCTTTCGTCGGGGCTGGTTTTTCAGCCTCTGTCTGGCTGTCTCCCTGCTGCAACCATCCGCTGGCTGGGCAGCCGATGCGATGGAGCTCTATCAGCGTGGGGAATTCGCCGCGGCGGCCCAGGCATTTAGCGATCCGCTCTGGCAGGGAAATGCCTGGTTTCGCGCCGGTCGCTACGCCGAGGCCGCGGCCGCCTACCGACAGGTCGAGAACTCCCCCGAGGCCCTCTATAACCTGGGCAATGCCCTGGCCTATCAGCAGGACTTCCCAGCCGCTCTCGAAGCCTATAGTGCAGCCTTGCAGTTAGATCCCGAGTTGCTGGACGCCCGCTACAACCGGGCACTGGTCGAACAGTGGCTGCAGCGGCAACAGAGCCGGGCGGCCAAGTCCCCCCGAGCGCCGGCCCCCGCGAGCAAACGCGACGCAACTCCCGGCGATCTGCTCGACAAGGTCGCCGAAGAGCCTGGCAATCTGATGCGCAATCGCCTGCGCTTGCAGCAGCAACGACGATTAAAGCAGGAGCCCACTCAGACATGGTGAAACTACTGCCGCTATGGCTCTGCCTCTGCACACTCCCCGGTGCCGCGCTGGCACGGATTGACAGCCAGGTCGATCGGCCGCGCCTGTATCAGCAGCAGAGCGTCCTGCTAACCATCACCGCCGACGAACAGCTCGAGGTCAGCGCGCTGGATATTCGTCCGCTTTTTCAACAGTTTGTGGTGGGTGAGTTGCGTTTTGCCCAGAGTAACCAGAATGGCCGGGTGATCAGCCAATGGCAGATCCCGCTGCTGCCGCTGGCCGCGGGCCCCCAGCAGATCCCGTCGTTGAGCGTTGCCGGAAAACCAAGCCCTGCCGTTGCGCTGAGTGTCCAGCCCGGCCGTCCGGCGCAAATCATGCCTCAACTGCTGGATGTCCGCCTGGATCGACCAGGGATCTATCCCGGCCAGGCGGCCCTCTATCAACTGGAGCTTACCCTGCCGGTGGGCATCCAGATCGATTCTGTCACCCCCCCCACCCTCGATGGCGCTCGGATCCGGCAGATCGGTGATGATCGTCTGGATGAGACGATGGAGGACGGCAAGCGGATCCGAACTCTGCACCGCAGCTACGCCATCACTCATTCCCGCCCGGGAACATACCAGCTGCAGGGGCCGTTGGTGCAGGGAGTGACCCTGGGGTCAAACGTACATCGCCCATTTTTGCAGCAAGGGCAGCCGCTCTCGCTACAGATCATGCCTCTGCCCGATGGCAGCAAGCCCGAGCTGGTGAGTCAAAAAATTCAGCTTGAGGCCCAATGGCAAACCGGCTCTGGACCATACCGGGTGGGGGATCCCCTGGTTCGTCTGCTCACCATCCGGGCATTTGGCAACACCCTGGAGCAGTTGCCGCCGCTGCCGCTGCCCGAGCTGACGGGAGTCCGTAGCTATGCCGACGGCAAGAGCCAGAGCGAGACAATCCGGCAAGGGCAATTGGTGGCCGAGCAGACGCTGCGGCAAGCCTTCATTCCGCAACAGCCAGGGCCGCTGGCTCTGCCCCCCATCACCCTCCACTGGTGGAACAGCCAGCGCCAACAGATGGAAACGACACGCTTGGCGATGCCCCCGCTAACCATTGAGGCAGCCGTAGCGCCAACCAGCTCTCCCCTTCCCGCACCGGCGACCGATGAGAATGCTCTTCCCTGGTTGACGCTGGGCTTTGCGCTCGCCTGGGTGCTGACGCTGCTCTTCTGGTGGCGAAGCGGACGCCGCCTGCCCAAACTGCCGCACCTGCATCGGCTCAGCGATCGCTGGAGCTGGCGGCAACTCAAACGCGCACTGGATACTCAAGATCCGCAGCAGATCCACCGAGCACTCCTGCATTGGGGACGCCAACGTTGGCCGCAACTTCAGCCAACCTGTCTGGAAGTATTGCCCTGTTACCCGGATCTGCGTGGCGAGTTGGATCCATTACTGGCCGCCTGTTTTTCTGAACAAGCTTCCGCCTGGTCGGCCACGAACCTGCGCCGCGAACTCAGCCGCTGGCGGGAGAAACATCCCAAAACGGCCCAGCCACTCAACCCAGATGGACTCATTTAGAGTCAAGACTCCAAAGCTGACGACGACTGCTGAGATATTCACCATTTTTTGCGCTGATTTTGCGCTAGATCACCTCAAAGAGGCGGCTGGTCTGATTTGTCGACTCCGGCAGGCCACGTAGAATCCCGGCCACTTGGGCCTGCGCCCGTCAGTCAACAGGAATTATAACCCCGCATGAAGAAG
>JASDSW010000019.1:16787-30035 GCA_041441555.1 Aeromonadaceae bacterium
AGCATATCCTTGCCATCACCTTGTCGTCCGTGCTCGCCACGACGGCCTCGCAGCAGGCCGCTGCCGCCGCCTTCAACCTGAACGAACACTCGGCAAGCGGTCTGGGGCGTGCCTTCGCGGGTGAAGCCGCCATTGCCGACAACGCCGCCGTGCTGGCGCGCAATCCAGCCGCCATGACCCGTTTCAAGGCGATGGAGATGAGCGTAGTCGGCACCTACGCGCGCCCCAATATCGATCTGCAAGGCCGGAGTGATGTGCCGGCGCTGGGCATGAGTGCCAACGATCTCGATGCCAACAACATAGCTCCGGATGCCGTCATTCCGGCCATGTATCTGATCCAGCCCATCAACGATCAGTGGGCCTGGGGGACAGCGCTGTTCACCAACTTTGGTCTCTCCACCGATTTTGAGGATGACTACGACGCCGGCCTTATTGGCGGCAAGACCGAACTCATCACCTACAACTTCAACCCGAACCTGGCCTATCGGCTCAACGAACAGTGGAGTTTTGGCGCCGGGATCTCAGCCATCTATGCCGACGCCACCCTGATCCGTCACGCCGGTGCCACCTCGGCGGCGAACCCGCTGTTGAGTCATGATACGGAGCTGGTCAAGCTGACCGGGGATACCTGGGGCTGGGGCTGGAACGCCGGCACCCTGTTTGAGTACAACGAGAATCATCGCTGGGGTTTGACCTATCGCTCAGGCACCACCCTCTCCTTTGATGGTAAATTCAGCGGTCGAGCCGCCGGGGTCAAATCACTCTCTCCGCTGGAATTCAACACCGTCGATGGCTCCTTGGATCTGGAGCTGCCGGCTATCGCCGAGATCTCCGGTTATCACCGCGTCGCCCCGCAGTTTGCATTGCACTACTCGGTGCAGTGGACCGACTGGAGCGTCTTCAAGGATCTGACCGCCACCAGCGACGACTGTAACGATGGCACCGCCGGTCAATGTTTCAGCAAGGATGAGGAGTTCAAGGACAGCTGGCGCTATGCATTGGGCGGAACCTACTACCTGGACCCGCAATGGACCCTGCGCGCCGGCATGGCGCTCGACAAGCAGGCCTCGTTCAACACCATCAGCATCCCGGATAGCCAGCGCCTCTGGTACAGCCTGGGCGGCAGTTACCAAGCTACCGAAGCCCTCAGCCTGGACCTGGGGCTAGCCTACTTGCAAGGCAAGGATGTCACCATCAACGAGAAGCTGACGCCACAGACCACCGCGCAATACGATGTGGATGCTTCGGCTTTCCTGGCATCGCTGCAGGCCAATTATCGCTTCTAACCCCGAGTTTTTTCCAAGGGCTCACCCGCTTCCGCACCGTGAGCCCTCAACACGAGAGGGCCATCTGGCCCTTTTTAGTTTCCGGTTGTTCTCTTTTTCTGCAACCGCTTTCCTAAAGTGCCGATGCCGTCGCTAAATCGACGCCTGGCTATTGCCTCAAACGCCTGCGGGCGGCAAATTTGTCACCCATGAGGGCATCACACAACCACAGATATGCCGGTTGTGGCCGCCGCCAGATAGGAACAACAAGATGTACTCTTTCGTGGCCAGACAACCCATCCTGGATCAGCATCAGCGCCCTGTGGCTTATGAGCTGCTGTTTCGCGAGGGGTTGAGTAACCAGTTTCCGAATGTCAGTGCCGAACACGCCACGACATGTCTCATCGCCGAACAATTCTTGAGCCAACCCATTCAGCAGTTGGTGGGGGAGCATGCCTGTTATATCAACTTCCCCTACAGTCTGATCTTAAACGGCCTCGCCGACTCGCTGCCCGTCGAACAGGTAGTCATCGAGATCCTCGAAGATGCCGAGCCGGATGAACAGTTATTGGCCAGCGTGATCCGCTTGAAAAATAAAGGTCACCGGTTGGCCCTGGACGACTTCACCCTGGATCCCCGCTGGGAGTCATTTCTTCCATACATCGATATCATCAAATTCGATTTTCGCCTGACCAGTCATGAGGAGATTGCCGCATATATTGAGCAGCACAGGAACTCGCATCTGATTTATCTGGCTGAAAAAGTGGAAACTCATCAGGAGTTCCTGGCCGCGCAGAAGATGGGCTTTTCGCTGTTCCAAGGCTACTTCTTCAGCCGCCCCGAGATCGTCCAGCGCAAGACGCTATCGGATAGTCAAATTACGGTGATGCAACTGCTCAAAGAGGTCAACTCACCCGATCTCGATTACGAGCGAATCGAGGCGCTGCTTAACCGGGACCTGACGCTGGCCTACAAGCTGATGCGCTACGTCAACAACCTGCGCTACAAGGCCACGCAACCCATCACCTCATTCCGTCACGCCACCATCTTCCTTGGCCAACAGGAGATGCGCCGTTTTGTCTCCCTGGTCAGTGCCACCAGTGGCGGGGAAAATAAATCCACCGAACTCTATCGGATGAGCCTGATCCGCGGGCGTTTCTGCGAACTACTCTCCCTGCATCGCCAAGGGTGGACCGATCCATCGGAAGCATTCCTATGTGGTCTATTTTCGCTGCTGGAAGCCATCTTGGATCAACCCTTCGCGGAAATTCTGGCGCAGATCCCGTTGTCGGACGCCATCAAGCAGGCGCTCTTGGAAAAACGGGGCGAATTGGCGTTCTACTTGGCCTTCGTCACCGATTATGAACAGCTCAACTGGGAGCGGCTCAAATTGCGAGCCGATAAGATGAGTCTCTCGGAAAAAGAGGCCATCGGGCTATTTATGGAATCCACACAGTGGGCCGATCAGGTGATGTCCAATCATTAATCTGAGATTTTTATCAGGGGCCTATCGGGCCCCTTTTTATTGGTCTCGGTTTAAACAAGCATCGGTTTGAAGGCCAACCCCTGCAGATAATGTTTGCGACATAACGAGACATATTTATCATGGCCACCGATTTCGACCTGAGCACCATCGCGCAATACCTCGCCACTGCTGGCCACTCTAGCGTTCATATGGGCCTTGTTGCCACACCAGCAAATACTCTTGAGCTCCTCGACTTTATCGGCCAAGCAGAGCAGATGATAAGAACCTTCAAACAGCTCGCCCCGAAAATCACTTTTTAAACCGTAGGCGATCACCGGAATATTCAACTCATCGACAATGCGCGCCAATTGATATACCTGCTCCCGGCTGAGAAACTGAGCCTCATCCACGATAAACACATCCAGACTCTGCTGGGCATGGCGCTGTTCGACAATTAGGAAGAGATCGCTGGCTGCGGTGAAAACATCTGCCTGCAACTCCAATCCTACGCGCGCGGTGATCACCCCCACCCCAAAACGATCATCGATGGCCGGCGTCATGGCATAGGGGGTCATTCCCCGCTCACAATAGTTGAAATGAGCTTGAATCAATTGGGTCGATTTGCCGGAATTCATTGCGGCAAATTTGTAATGCAGTGACGCCATAGCGCTCCTCCTGAAACAGTTCGCGTATGATGCCAGAATCCGTTTTGATCGCGTAGTCTCATCCACCCAGACCGCTTAACCAGGCAGCGCCACCATCAAATTACCGCGCTTCATCCCGGTCAACTGCCTGTTTTTGGATACAAAAGAGGCCTAATATTCGGATGAAGATCTCATATTCACGACTCGACAATGAGCTGGCAGCTTATTTGTAGAGACGGGATAGCAAAGGTTGGTTTGTTTATGCAAACCATCACTCGAAATGGATTGTTTGTGATTGGAATATGGATAATTCAATTCTAGGAGTGTCATCCTGTTGGTATAATTAATATCCATGCTTGACAATTTATTTTCTCGATATACATTGCATTAATATTGAATCATCATAATAATTAGCCTAAATCCTGTTAAGTGAGACCATCATGACCGATTTTCTGAAAGTACTGCTCAATATCCGCAGCCTGCGTGCTGTTGCCCGTGACCTGACTTTGGAACAGCTCGAAGAAGGTCTCGCTAAACTGACCGCGATCGTCGAAGAACGCCGTAATGACGAAGCCGAAGACCGTAAGTCACGCGAAGAGCGGGAACGTAAGATCTCTGAATATATGAATATGCTGCGCGCAGATGGCATCGATCCGGCCGAGCTGTTCCCTGTTGGTGTTGCCGCTGCCGAAAAGAGCACCAAACGTGCTCCGCGTCCGCCCAAGTATCAGTATGTTGATGAAAATGGCGAACAACGTACTTGGACCGGCCAAGGTCGTCAGCCGTTGGCTATTCGCAACGCCATCGAAACTCAAGGCAAGAGCCTTGAAGATTTCTTGATTAAATAAGCATTCTGCGATTCAAAGGGGCTGAGGCCCCTTTTTTTTATGACCCATTTCAATTCTCGGAGATAGGTGACCCAGCATGCCACTCCTGCGTTATTTTCCCCTTGTGCTGGCCTGTGTTATCACCCTCATCCTCCAGGCTCTCTCCTCCGCTGAATTTCCCATCGTCTACATCCGCTCGGCCATATTGGCTGGAGAGTGGTGGCGTTTATTCTTCGGCGGCTGGATCCACCACAATCTCGTTCACCTAGTGATGAATCTGCTGGCTCTGTGCCTCATCTGGCTTCTGCTGAGCCGTCATCGCCCCCCCTGGTGTTGCCTGTTTTTACTGAGCATCCAGGTCGTGATGGTCGATCTGGCGCTGCTGCTCTTCAGCCCGATGACCGAATACTACTGGGGGCTGTCTGGGGCACTACACGGCCTGTTTGCCCTCGCCGCATTGGATCTCATCGTCCAGAAGGAGAAGCAAGGCTGGTGGTGGCTGTTGGGCTTGCTGGCCAAGCTGCTCTGGGATTCGGTGCACACCGATAGTTGGACCAGCGAATTGATCGCCACCCGGGTTCACGCCGAATCACATTGGCTGGGCGCGATCAGCGGAATGGTCATCGGACTATTACTGGTCGGCTGGCGGAGGTGGAAGCAATGAGGGAGCTGCGCTCCCTCACTTCGCTAACATACGCGACGAAGGGGGCGCTAGGCCAGCGATTGGTTGATAGCCTGCAGGGTCGCCGCCGGATCGGCAGCTTGGGTGATGGGACGCCCAATCACCAGATAGTCAGAGCCTTGCGCGCAGGCCTCGACAGGGGTCAACACCCGCCGTTGATCACCCAACTCGGCGCCCGCAGGTCGGATCCCTGGGGTGATCAGTTTGAACTCGTGCCCCAGATGCGACTTCAGCAGCGCCGCCTCCTGCGCCGAACAAACCACGCCATCCAGCCCAGCCTCCTTGGTCAAGGAGGCCAGACGAAGAACGTGTTCCTGCAAGCTTCCTGCGACACCCACTCGGGTCAGCTCATCCTGCTCCATGCTGGTCAACACGGTCACCGCAATGAGATAAGGTGCCCGCTCACTATAGGGTTGCAATGCCTCTTTGGCTGCCATCATCATGCGCAGACCACCCGAAGCATGCACGTTCACCATCCAGACACCCAGCTCTGCACTCGCAGCCACCGCCTTGGCAACTGTATTCGGAATATCATGAAACTTCAGATCCAAGAAAACATCGAATCCCTTTTCGACCAAAGAACGCACGAATGCAGGGCCAAATGATGAAAACATCTCCTTACCCACTTTCAATCGGCACAATTCTGGCGTGACGCGAGCAACAAAAGCCAGTGCATCGGCTTCCTTTGCATAATCAAGGGCAACGATAACCTTAGGTTCCTGCATTACAACTCCCATTACTCACCATCCAATCCACGGATAGGTTTAATACTGGCCCAATGCTTACACGATGGGCATTGCCAAAAAATGATCTTGCTGGAAAAGCCACAATGAGTGCAGCGATAAATCGGTTTGATAGCGATCTGCTTTTCCACCAGACTCTTGAGCAAGCCAATACTTTCCTTGGCTTGGGTATTATCTAAATCCGCCAGGCGATAATCCATCAGGCGAGAAAATGCTCGCATCGTCGGATTGCGTTTCAATTCAGTCAGGATGAGTTTTTCAGCAACCTCCGCCCCACTCTCCTCTTGCAACAGATCAGCCAGGGCCAATGCCACCCGCGTGGACGATGACTGTTCCAGCCATAACAACAAGAGTTGTTTATAGCGAGGCTCGGTCGGCGTAAAACAACGTTGCAACAACGGTAACGCTTCCGAGATCAAATCAGGATCCTGCTGTCCGATGGTTTCTAATATGCTGACAGCCGCCGATATCTCATCCCGTCGAATATAGATCTCGGCCAGTCGTAATGAGGCTCTCGTACAACGTTCATCCAGGCTGAGGGCCTTCTTCAAGCGACTGATAGCTTGTTTATCCTGCAAGTTTTGAATATCTAGTTCAGCCAACTCGCAATAATAATTTGCCAGAGGAGACAGAATTGTCTCACCGAGGCGTTTGCGACAACGCATCGCCACATCGATAGCTTTTTCCCAATCCCGTAACTGCTGATAAACCGAGATCAGCAATTGGGCAGCATCGACCTCATGTTCATCGTGTTGTACGAGTTCGCAGAGAATTGTTTCAGCGCGATCGAGCAAACCGGCTGCAATAAAGTCTCGAGCCAGCTCCAGCATCGACAAGTTTCTCTGTTCGATCGTGAGACTGGGACGGGCAATCAAATTTTGATGAATACGAATGGCACGGTCGACCTCTCCGCGTTGCCGGAACAGATTACCCAGCGCCAGGTGAGTTTCCAGCGTTTCATCGTCAACCTGTAGCAGCTCAATAAATAGATCAACCGCCTTGTCGGGTTGTTCCGACAGCAGGAAATTAATGCCCGCAACATAGTTGCGCGAGAGCTTATGGCTGGAACGCTCGTTATCCAATCGGGCACCACGTTGCCCCATGTACCATCCGTAGGCAGCAGCAACTGGTAACAGCAAAAATAGAAGTTCGAGCATTAATCCTTCACTGGTGGTTCAGCCGCAATTGCCTCAAAACGGCGCAGTGCAGCGGTTTGAGCAGCCACTTTTTTTCGCAATGCGCGAAGCTGGAACCGGCTACGGATCAGCAGATAACTACTCATGGCCAAGCCGATCAGTAGTCCAGAAAAAAACCAGCCTACCATCAACGACGACAGATGGAATTCTCCTTGGGCCAGCAGGTAATTAAATTGCACCGAGACACCATTCTCGGCCCCCAGGGTCAATGCGACGGCAATCACGACCACAAGAAAAATAACAGTGAACAAGGCTCGCACAGCAACCCCTCAATTCGTCGACGATGTAGTGGATGCGTTGCTAGGCAATGCTTTCATTAACCCGTTCGCGAAGTTCCTTTCCTGGTTTGAAATGTGGCACCGATTTACCCAGTAACTCCACCTTTTCACCCGTCTTCGGGTTACGGCCCACTCTTGGGGCCCGATAATGCAGGGAAAAACTACCGAATCCGCGGATTTCGATACGATCCCCGCTCTGCAGGGTGTCCGCCATCTGTTCGAGAATTTCGCGGATTGCCACTTCAACATCCTTGGCCGAAAGATGCTGGTACTTGGCAGAGAGTCGTTCAATCAGATCTGATTTGGTCATAACGCCACACCTCTGGGATAAAAGCCAATTCGAACACATAAAAAAGGGCGGTCAAGACCGCCCTTCTTCGCTACCGCAGGGAGATTATTCGCCCTTGGCAGCCTTGAACGCTTCAGCCATGGCGTTGCTGAAACCAACTTCTTCTTGTTGGTTCAGGTTGTCCATAACAGCCTTCTCGTCAGCTTCGTCCTTCGCACGGACAGACAGGCTAACAGTGCGGTTCTTACGGTCAACACCCATGAACTTGGCTTCAACGTCGTCACCAACTGAGAACACCAGGGTGGCGTCTTCAATACGGTCACGAGAAGCATCGGAGGCACGAATGTAACCTTCAACGCCTTCTTCCAAGTCGATGGTAGCGCCCTTAGCGTCAACAGCAGTCACTTTGCCCTTAACGATAGCACCTTTCTTGTTATCAGACAGGTACTTATTGAAAGGATCTTCTTCGATTTGCTTCACGCCCAGGGAGATGCGCTCGCGCTCTGGGTCAACTTGCAGAACCACAGCGGAGATTTCATCACCTTTCTTGAACTCACGAACCGCATCTTCACCAGATACGTTCCAGGAGATGTCAGACAGGTGAACCAGACCGTCGATGCCACCATCCAGACCGATGAAGATACCAAAGTCAGTGATTGACTTGATCTTACCGGAGACGCGGTCACCCTTGGCATGAGTTTCAGCAAACAGCTGCCATGGGTTGGACTTGCACTGCTTCAGACCCAGAGAGATACGACGACGTTCTTCGTCGATATCCAGAACCATGACTTCAACGGTGTCACCAACGTTCACAACCTTGGACGGGTGAATGTTCTTGTTGGTCCAATCCATTTCAGACACGTGTACCAGACCTTCAACGCCCTCTTCGATTTCAACGAAGCAGCCGTAGTCGGTCAGGTTGGTCACGCGACCAGTCAGGCGAGCGCCTTCTGGGTAACGCTTGGCGATAGCGACCCACGGATCTTCGCCCAGTTGCTTCAGGCCCAGAGACACACGAGTACGCTCGCGGTCGAACTTCAGAACCTTAACAGCAATTTCGTCGCCAACGTTGACGATTTCGGAAGGATGCTTGACGCGCTTCCAAGCCATGTCAGTGATGTGCAGCAGGCCGTCAACACCGCCCAGATCGACGAATGCGCCGTAGTCGGTCAGGTTCTTGACGATACCCTTCACTTCTTGGCCTTCTTGCAGGTTGGCCAGCAGGCTGTCACGCTCAGAGGTGTTTTCGGTTTCGATCACGGCACGACGAGAAACGACAACGTTGTTGCGCTTCTGATCCAGCTTGATCACTTTGAACTCAAGCTCTTTGCCTTCCAGGTGAGCGGTGTCACGCACCGGACGCACATCGACCAGAGAACCTGGCAGGAACGCGCGAATGGTGTTCACTTCGACAGTGAAGCCACCCTTGACCTTGCCATTGATCAGACCAACAACGGTAGCCTGTTCTTCGTAAGCCTTTTCCAGCTGCAGCCAAGCTTCGTGACGCTTAGCCTTCTCACGGGACAGCAGAGTCTCACCGAAACCATCTTCGACAGAGTCCAGAGCGACATCCACAGAGTCACCGACGTTGATTTCCAGTTCGCCAACGGCGTTCTTGAACTGTTCAACCGGGATAGCAGATTCAGACTTCAGACCAGCGTCAACCAGGACAAAGCCGTTCGCGATGGAGACGACAGTACCCTTGACGATGGCACCAGGACGGGTTTCGAGTTGTTTCAGAGACTCTTCAAAGAGTTGAGCAAAAGATTCAGTCATGTGTTTGATAACTTGAAAGTAAATAACATCCACCCGGCAATCCGGCCAGAGCGGGGTTGTTCAAATTCGCCTATGCCATTCCTTGGTACAGACGTATATCCGTCACCGTCTTAGACGGCGACATCAATCTTGGAGCGCACGTGTTGTAAAATTGCTTCTACAACCGCGTCGATCGCCATGGAGGTGGAATCCAGAATCAAGGCATCGTCGGCAGGCCGTAGCGGCGCGACCGGGCGATTGCGATCCCGTTCATCACGCTCTTGGATCTCGATTAAAAGGCGATCAAATTTAACATCAAAGCCCTTTTCCTGCAACTGCTTGAGCCGGCGATTGGCCCGCTCTTCAGCGCTGGCATCTAGGAATATTTTAGCCTCAGCATCCGGGAATACCACGGTTCCCATATCCCGGCCATCGGCAATCAAACCCGGCGCCGAACGAAACGCGCGCTGACGTCGCAACAGGGCCTCACGCACTCGCGGAAATGCCGCAATCTTGCTAGCCGCATTGCCACTTTGCTCGGTACGGATAGCCGCAGAGACTTCCTCGCCTTCGAGCACGATACGAACCCCGTCCGGGCCAGCCACAAAGCTAACATCCAGATGAGATGCCAATGCAACCAAGGCCTCTTCGTTATCCAGCGCCACTTCATGATGCAAGGCGGCCAGCGCCAATACACGATAGATGGCACCGGAATCCAGCAGCGGCCAACCCAACTTTTCCGCCAGACGTTGACAAACGGTCCCTTTCCCGGCCCCACTGGGACCATCAATGGTAATGACAGGGGAATGATTTTCCGGCATGAACCCTCCAGATGAATGCATGAGATCCGCATGGCTGCGGTGCCTTGAGTGGCTAACGGCGCGAAATTATAACGAATTTGACCCAGGCTGGATACTTATGCCCAAATCCGAGTATCCAGGTCAGATATTTCCCCCTAGGTGGGTCACAGGGGTTGCCAAGTCCCAAATTTTCGCGTCAAAATCGGGACATGCGTCAACTTTCCGGTTAGGCCACCTCAAATCGCCTGATTGGCCCTGAACTCTCGTGATGCGTTATAGAGGATATCGATGAGCAGTGTTTCCCTGATGGCATCATCCAAGTTGCCAACCCCCTGGGGCATCTTCACCCTGGTTGGATTTCAAGAAATCGCCTCTGGCAAAGATCATGCGGCCCTGGTCATGGGCGATATCACCACCCCAGAGCCGGTACTCGGCCGCATCCACTCCGAGTGTTTAACTGGGGACGCGCTGTTCAGTTTGCGTTGTGACTGCGGTTTTCAGTTGCAAGCCGCCATGCAACGTATCGCCGAAGAAAAACGCGGCGTCTTGCTTTATGTCCGCCAAGAGGGACGAGGAATTGGTCTGCTGAACAAGATCCATGCTTATCAGTTGCAAGATCAGGGCGCAGACACCGTCGATGCCAATGTGGCGCTCGGGTTTGCCGCCGATATGCGTGACTACACCATCTGCGCAGACATGCTCAAATTGTTGGGAGTTCAGCAACTTCGGTTGATGACCAACAATCCGCGCAAGCTCAATGCCATGGAAAAGATGGGGATCCACATTGCCGAGCGGGTTCCCTTGCAAGAGGGAAAGAATCCGTATAACGAATTCTACCTAGCGACCAAGGCCGGGAAATTGGGTCATCTATTGCAATCCAATCCCGGTGACTCGTCTCAAGATTGACACGAGTCACGTAGTAAACACATGTGAAAAAACTCAAACGGCATCAATCAGGGTGCCGTTTTTCATGGCTTAGCAAGGTAGATGAATGAGGCGACTCAGCTCCAGTCGAGTGCAGTGGGCAGGAGGCTCACCACCTGTGGCTGGTTAAACAGCAATCCCTGAGTAGGCCAAGCAGAAAAACACCAGCGCTGTTGCTGGAATGGAAATTTCAGCTGCGCCGCATGTAGATAGACACGATCGGCCGGCGGAGCCCCATACCACTCATCGCCGATGATCGGGGAACCAAGGCTCTTGAGGGCGACCCGGATTTGGTGAGTTTTCCCGGTCTTGGGCTGAACAACAAACAATCGCAAACCATCCCCCAGGCCGTAACTCTCAAACCAGGTAATGGCCGGGTTATCCATGCCGCGGGTCAATAACCAGCTACCGCGCCGCCCCCGTTTCATGTCCCCCTTGATCCAGCCCTGCTTTTTCTTCGGTTTGTGCTGACTCAAAGCCAGATAGGTTTTTTCCACCCGATGCGCCGCAAAAGCCATGCTCAGCTCCCGATTGGCATCCGGAGTCCGCGCCAGCAACAAAACCCCAGAGGTCACCTTATCCAGACGATGCACCGGGTAGAGCATCATGTCGAGTTGGCGCCGAGCCTCACTGACCAATCCGGGGATCCCGTCCTCGTCATGCATACCGATGCCAGGCGCCTTGTTCAGCACCACAAATTCCGGATGCATCGCCAGCACACTAAAGCCTTGATACTGGATATCTGTCATGGCCGACCCGTTCAGAGAATAAACAAAAAGAGCGAGACCTAAGTCTCGCTCTTGCAATCTGGCGGAGGGGGTGACCGCCAGTACTAAGTCTAAACCTGACCAAACACTACCAAAATATCCATTAAGATCAATGGATTTTTCATTTATCCTGTCCAATTCATTCCTACCCAGTACGTCCCTAGCCCCCATCTGATGGCATACTGGATGGCATACCCATTATCACCTGTGAGGCTCGTCTATGGCTATCCTGACAGACACCAAGGCTCGCAACCTTAAACCTGATGACAAGCCCCTGCCTCATGGGGGCGTTACCGGCTTGGCGCTCCATCCCTCTCCCACCAAAGGCAGAGGCAAGTGGGTTCTGCGCTATGTCAGCCCTGTTACCCAAAAACGCCGTAATGCCGGTTTAGGTAGCTACCCGGAGATCTCCATCGCTGATGCTGCCAAAGCAGCCCGAGTGATGCGCGAGCAACTCGCCAACGGCCATGATCCCTTGGATCTGCGCGAGCAGGAACAAAACAAACCGGTGATCCCCACCGTAGAGCTCGCTGCTCGGCAAGTTTATGAGAGCCTGTTACCCGCCTGGAAGAACCCGAAGCATGGCAAGCAGTGGATCGCAACCTTGGAGCAGTATGCTTTTCCTGTTATTGGCCAACTCTCTATCGATACGATCACTCCAGCTCATATCGCAGAGGTACTGCAACCTATCTGGCTAGAAATCCCTGAAACAGCCAGTCGGGTGAAGCAGCGACTACATGCCGTAATGGCTTGGGCATGGGCTCATGGCTACTGTACTGCCAACCCGGTGGACGTGGTGAGCCATCTATTGCCCTCACAACCCAGCAAATCGGTGCGTGTTGAGCATCAACCCGCCATGCCTTGGCGTGAGATCCCGGCCTTTGTCAAAGAACACCTACTAACAACCCATCGTTTTGATGTCACACCGACCATGCTGGAGTTCTTGATCCTGACAGCCTGCAGATCTGGGGAAGTCAGGGCTATGAAGTGGTCAGAAGTAGATTGGGAGCAAAAGATCTGGTCACTGCCAGCAGAGCGCATGAAAGCCAAGCAATTGCACAGGGTGCCTTTAGCACCCAGAGCAATAGCGTTATTGGAAAACATGCGAGGTTTGCATAGTGAGTTGGTATTCCCCTCCCCGCGAGCTCAAGTGCCGGTATCGGATACCACACTCACCATGTTTTTGCGTAGAGCAGAAGCTCCCAGTACCACCGAAGGCCGGTATGCCACCGCCCATGGTTTTCGTTCCAGCTTTCGGGACTGGTGCAGTGAACAGGGATATGCCAGAGACTTGGCTGAGCGGGCCTTGGCCCACACGATCCAGAATCAGGTAGAAGCGGCCTATCACCGCACCGACTTGCTGGATCAGCGACGCCCTATGATGGAAGCATGGGCTGATTTTATAACGTCGGGTCAGTAATACAGATGAATAGAGCCGAGTCTAGCCATTCTCTGATAGGTCTGAGGATTGAAAATCCGCGTGTCCTTGGTTCGACTCCGAGTCCGGGCACCAAATTATTGTTTCATGTCGTATCATGAAATGCCTGAAACCCGCATAGCCACTGGCTTTGCGGGTTTTTTGTTATTCCATCCCGTATCATATATGCTCATAA
>JASDSW010000020.1:0-30025 GCA_041441555.1 Aeromonadaceae bacterium
TGCGCGCCTTGGCGCGTGCGATTGCGGCCGCAACTGCGGCTTGCTTGGCATCCAGCGCCGCGGGCTTTGCATCAACCGGCTCAGGCTGGGCGTCAACCGCCGCGGACTGCTCCTCGGCGACGGCTGTTTCTGCGGTTCGCGCCGGGCTACTGGGCTCGGCGATCTGCAGCAGTTGCTCCGCGGAGCAACTGCTCGTGCCCTGGGTCGCCTCGCTCGTGCCGGACTCGGCGTGAACCAGCGGCGTTTCGGCTTGCGCGGCCTTGCGCGCCTTGGCGCGTGCGATTGCGGCCGCAACTGCGGCTTGCTTGGCATCCAGTGCCGCGGGCTGGGCATCAACCGCCGTAGGCGGAGCCTTGACCGTCGAGGCGGAGGGCTCCTGCGCCGCTTGCTGGTCGCGGTCCTGCTCACGCTGACGGGTTTGGGCCTGTTGTTTGCGGGCGGCGCGTGCCGCTTGCATGGCCTCGCTCGTCAGATCGAGGGTGGGGGCTGCCTGGGTTGCTTGGGCGGCCAGCTCGGCCTGACGGGCCTTGACCCGAGCCAGGGCGGCGGCCACCGGATCGACGCCATCCGGGCTTTGCTGTTGCAGTTGCTCGCGCCGGGCCTGGCTGGCCTGCTGGTGGCGAGACTCGCGACTGCGGCGCTCGGCCTCCAGCCGCTGCTTCTTGGCTTCGAAGCGCAGCTTGGCTCGCTCGGCCTGCTCGGCTTCCTCCTGCAGGCGGCGCAGTTCGGCCTTCTCCTCGCGATAGTACTGCACCAGCGGAATGCTGCTGGGGCAGACCCAGGCACAGGCGCCACACTCGATGCAGTCATCGAGGTGGTACTCCTGGGCCTTGTCGTGCTCGCCGGCCTTGCTGTACCAGTAGAGCTGCTGCGGCAGCAGGCTGACCGGGCAGGCATCGGCGCACTGGCTGCAGCGGATGCAGTTCTGTTCATCGCCCGGCGGCGGCAGTTCGACCTCGCTCGGGGCCATCAGACAGTTGCTGGTCTTGATGATGGGGACGTCGGCATGGGGCAGGGTGAAACCCATCATGGGGCCGCCCATGATGATGCGCTGCCGGGGTTCCGGATTGAGCTGGAACTGCGGCAGCAGCCAGCGGACCGAGGTTCCGATGCGCACCCAGGCATTTCCCGGCTTGCCGAAACGTTCGCCGGTCAGGGTGACCACCCGGCGGATCAGGGGTTCATCCTCGATGATGGCCTGGCGCACGGCGAAGACGGTGCCGACGTTGAGCATGTTGACGCCGAGGGTCAGCGAGCGTTTACCCGAGGGGACTTGGCGCCCGGTCAGGATCTCGATGAGTTGGCGCGCGGCACCGGAGGGGTATTTGGTCGGGATCACCCGCACCTGTACCTGCTCGCCATCGACCGAGGCCTGCATGGCGGCGATGGCTTGCGGCTTGTTATCCTCGATGGCGATGAGGACCAGCTTCGGTTTGAGGATGTGGCGGACGATGTCGATCCCTTCGGCGATGCGTTGGGCCTCTTCACGCATCAGGCGATCGTCGCAGCTAATGTAGGGCTCACACTCGGCGCCATTGATGATCAGGATCTCGACCTTCTCGCGGCCGGTGGCCAGTTTGACATCGGTCGGGAAACCGGCGCCGCCCAGGCCGACGATGCCGGCTTCATGAATGCGGCGTACCAGATCCAGCGGGCTTCTGTCGCGATAGTCGGGCCACGGCAACCGCTCGCGCCACTCATCCAGACCATCGGGCTGCAGATGGATGCACAACTCACTCAGGCCCGAGGGGTGGGCGACGGTATGGGGCTCGATGCTGCTGATGATGCCGGAGGTCGGCGCATGGATTGGTACCTGCATCCGCGACTCGGGCCGGGTTAGCGGTTGGCCGGCCAAGACTCGCTCACCTGCATGTACGATCACCTCGGCACTGGAGCCGGTATGCTGTTTGAGCGGCAGAACCAGCAGCGGGGGCAGGGGGGCCTCCACCAGCGGTACTTCACTGGATTCAACCTTGTGTTCGTCCGGGTGAATGCCGCCATGGAAATCCCACAACTTGCCACGCCAGATCTTGTCGATGACTCGGCTCAGGGTCATTTGATCATCCTCACCGGAATGGTTTCCAGATCCCAGTTCCAGCTGTCCGGGGTGGTGGGTAGTTCGATCATCTCAATGCAGTCGGTTGGGCAGGGATCGACACAGAGATCGCAGCCGGTACATTCACTCTTGATCACCGTATGCATCATCTTGGCGGCGCCGACGATGGCATCCACCGGGCAGGCCTGGATGCACTTGGTGCAACCGATGCACAGGTCTTCATGGATGAAGGCGACCTTCTTGATGGGCAGCTCCACCGGCCCATCGACCGGCACCTCGACCCCCATCAGCTCGGCGATGCGTTTGATGGTGGGCTCACCACCTGGCACACATTTGTTGATGGCATCGCCGTTGGCGATGGCCTCGGCATAGGGGCGACACCCCGGATAGCCGCACTGGCCGCACTGGGTCTGTGGCAGCAGGGCATCGAGTTTTTCGACGATAGGATCCGCCTCGACCCGGAAACGGACGGCGGCATAGCCCAGCAGCAGGCCGAACAACAGGGCCAGCAGCGAGAAGAGGGCGATAACAAGCAGGATATGGCTCATGGTTAGGGTTTGATTAGTCCGGTAAAGCCCATGAAGGCGAGAGACATCAGCCCGGCGGTGATCATGGCGATGGCGATGCCGCGAAATGGCAGCGGTACATCGGCCGCGGCCAACCGCTCCCGCAGGGTGGCAAACAGCATCAAGACCAGGCAGAAGCCCAGCCCGCCGCCGAGGCCGTACACCAGGCTCTGCAGAAAGTCGTGTTGGGCGGAGACGTTGAGCAGGGCCAACCCCAAGACGATGCAGTTGGTGGTGATGAGCGGCAGATAGATGCCCAGCAGGCGATAGAGATCCGGACTGGTCTTGTGGACCACCATCTCGGTGAACTGGACTACCACGGCGATGACCAGGATGTAGGCCATGGTCCGCAGATACTCGATCTCCAGCGGTATCAGCAACAGGTGATCCACCAGATAGCAGAAGGCCGAGGTCAGGGTTAGCACGAAGGCGGTAGCCAGCCCCATGCCGACGGCGGGCTCGAGTTTCTTGGAGACGCCCATGAAGGGGCAGAGGCCGAGAAACTTGACCAGTACGAAGTTGTTGACCAGGACGGTGCTAAGAAACAACAGCAGGTATTCACTCATAGCGACGATGGGGCCAAGGAAAATGGCGCTCATTATCGTGCGAAGAGAGAGCCATAACAACCTTAAAAACCGTAGAGGAACCGCGGGGGCGGGGCGAACTCTGAACTGTCGAAGGGGGTGTGTTAGACTGGCGGCCTGCTTTAGCTTTGTCCCTGTACGGGATAGCCAGAAAGAGGAGTCGCATGCGCTTACAGGTCAGTTGTGAGGATCGGCTAGGGTTGACCCGTGAGCTGCTGATGCGGCTGGAGGAGCATGCCATCGATCTGCGCGGCATCGAGCTCGACGAAGCCGGCGGTTTCATCTACCTGCATTTTCCCGATCTGGGCTTTGAGCGGCTGCAGCAGCTGATGCCGGAGATCCGGCGGATCCGCGGCATCTTGGATGTCAAGACGGTGCCCTTCATGCCGGCGGAGCGCGAGCACCAGCAACTGCAGACGCTGATGAAGGCGTTGCCGGATCTGATTTTCACCCTGGATCTGCGCGGCCGCATCCGTCACGCCAACGAGGCGGTGCTCAACATCTTGCGGCTCGAACTCAAGGATGTGCTTGGCCTGCAGGCCGGCTCCTTCCTCAAGGGCTTTGCCTTCAGTCACTGGCTGCAGGAGGGGGCCAGGCAGCGGGAGCGCTGCAAGCTGGGCTTTGCCGGCGAAGATTACCTGGCCGATATTCTGCCGGTCTCGGTGCCGCGGATGCCGGGTTTGGTGGATGCCGAGACCTTGGCGCTGGCCGGAGCCCTGGTGATCCTCAAGTCGGCGCGCCGGGGCGGGCACCCTTTTCATCCTGCTCAGAGCGAGGATGACAGCCGCTTCGAGCTGTTTACCGCCCACAGCCCGGCGATGCAGGCGATGCTGCACCAGGCGCGGCGGCTGGCAATGCAGGATCTGCCGCTGCTGATCCAGGGCGAGACCGGCAGTGGCAAGGAGATGCTGGCCCGGGCCTGTCATCGCGGCAGTTTGCGCGCCCAGGGCCCCTTGCTGGCGCTCAACTGTGCGGCCCTGCCCGATGAGGTGGCCGAGCATGAGTTGTTCGGCTCGGCGCCCGGTGCCTTCGGTCCGGATTGGCCCGGTAAGAAGGGGTTGCTGGAGCAGGCCAGCGGCGGCTCCTTCCTGCTTGATGAGGTGGCCGAGATGTCGCCGCTGTTGCAGAGCAAGCTGTTGCGCGTGTTGCAGGATGGTCGTTTTCATCGGGTCGGTCAGACCGAGCAGGTGCGGGTGGATGTGCGCATCCTCTGCCTCAGCCGACAATCGCTGGAGGAGCGGGTGCGGCAGGGGCTGTTTCGCGAGGATCTCTTCTTCCGCCTGAGCGTGCTGCGGTTGGAGATGCCGCCGTTGCGGCAGCGGCAGGCCGATATTTTGCCGTTGGCCCAGCAGTTTGTCGGTCGTATCTGCGACGAGCTGCAGCGCAGCCGTCCGCGCTTCTCCCGTCACCTGGATGAGTTCCTGCTCGGTTACCCTTGGGCGGGCAATGTGCGGCAGTTGCGCAACGCCCTCTATCAGGCCTTGACGCTGCTGGAGGGCGACGAGCTGGAGCCCCACGATCTGCGGCTGCCCCACGTCGAGACCACGGAGCTGGCAATGGATCAGTGGTTTGACGGCTCACTGCAGGAGGCGGGCAAGCGTTTCGAGAAAGCCATGCTCGAGCGACTCTATCCGCTCTATCCTTCCAGTCGACAGTTGGCGGTGCGGCTGGGGGTCAGCCACACGGCGGTGGCTAACAAGCTGCGGGAATACGGGATTGGCAAGAAGAGCGAACCGGAATCGTCATAACTGCCGACGACGCCTCAAGAGGGGGTGACGGCCTGCTCGATCAGCTCGAAGCCGCGCTCATCGACCCGCAGGTAGGTGAAGAGGCGATCCCAGTCGCCCAGCACGATGCGCTCGGCGGCCCGGGTGGTGCCATCGGCTTGGGGGATCTCGAAGTTCAGGGCGTGCCGCGCCGGTTTATGGGTGTGGCCGTGGATCATCAGGCTGGCCTGATGCTGGCGCATCAACTGTTCTACCGCCTCGGCGGTGACATCCATCAGCATCAGCGACTTGCCCTTCTTGCCTTGCCGCATCTTGCCGGCGATTTTCATCCGCTCACTCAGTGGCAGACGCAGGAAGATCCAGCGCAACCAGCGCCAGCTGGTGATACGACGGAAGCGTTGATACTTCTCATCCAGGGTGCAGAGCTGATCGCCGTGCAGCAACAGGGTGCGACGGCCATTGAGGGTCAGCGCATATTCGGCCGGCAGCAGTTGCAGATGGGCGGCGCGGGCAAAGGCCTTGCCGATCATGAAGTCTCGGTTGCCATGGATGTAGTAGAGGGCGGTGCCACGCTCCTGCAGCTCGGCCAGGGCGGCTGCGATCTGCTGCTGAAGCGGCGAATTCTCGTCATCGCCAATCCAGAACTCGAAGAGATCCCCCAGGATATAGAGTGCCTCGGCGGCGGCAGCCTGCTGGCGCAAGAAGGCTAAAAAGGTGGCGGTCAGATCGGCTCTTTGCTCGCACAGGTGCAGATCGGAGATAAACAGGGTCGTCATCGGGGCTCGGCTCAAGGCGCAGTGGATGGGCAGGGGGACGATGGCAGGCCAGGCACTCACGATGCCTGGCCTGCCGGTGGTCGCGTTTAGGCGACGGTGACGCGCTCGATGATGATCTCTTCTTTGGGAACATCACGCATCATGCCGAACGGCTCCACCTTCACCGAGCCGGTCTTGACCGCTTTGATCTGGTTGACCACGTCCATGCCGTCGACCACGGCGCCGAATACGCAGTAACCCCAGCCTTGCATCGACTCGTTTTTAAAGTCGAGGTAGCTGTTATCGGCCACGTTGATGAAGAACTGGGCGGTGGCGGAGTGCGGATCGCTGGTGCGCGCCATGGCCAGGGTGCCGACCTTGTTGGCCAGGCCGTTGTTGGCCTCGTTCTTGATCGGGGCGTGGGTGGCTTTCTCCACAAACCCGGATTGGTAGCCACCGCCTTGGATCATGAAGTCATTGATCACGCGGTGGAACAGGGTGCCGTCATAGTGCCCCTCCCGGCAGTACTGCTCGAAGTTGGCACAGGTCACCGGCGCCTTGTCGGCAAACAGTTCGATTTTGATATCACCACGATTGGTGTGCAAAGTGATCATGGGTGGTTCCTCGTCGCTATGGGCGGATGAATCGGTCAATCAGCCGGGTGGGTGCCCGGCCTGAAGCCGGCAAGCGGGCTCGGCTCTCAATAAAAGTGCCTGCGATTCTGCGGTCTCGGCTCGTCATTGTCTAGCCTGGCGCGCGAGGACCTTGGTCCGCCGCGTCTGGCGGCCATCTATACTCAAGGCAGTGAGGCCCCTTTTGTCTGCTGGTATTGGGTCTGTTTGCTGCTCCTGCGTCGGGTTGCGCTGCCCTTGAGAGCTCGGGAGGTGATGATGATGTACGAAGATCGTGATATCGGACTCGAACTGCCGATCGGCTATGTGCGTGAAAACTGCACCTCCTGGCCCAGCCTGTGTCAGGAGTTGGGAGTGGAGCCGGACGGGCTGGAGCAGGGAGTCTATCTGTCGACAGACCGGATCTCCTTGGATCTGGCGCTGGCCAAACGCTACGGCCTCTGCCAGGAGTGGTGGTTGTAGCGGTTTGCCGTATTCATGCCCAGTGGGACACATATCCCCCTTGGCTGAACCAGACTGGAGGTCGCTGACAAGGTGACAGGAGGTGGTTGTGTTGCACGAAAATGAGGTCTTTATCGAGTTGCCCTTGAGCTACCTGCATGACAAATGCACCGGCTGGGACTCTCTGTGTGAGGCAATCGGCCTGCCGCCGGATTGCCTGGAATATGGCTATTGCGAGCCGGATCAGACCGTGCGCCTGAGCTTGGCGCTGGCCAAGAGTCATGATCTCTGCCGCGACTGGCAGCTATAACGTGCCGGTTCGTTTAGTTTTCGTTAGGGGGCTTGCATTGCGGCCCCCTCGTCAACTCTGCCTGGAGCCGTTAGAATGACCGCTCGCTTTTTTCAAGACAGGTCGCCTCCATGCTGAAGATTTACAACTCACTCACCCGCCAAAAAGAAGAGTTCAAACCGATCCGCCCCGGTAAGGTGGGCATGTATGTGTGTGGAGTCACCATCTACGACCTGTGTCATATCGGCCACGGCCGCACCTTCGTCGGCTTCGATGTGGTAGTGCGCTACCTGCGCTACTTGGGCTATGACGTCACCTTCGTGCGCAACATCACCGATGTGGACGACAAGATCATCAAGCGTGCCGCCGAGAACCAGGAGTCTTGCGAGGCTCTGACCGAGCGCCTGATCGGCGAGATGCATGCCGACTTCGATGCCCTGAATCTGCAGCGCCCGGATATCGAGCCGCGTGCCACCCTGCACATCAACGAAATCATCGAACTGGTCGAGCAGTTGTTGGCCAATGGCAACGCCTATGTCGCCGATAACGGCGATGTGTTGTTTGCCATCGACAGTTTCGCCGAGTATGGCCGTCTCTCCGGTCAGGATCTGGAGCAGCTGCAGGCCGGGGCGCGGGTCAGCGTGGAAGAGGCCAAGCGCAATCCGCTGGATTTCGTGCTGTGGAAGATGTCCAAGCCGGGCGAGCCGACCTGGGAGTCGCCGTGGGGGCCGGGGCGTCCGGGCTGGCACATCGAATGCTCGGCCATGAACTCCAAGCATCTGGGTAACCACTTCGACATCCATGGCGGTGGCTCCGATCTGATGTTCCCGCACCACGAGAACGAGATCGCCCAGAGCTGCTGCGCGCATCACACCCGGTACGTCAACACCTGGATGCACACCGGCATGGTGATGGTGGATCGCGAGAAGATGTCCAAATCCCTGGGCAACTTCTTCACCATCCGCGATGTGCTCAAGGTCTATGATGCCGAGACGGTGCGCTACTTCCTGATGTCCGGCCACTACCGCAGCCAGCTCAACTATTCCGACGAGAACCTCAATCAGGGCCGTGCGGCACTGGAGCGTCTCTATACCGCGCTGCGCGGCCTGCCGGTGGTGGCGGCCGTCGGTGGCGAGGTGTTTGTCGAGCGCTTCCGTGCGGCGATGGACGATGACTTCAACACCCCGGAAGCCTATTCGGTGCTGTTCGATCTGGCCCGCGAGGTGAACCGCCTCAAGGGCGAGGGGGCTGCCGACGCGGCTGCTCTGGCGGGGCGTCTGCGCGAGCTGGGCGGTGTGTTGGGGCTGCTGGAGCAGGACCCGGAAGCCTTCTTCAAGGGCGATGAGGCCGATGATGAGGTGGCCGAGATCGAACGCCTCATCAAGGCACGCAACGAGGCGCGGGCCGCCAAGGATTGGCAGGCGGCCGATGCCGCGCGCAATCGCCTGACCGAGATGGGGATCGTGCTCGAGGATGGGGCCGGCGGCACCAGTTGGCGGCGCAAGTAATGCCGCTTCGCGTCTGCTAGCCAGACGGTTATGACTCAGGGTGAGCCGATGACACGCCAAGTGTCGGGCTCACCCTTTGTTTTTTAAGGCGCTAGGCCGAAGCGCTGCAGCAGCGCCGGATAATCGGCCTGCTGGCGTACTCGATCCAGTGCCTGCTGGAATTGCTGAACCCGCGCATCGTCGATCTGGCGGTTGAAGGCGTAACAGAACTCCTCGTTGCCCAGCGTCCAGACCTCCTCGTAACGACTCAGGTCGACTCCCATCTCCTGGAGTTGCTGCCAGGCCACGGGACCATTGCGGCGACCAGATCGGTGCGATGCATGGGTAACTGGCGCAAGGCGGGCTGCAGGGCCCGGGTGGTGTGGATGGCCTCGGGATCGATCTGCTGGCTCAGCAGCAGCTGGTGGCCCACATCATCGAGAATGGCGGCAATCCGGTAGCGACTGGCATCCTGCAAAGAGCTCAGGCGGATCCGGCCCTCCTTGAGGGCAATCAACACGATCGGCGAGCGGGCGATGGGACAGGCCCATTTAAACAGCGGTTCCCGCTCCTTGGTGCGCGCGGTGGAGAAGAGCACCGTATCGGGTTGCACATTCAATTGGTTATAGGCGCGGGTGGTTATAGGCGCGGGGCCAAGGCAGCACCTGGATCGGTTGCTCGGCGGTACCGGTCTGCCGCCAGATGCGATGCAACAGCTCGACGGCCAGACCCGCGGGGGGCTCACCTGCGGCCTGGTAGTTGTAGGGTTTATATTGCTCGGTCAGATAGCTCAGCTCGGCCAGACTGGCAGGTGGCGCCGTGTCGGGCTCGGCGGCGGCAACCGGCAGACAGAGTAAACTGATGAGCCATCCAAGACGCCAATGCCTGTTGACCATGCCGGATCCCCCTCGGTTGGTTCGTCGCACTAAGTTTAGCTCACAGAAGCTATGCCCCTGAGTCCTTTGCCTTTATCAGCGTGGTGAAAGTGAGCCGCGCACCGTTTTTTCCTCAAATCGAGGTTCATTAAGATTGATTTAATATTCAACTTCTAGGCTGCAATCATCGTCCTCCTGCCGGAGAGCAGTATGCAACCGAGCCTACACAGTTTTCAGCCCACCTATCATCTGGATGTTCACCTGCAACCCGATGAAAACATCTTCGAATTCGTTCAGCGGCGGTTTGCTCTGCACCACGGGGCTCGCATTCAAACGTTGCTGCCCTGGCAGTGCACCCTGAGTGACGAGCAGGGAACTTTGCTGGCCAGCGCCGGGTTGAATCCGGCCAGTACTGGCCCGTTGTTTTTAGAGCACTACCTGGAGAGTCCGGTGGAGCAGCAACTGGCCTGTGTCCTGCAACAACCGGTCCTACGCGATGACATTCTGGAGGTCGGCAATCTGGCGGCGCTGGATGGGCATGCCCGTCTGTTGATCCTGGCGCTGATCCAGTATCTGGTGGAGCAGCGCTATCGCTACGTGGTGTTTACTGCCACCGATCAGGTGCGCGGTCTGTTCCACTCGCTGGGGCTGCAACCTCACTTCTTGCAGGCGGCGCGTCGTGAGCTGGTTCCCCAGCCGGAAAACTGGGGGCGTTACTACGACCACGATCCCAAGGTGGTGGCTGGCGATATTCGCCAGGGATTCCAACTGCTGCAACAACGTCCGCGCTGGCAACAGCAACTGCGCCAACTGCCCCGTTGCGAGCGCTCCTTGAATCACCCGGAGGGGTTATGAACGAGTTATGGCATGCCTTGGCGCGCCAGGCGGAGCAACAGCCTGCGGCCATTGCCCTCAGCGACGAGAGTGGCTCATTAAGCTATGGCGAGCTGTGGCTGCGCATCCAGGCGCAGGCACAACATCTGACGGCACAGTTGGCGGCTCATGGTGTCAGCGGACGGCCGGTGGCATTGGCGGCGGATAACGGTATGGCCTGGGTGGTGCAGGATCTGGCCTGTCTGCTGGCCCAGATCCCCTGTGTGCCGGTGCCGCCTTTTTTCAATGAGACCCAGCGTCGCCACCTGCTGCGAGATAGCGGCTGCGCTCTGTTGTGTGTGGGAACTCCGGAGGGCTGGCAGCTGCAATGGCTGGATCTGCCGACCGTCACGCTGCCCGCCGGCACCTGCAAGATCACCTACACCTCGGGCAGTACCGGGTCCCCCAAGGGGGTGTGTCTGAGCCAATCGCAACTGATGCGTACCCTGGTGGCGTTGGCCGAGCGGCTCGGTGCCTTAGAGGTGCAGCAGCATCTGTGCACCATGCCGCTGGCGGTACTGCTGGAGAATCTGGCGGGCGTCTATCTGCCGCTATGGCTGGGGCGACGCGTCCATCTGCCGAGTCTCGGCTCCCTGGGGCTGGACTCCTTGCAGCATCCGGATCCCCAGCGATTCATCGCCACCCTGGCGGCCAGTCAGGCCGACAGCCTGATCCTGTTGCCGGCGACGCTCTGCTGGCTGGTGGCGGCCTGCGAGCAAGGCGCCTTGCCCGCCGAACGCTGGCGTCTGCTGGCGGTTGGCGGCGGCAAGAGCGGTCGCCTCCTGCTGCAGCGCGCCGATGCGGTGGGGTTGCCGGTCTACGAGGGCTATGGCCTGTCGGAGGTGGGTTCGGTGGTGGCGCTCAATGGACCCTCTGCCCGACGTCTGGGCTCGGTTGGTCGCCCGCTCTCCCACCTGCAGGTTCGCCTGGCGGCCGACGGCGAAGTCTTGGTGCGTGGCAACTCGATGCTGGGTTATCTGGGGGATCCGAGTGCGCCGGATCCTGAGGGGTGGTTGGCCACTGGTGACTGGGGCCAGTGGGACGCCGATGGTTTCCTGACCATCCTGGGGCGCAAGAAGTCGACCCTGGTGACCGGTTTTGGTCGCAACGTGGCCCCCGAATGGCTGGAAGCCGAGCTGGCCGCCGTTCCCGGTGTGTTGCAGAGCTTCGTCTATGGCGATGAGGGGCAAGGGGTGCAGGCACTGCTCTTCGCTCCGATGTTGGCCGCCGATCCCCACGGTGAGGCCCGGTTGCGGGCGTGTAACCAAAATTTACCGGAGTATGCCCGGCTGAACGGCTGGCAGTTTATCAAAACCCCCTTTAGTCGCGAGGCCGGCGAGTTGACGGCCAACGGTCGTCTGCGGCGCGACACCATTCGCCAATTGCGTCTTGGCGCTGATGCCCTTGCAGGCTCGCGTCCTCTATTCAAGGAGTTGTCATGAGTTTTTATCAACAGCTGATCGCCGCCACTGCGGCAGAGCGTGAATACCTGCTCTCGGCCCCGGCCATCCAGGCCTGTCAACGGGGCGAGGTGACGCTGCCGCGTTATATCGCCTTCCTGACCGAAGCCTATTACCACGTTCGGCAGACGGTGCCGCTGCTGATGGCTTGTGGCAGTCGCCTGACCGAGCGCCACCGCTGGCTGCAGGATGCGATCACCGAATATATCGAGGAGGAGCGCGGTCACGATCGTTGGATCCTGAACGATATCGCCGCCTGTGGGGGGGATCGCGACGCGGTGGCGGCGGGCGAGCCCAATTTCTACACCGAGATGATGGTGAGCTATGCCTGGGACAGCGTGATGCGCGGCAATCCGGCCTCCTTCTTCGGCATGGTGCTGGTGCTGGAGGGGACCAGCGTCAACTTGGCCACCCCCATGGCGCAACTGATCCGCCAGCGTCTGCAGTTGCCCGAGCAGGCGATGAGCTACCTGACCTCCCACGGCAGTCTGGATCAGGAACATATCCAGTTCTTCGCCAAGCTGATGGAGCAACTCAGCGATCCGGCCGATCAGCAGGCGGTGATCCACATGGCACGCCGCATGTACCGTCTGTATGGCGACCTGTTCCGTTCACTGCCCATGGACGTGGCTCCAGGCGACCGGGAGGCAGCATGAAACGTGAGGAGCACACGGTGAAATATGCCGTCATCACCGGGGCCTCGGGCGGCATCGGCCAGGCCATCAGTGAACGACTCTGGCAGGAGGGGTGGTCCTTGCTGCTGATTGCGCGCCATGGACAATCGCTGGCGGCCCTGCGCCAACGGCTGTGTAGTCAAAGTCCCGATCAGGGGCGACAACTGGCCTGGCTGGCACTGGACATCACCCAACCGGCTGCGGCGGCGGAGCTGACCCAGTTCTTGCAGGAAAATCAGCAGCCCCTGGATTTGCTGGTCAACGCCGCCGGCTGTCAGCACTTCGCCTGGCTGGAGGGGCAGGAGGAGGCCATCATGCGGCGCCAGGTTGAGCTGGACCTGCTGGCACCGATGCGCCTGACCCGCGCCCTGCTGCCCGCCATGACGCTACGCAGCACCATCATCAACGTCGGCTCGACATTTGGCGAAATTGGCTATCCGGGCTTTGCGGTCTACTGCGCCAGCAAGGCGGGACTCCACATGTTTACCGAGGCGCTGGCTCGCGAGCTGGGACCTCAGGGGCCGCGAGTCTGCCTGCTGGCTCCCCGGGCGACGGCCACCGAGATCAACCGCGGCGCCGTCGAGGCCATGAATCAGGCGCTCGGCACCCGAGTCGATGCGCCGGAGCGGGTGGCCGAGGAGCTGATGCGTCTGCTGGCCGGGCGTCAGGGCCGCCGTTTCATCGGCTGGCCGGAGAAACTGTTCGTCTGGCTCAATCGACTGGTTCCGACCCTAGTCGGGCGGGCCATCGGTGCCCAGCGGGCGCAGATCCAGCGTTTTGCCAAAGGGGCGAGCAACCATCCGGTTGCGCCCTCACTGCCACTGTCATCCACCAAGGAGCATTGATCATGAAATCATTCGTTGCATACCTAGCACTGGCGGCCCTGATGGCCTGGCAAGGCATGGTTGCCGCCCGCGCCAGCGAGCCGGAGCCCTACCTCCAATTTCAACAGCAGTGGGCCGAGGCTCAGTACCGATTGCAGGGGGATGCTCAGGAGCAGGCCCTGGCTCGCCTGGCCGACGCGGTGCGTGCCAGCAGTGCGAAACACCCTGACGATCTGGCGCTGAAGACCTGGGCCGGGATCATCATCGGCAGTTATGCCGGTGCCAAGGGGGGGCGGGGGGCTCTGTCCCTGGCCGAGGAGGCCAAGGCCGATTACGAGGCGGTGATCGCCAAAGACCCTTCGGTGCTGCACGGCTCGGCGCTCACCTCGCTCGGCGTACTCTACTACAAGGTGCCGGGTTGGCCTTTGGGTTTTGGTGACGAGGAGCGGGCCGAATTCATGCTCAAACGGGGGTTGGCGTTCAACCCCGATGGCATCGATAGCAACTATTTCTACGCCGACTTTTTACTAAGCCAGGGCAAACCCGAGCAGGCCAAGTCTTACTTGGAAAAAGCCAAGGCGGCACAACCACGGCCGGGTCGGGAAATTGCCGACGCCGGACGTCAGGGCGAGATCGCCCGGTTACAGGAAAAGCTCAAGCAGTGATAGGATGCTCCGCATGACAATGCGTCGATATTGAGAGCCGATCATGAAAATTCTGGTGGTCGAAGATGACAACCTGCTGCGGCAAGGGCTGCAGCAGGCCTTAAGCCATGAGCAGTACAGCTGTGATGTGGCCCGGAGCGTGGCCGAGGCGGAGTCGCTGGTCAAGGTCAGCGAGTATGGGTTGATCCTGCTGGATTTAGGTCTGCCCGATGGCGATGGCATGACACTGCTTAAACGCTGGCGGCAACGTGGCATGAGCCAGCCGGTGCTGATCCTGACGGCCCGCGATGCGTTGGACGATCGGGTGGCCGGGCTCGATCGCGGCGCCGACGACTACATGGTCAAACCCTTTGCGCTGGCCGAGTTGCTGGCTCGGGTTCGCGCTCTGCTGCGTCGCGATCAGGGGCTGGCCAGTAATCAGCTGGTCTGCGGCGATCTCTGCCTGGATCTGGATGATAAGACGGTCACGCAACGGGGCGAGGCCGTCGTGCTGACACGACGGGAGTTTGCCCTGCTGCGACGACTGATGATGCAGGTGGGCAAGGTGGTGAGTCGCGAGCGTCTGCAGGAGGATATCTACGATTGGCAGGACGACATCGGCTCCAATGCGCTGGAGGTGCATATCCATCACCTGCGACGCAAGCTGGGGGCCGATCTGATCCGCACCATTCGTGGTGAAGGATACCGACTGGAATCCATGCCATGAATCGCCGCCAGCGTCTGGTGGCGTGGTTGCATAGTCGTCCCCTGAGGACTCGGCTGCTGGTGTTACTGGCGCTGGTCTTGTTGCTCACGCACACCATCTCGTCGATCTGGGTTTGGCATGAGAGCCGGGAGCAGATTGTTGAATTGGTCCGCCTAGCAGCCGACCCTCATCACTCGCGTCATGAGTTGGAGCAAGAGAAGCGGGAGACCCTTTTGGCGCTGGTGCTGCCCCCGGTACTGCTGGGGGGGATTGGTCTGCTGTTGGCTTACCTGGCCATCAGTTGGTTGACTCGCCCCTTGGAGCGGCTCAGTGATCTGCTGCGACAACGCAGCTCCAGCAACCTGGAACCGTTGGAGCTTAACGAACGGGGGCCTGAGCTGCAGGCGGTGGTACAGGCGGTCAATGAACTGTTGGCGCGCCTATCGTTGACGCTGCAGAGTGAGCGGCAATTTACCGCCGATGTAGCTCATGAGTTGCGCACCCCGCTGGCTGGGATCCGGCTTAGCCTGGAGCTGATGCAACAAACGGGTGTGCAGGGGGTGCAGCCGCTCATCGAGCGTCTGGATGGTCTGCATCACACCGTCGAACAGTTGTTGAATATGGCTCGTCTCGAACGCAATGTGATCACCGGGATCTCGGGCACGGTCGATTTTGTTCATGAGGTGTTCGAGCCTCTGGAGTGTGAGTTGCGTCAGATGCTGGCGCGACGGGGACAGACGTTGGAGTGCGATCTGGTGCCGTTGCGGCTGCGGGGGGAAGTTTCGCTCCTGCAGATGTTGCTGCGCAATCTGATTGAGAATACCAGCCGTTACGCCACGCCACAGACACCGGTACAACTGCAGTTGCGATCTGGCCAGTCATCGGCAGGCATGACCGCCGAGTTGGTGGTTCGCGATGTGGGCAGCGGGGTGGCCCCCGAGCAGTTATCGCGTCTGACCGCGGCCTTTACCCGACTCGACAGCCGGGGCAACGGCATCGGTCTGGGGTTGAACATAGTGGCGCGGGTCTGTGCCCTGCACCAGGCGACGCTGCAGTTTGAAAATGCCGAACAGCCGCTCGGTTTGCGGGTGCGAGTCGGCTTTGCGGTGGGGGTTTCGCGGACCACAGATCCTGAATGAGCTGTTTGATGGGGGAGCTGGATACTTTGCGCTGACGCGCAATTGTCGAAGATGGCCTCTGGTATGGTGATTGGGTCATCCTGTAGTCCAGTAAGGAATCTTCTATGCGCGCCAAACAGCTTTCGCAACCTGCCTTCTTACACGATCTTGAACTGTTAGCCCGTTTCGATCTGACCAACTTGGCCTCCGGCATCAAGTTACGTCAGGATTCGGCACCCGAACTCCGAGATGCGGCACAACGCCTGTACGCCAAAGGGGTGATCACCGCCGCCGATGGTGGCTATCTGACTCCGTTCGGCGTCAGTCTGCTCGAATATCTCGATCACCTGCTCAACGCCTTGACCGATGAAGTAGTGGCCTGAGCCTGCTGAGGCTCGGCTAACTGCAACAACTCCAGTTTTTCTAACTCCCACCGTTGGTTTTTCTGCAGTAGATGGCAGATGAAACTGACGGCGGGAGTTTTGCTTTTATCCTCACCGACGACAATCCAGCTCATGGATGGCGGCTTGGGGGCGGAGACTTGGGTGACGTTGAGTGACAGCAAGGAGCCCAGACGGAAGCTGACATAGTGCTTGCAGGTTTCTCCTGCAGACTGTTGTAACTCGTTCCTCTGGCTATCAGGCGATAGGGTTGGTTTTTGGGGGCTGCTGGCATTGGCGGTGGCACATGTCAGGCTAAGGCCCAGGGCTAACAGTGGGACTAATCGGAGTCGGGTCATAATTTTCGTTGTCTGGATGCAGGATGGCGCCAGTGGATCTGGGCGGGTAGTAGCAAGCCGCTCTCGAGGACTGGCTCCTGTTCAATGAGCTGACGGATGAGCCCAAAGGCGCGTGCGGCCATGGTGGGGCAATCCTGCGCTATGGTATCGAGTCGCAGCGGCAGGCAGTCAAACAGATAGTGATCGTCAAAGCTGCATAGATGGATGTCGGCATCCATCAACTGATGCTGATTGAGGTAACGTAGCACCCCCTCGAGCAGACCGCAGGCGGCGGTAAATAGCGCCTTGGGCGGACGCCCCAGCTCGGCGCACAGCTGCGCCATCATCTCGTAACCCGAGCTCGGACTGAAGTTGCCGTGCCGCACCCAACTGCTCTTGCCGCTGACGCCGGCCCGCGCCAGCCCCAGTTCATAACCGGCCAGTCGCTGCCGACTCGGCTCCAGCCGCAGTTGTCCGCCCAGGTAATAGACCTCGTCCGGATGCAGGGTCGCCAGGTTTTCCACCAGCTCGGCGGTTGACTCGACCGAATCGGTAATCACCCAGGGCAGGGTCGAGTCGGCGATGCGGCGGTCTAGCTGCACCACCGGCAGTCGCTGGTTGATCTTCTGATACTCGGCATCGGAGACGGAGCTAGAGGCGATGATGAGTCCGTCCACCTGACGTTGCAGCAGGCTGTTGACCGCCATCATCTCCTGGCTGGGATTTTCATCCGAGCAGGCGATGAGCAACTGCAACCCGGCCTCGCGGCACAGGGTCTCCAGCTCGCGGGCGATGGAGGCAAAACCGTAGTTGGTCATCTCCGGCACCACCAACCCCAGGGTCTGGGAGCGGTCCGAGCGCAGCGCTCGGGCGTGAATGCTGGGTTGATAGTGTTGGGCGGCGGCAATGGCCAGGATGCGATCGCGGGTCTCATCGGCCACCCGATACTCCTTGCTGCGGCCATTGAGCACCAGACTGGCGGTGGCTTTGGAGACTCCCGCCAGTCCGGCGATATCGCTGATGGTGATACGTTTAGTGGTCTTCACGGCATCTTTGGGTGCGTCAATCGAGAATCGTCATTCTACCACGCATCGGGCCAGCGGCCAGTATTGCAGCGTCACTTCTGCGTGGCCCATCAGCGAGAAGCAAGCCTGGCTCTGCGGGAAGTAGCGAGCCGACATCACTGCCTCACCCTCGTTGATAAACAGCTCGACGCTGGAGTGATCGCTCAGCAGCCGCAGCGTCTGTAACTGACCACGCCAGAACCTCTGCTCGAGTTCGCCCGTGCGTAGATTGCGCCGCGACAGGGTCAACCGTTCGCCATCCCAGGTCAGGGTCAGGGCATCGCGCAGGCTCAGACAGAAGGGGCCTGAGCTGCTCAGTTGCAACTCGGCGCTGTCGGCGGGCAGTTGCGGGGCGGCGTTGGCGATGCCCTGCCAGCTGGTTTGGCTGCCGCGCAGCCCGGTGAGCTCGCGGGCCGGCTGCTGGTAGAGGCGACCGTCCCGGTAGCTCAGCTCTCGAGGGCAGGTCATGGTATGGATCCAACCCTGTGACACCGTCGGCTGGCAGAACTCGTCCTGATCCGGGATCCCCATCCAGCCGAACAGCAGACGACGACCGTCCTCGGCCTGGGTGGTTTGCGGCGCATAGAATTCGAACCCCAGATCCAGTTCGCGGAACTCCCCGTGCTGAAAGTCGGCGTGGTCATAATCGAGTTGCCCGACCCAATAGCCGGCCTGATGGGTATTGAGATAGCGCTCTGGTTCGGCCGCCAGCCCTTGTGGGCAGCAGATCAGAATATCCTGGCCATCCAGCTCGAACAGATCCGGGCACTCCCACATGTAGCCAAAATCCCCGAGTCCATGCAGTCCGGATCCGGCGATTTCGCCACAGAGCTGCCAGTGAAGCAGATCCTCGGAGACCAGCAGCAGCACCTTGCCCTGCAGCTGTAGATCCTGGGCGCCCAGCACCATGTACCAGCGATCATCGTGGCGCCAGACCTTGGGGTCGCGGACATGACCCGTGTAGCCGGCGGGCAGCGGCAGAACCGGCCCCTGCTTGTCGAACTCGCCGTGCTCGTTTTCGACAGCCAGACACTGATTGGCGGTGCGCGAGCCATCGGCATACTTCACGTTGCCGGTGTAGAGGAGGGTGAGCTGTCCATCCTGCACTACGGCGGAGCCGGAGTAGCAGCCGTGGCTCTCATAGGGTTCACTGGGGATCAGAGCCACCGGCTCGTGGTGCCAGTGCAGCAGATCGGTGGAGCTCCAGTGGCCCCAAAACTTGGCGCCGTGGGCGCAGGCCAGGGGGTTCCACTGGTAGAACAGATGGTAGCGTCCTCGATGCTGAATGAAACCGTTGGGATCGTTGAGCAGACCGACCGGCGGCGCCAGATGCCAGTTTGGCCGCCACGGATCCGTGGCGGCCTTGGGTTGCCCGGTCATCAAAGACCGGGCCAGTTGCTTGAGCAGTGAGATTTCGTTCATCAGTTGCCCCCGATTATTCGCTATCGGTCTGGTATTTCAGCACGAAGGAGATGACAAAGGCGGCACCGAAGGCAATGACCAGACCAATCAGATAGCTCACCACCGAATTGGCCTGCACGATGGCGATCCCCGGGATGCCGGTCAGGCCGACGGCGGTCATGCCGACATGATTGGCCACCACCCAGGCGCCACCCAGGGCACCACCCGCGAGGGCAGCCAGGAAGGGCTTCATGAAGCGCAGGTTGATACCGAAGATAGCGGCTTCGGTGATCCCCAGCAGGGCTGACAGCGCGGAGGGAACCGCAATCGCCTTGATCTTGACATCCCGGGTCTTGAAGTAGACCGCCAGGCAGGCGCCGCCTTGAGCCACGTTGGCCATGGACCAGATGGGCAGCAGGAAGTTGACGCCAATCTTCGGATTACCCAGCAGACCCGCCTCGATGGCATGGAAGCTGTGGTGAATACCGGTGATGACGATGGCGGAGTAGGTGCCACCGAACAGCAGACCGGCCAGCCAACCGGCCTGATCGATCAGGGTGCTCAGCACGAAGGAGATGCCATCCCCCAGGGCGCGACCCGCCGGGCCGATGAACAGCAGGGCGACGAAGCCGGTGATGATTACCGTCAGGAACGGGGTCAGGATCAGATCCAGCGCATCGGGGATCACCTTGCGCAGCCGTTTTTCCAGCAGGCTCATGAACCAGACGGCCAGCAATACCGGGAAGACGGTGCCCTGATAGCCGATCATCGCCACGTCCAGCCCGAAGAAGTCCATGGTCTTGAAGCCACCGGCCACGCCCCAGGCATTGGTCAGCGCCGGATGGGTCAGGATGCCGCCCAAGGTGGCCCCCAGGTAGGGGTTACCCCCGAACTCGCGGGCCGCGGTAAAGCCGATCAGGATCGGCAGTATGATGAAGGCGGCCGAGCTGAACATGTCCAGCATGATGAAGATGGCGCTATCCGGATCGGCCCAGCCGTAGGTGCGCACCATGCCGAGCAGCCCCATCAGCAGACCCGAGGCGACGATGGCCGGGATGATGGGGACGAAGATGTTGGAGAGCAGACGGGCGATCCGTTGCAGCGGATTGAGTTTCTGGGCGGCCAGATTGGTCAGCTCGGCCTTGCTGGCCTCGCTGATACCGGCGACCTGGCTGAACTCAGCAAACACCTTGTTGACGACGCCGGTGCCGAAGATGATCTGGATCTGGCCGGCGTTGCTGAAGCAACCCTTGACCCCGTCGAGCTTGTCGATGGCGCTCTTGTTGAGCTTGCTGTCATCGACCAGAACCAGCCGCAGGCGGGTGGCACAGTGAGCGGCACTGGCGATGTTCTCTTTGCCGCCGAGCAGGGGGAGCAGGGCGGTGGCTGTGGTGTGGTAATTCATAGCGAACCTCGAGTGTGGAGCGGGCCTGTGGCCAACTGCACGATTGAACTCATGTTTTTTAGTCAAGCAGCCCCGCCCGGGGGCTGCCTGATTTCCGGGGAAAGATTAGAACCAGGTCTCCATCTGCACGCCGAAGTTCCATTGTCCACCGGCGGCGAAGCCGGTCTTGCCGAAGGAGTCGTCAGCGGCGTAGGCGTCCAGCTTGTCATCCCAGTCCATATAGGTGGCGAATACCCGCAGCTCAGGGCGACTGAAGAAGTTAGCAATGTCGCCAGCCTTCAGGGTGGGGGCAAAGGTCAGCTTGTAAAAGCCACCGTCGACGGCCTGCCGGGCGTTATAGCCCTGGGGATCCAGGTCCATGTACTGATAGCTCCCCTCATAGGCCAGCGCGAAGTTGGGGTTGATTTCCTGAACCAGGCGGGCATTGAACGTGGCCCAGCGGTAGTCATCCTCCTTGACGTAGCGATCCTGGCTGCGTTGTGCCATCAGCACCGGGGCCAAGCTCCAGTTGCTGCTCAATGCCGTGGTGCCATAGGTGGCAAAGCGAACGGTCTGGGCATCCTCGGAGAGGTTGCTCACCGAGCCCAACCCCTTGACCTCGGCACCGAGCCCCTGGCCATACAGGAGCGCCGTTTTGAAGCTGCCATCGCGGACCCCGTAGAAGCTCTCACCGTGGTAGGCGAGCATGGTGTGGAAGCCGGTATCGGCGGCCGCCAGGGTTCCTTGCGTGCCGCTGTTGCTGCGTGCCTCGTTATCCTTGGCCTTGAGGCCGCTGACCATCCACTGCACCTTACCGAAATAGTTGTTGGCGGTCAGGATGTAGTTCTGGATATCGCCGTTGACATCATCGATGGCGCCATAGCTGCGGCCGTAGAGCGAGATATTGCTCTTGGCGTTGTCGCTCCACTGCAGGTCGTAGACACCGGCCCCGGTCCCCGCCAGGAAGATGATGTCGGAATCGAGCCAGTGGATATCAAAGTTATCCCGATCGAATCGCTTTCCGGCCCACCAGGTGGCTTGCTTCAAAGAGCCGCCGAAGCTGGGCAGTGAGCCGAGCTCGGCAAACACCTGGCGCACATTGAGGGCGCTGCTGGAGCCGGTCCAGTCGTTGTAGCTGCGTTGACCGTCGGCCAGCATCACCTTGAAGCGGGTGGTGGCGCCGTTATCCAGGGTGCTCTTCTTTTCCAAATTCAGCTCGACATAACTATCCGGCTCATTACCCAGACGGCCAACCGCACCGCCGGTTTCCCCGGCCGGAGTCAGATAAGGGCCGCCTTCGGTGCCGGTGCCCTCGTCGCCAATCAGCAGACCGGAGCGGGCATAGCCGTGGAACTCCACGCCGCTCCCCGCCAGGGTCTTGGTGGTCAGATCGTCGGTGCGCTTGGCGATCTGCGCGGTCGCCTCTTCACTCTTGGCGGTCCGCGCTTCCAGTTGTTGGGCTTGTTGCTCTGCGGCGGTTGCCTTGGCTTCGGCCGTTTGGGCTCGTTGCTCGGCATCGGCCAGGCGTTGCTCCAGCGCTTGCAGTCGAGCTTCCACGGAACTGGCCGGCGCGGCCTGGGCCAGTTGGACTGTGGTGGCCAGGGCGATGGCCGTGGCGAGGTAGCTGATTCTCATCATGTGGGTATCTTCCTTTGATCGGGCACAGAGGTATTTTTGTCTATATTTGCTAACTAGCTAAACCGGTTTTGCTAACCGAATTTTTAGCCAAATTCGGGAGGGTTTGCAAAAAAGATTGCTAACTCGTTTTAGCCTTTGTGAGCCAGTTAGCATTCGCCCAGTGCTGGAAAAATAAACGGATTTGATTGCTACCCATTGGTTCAGGTCGTGCGATGACAAAACGCAGCCAATCCCTTTCGGGAACCTGGTGGGTTGAACGAGCCGGTGGTCAAATTTGTCAACGATGGCTCGGGTTGACGCTTGTGCCGTGATGGGCCGAAAACGGGATCGCGAGGCAAAAAGGGCAGGGCGAAGCCAAAAAATAGAAACGGGGTAAAAATAGAGGCGAAAAAAAGCCGGGTATTAGACCCGGCCGAGAAGTGCCACCAGACCCGAGGGGGGTGGCGTTACACAGGACGCTTCCTCAAAGTGGTTCGGTGACAGGGCCCGAGGCTGAGTGCAAAAAGTGGTGCAACTGTTCGCGGTTGGGCAGTGCGGTCATGGCTCCCTTGGCGGTGGTGGCCAGCGCGCCACAACCCTGGGCTTGGCTGATGATGGTGCGAAGCGCATCCCCGGCGGGGATCTGGGCGTGCTGAGCCAGTCCGGCCAGCAGACCGGCGACGAAGGCATCCCCGGCGCCCGTGGTATCCAGCGGCTGGATACGGCGAGCGGGGAGGTGATGCAACTGCTGACGGTCGTGGACCACGACCCCCTCGGCCCCCAAGGTGACCAGTAGCAAGCCGATCGGGTAGCGGCTCATCAGCTGCTCCATGGCCTGCTCGATGGGCTGGGTGCCACAGAGCTCGGCGAGCTCTTCGCGCGAGAGCTTGACCACATCGGCCAGCGCCAGCGCCTGCGCCAGACAGTGGTGCAACTCCTCGCGATCGCGCCAGAACTCCTCACGGATGTTCGGATCGAAGCTGACAAACCCACCGGCCGCGCGAATGGCCTGCATGGCGCCGAAGGCCGTGCTGCGGCTGGGCTCCTGGGCCAGGGCTATGGAGCATAGATGCAGCCAATGGCCGGCTTTAAATACAGGCAGCTCCGAGGCTTGCAAGAAGAGATCGGCGCTGGGCTTGACCAAGAAGGTGAAGCTGCGCTCGCCTGCCTCGTCCAGATCGACCAGCACGGTGGAGGTTCTGTGTTCGTCGTCCAGATGCATGGCGCCGATATCGACTCCTTCGTGTTGCAGGACCTGCTGCAAGAAACGGCCGAGCGGATCGGCTCCGACGCGGCCGATAAAACCACTGTCGCCGGCCAGCCGAGCGACGCCGACCGCCACATTGGCCGGGGCGCCGCCCGGGCACTTGAGATATCGTTCATTGCCATCCGGCACCAGATCGACGACTGCGTCGCCGAGCACCCAGACTCGATTTGTCATAATCCACCTCACTACTGTCCTGGCTAATAAATTAGCTAAACCGGTTTAGTATTGCAAATACTCTCCGGCATCAACAGCGGGTTTGTGAGACAGTCGTCATATTGAAGGCCGGGAGCCATGGGGTCTCTGCAGTCGTCCGGGCTTTGCATTACGCTCAAGTGAACCCCTTATGCTTGAGCGGAGAGCACCATGATCCGGAATGCCACACAAGCCGATGCCGCGGCCATCTGTGCTATTTACAATCACTATGTGGAGCAGAGCGATATCTCCTTTGAGGAGCAGGCGGTCAGCGAGGAGCAGATGGCCGAACGGATTGCCACGGTCAGCTCGCAATTTCCCTGGTTGGTCTGTTGCGAAGGCGAAACCCTGCTCGGCTACGCCTATGCCTGTCACTGGAAGTCGCGGGGCGCCTATCGCTACAGCGTCGAGTGCTCGGTCTATCTGGCCCCGGAGGCGCGTGGAAAGAATCTGGGAACCGAGCTGTATCGCGAGCTGCTGCCTCGGTTGCGTGAGGCCGGCTTTCATAGCGTGTTGGCCTGTATCTCGTTGCCCAATGCCGCCAGCGTGCAGCTGCATGAAAAGATGGGCTTTAGCAAGGTGGCCCATTTCAAGGAGGTCGGCTTCAAGCACGACCACTGGATTGATGTCGGCTACTGGCAGCTCTCGTTGTCGCGGGTGCGCCCCCATCGAAAAGAGCGCGACGAGGTGTCTGGTTCACCGGCTTGATAACGGCTTGCCGCTGGCTGGAGTGGCTGGGCGGAAATCGGTGTAGGCTGGGGGCTGGCGTCGCCGAATCGAGGTATTGCAGGAGGTCGCCAAGGTGGGTCGCTGATCGGGTCGCAATCGTTTTTCTGTGGGGGTAAAAACAAGATTTTTCTTTGGTTCGCGGGGCGTGGCTGCTATACATATAGCCCATTTTTTCGTGAACCTCGCCCGGTCGAGGTGGCAACCTAAGGAAGTCAGGCAGCCATGATCCCGAGACTGAATATCCAGGATGGAATTACCCCGGTTTATCACACCTTTCTTGAGGCGCTTATCGCCGCCGGCTTTGCCGGTGACGTCGAGAGTTCCTACTCGAGTCGTCTGGCCGTCGCCACCGATAACAGTGTCTACCAATGGCTGCCGCAAGCCGTGCTGTTTCCGCGCAGCTCTGCCGATCTGGTATTGCTGACGACCCTGGCCCGGGAGCCGAAGTTTCGCGAGATCCGTTTCACGGCCCGTGGCGGCGGGACTGGCACCAATGGCCAGTCGTTGACCGATGGCCTTATCGTCGATCTGTCGCGCCACATGCATGGCATCCTCGAATTCAATCTGCAAGAGCGCTGGGTGCGGGTGCAGGCGGGTTTGGTCAAGGATAAGCTCAACGAATTCTTAAAGCCTCATGGCCTCTTCTTCTCACCGGAGCTGTCGACCAGTAACCGCGCCACCATCGGCGGAATGATCAACACCGATGCCTCCGGTCAGGGCTCTTTGGTTTACGGCAAGACCTCCGCCCATGTGCTGGCGGTGACCGCCGTGCTGGAAGACGGCAGCGTGCTGGAGGCCAAGCCGGTGACCGGCACCGAGCTGGACGCCAAGCTGGCGCGCGAGGATCGCGAAGGGGCCATCTACCGTCAGGTGCTGGCGACTGCTCGCGATAAACGCGACGAGATTGAGGCCACCTTCCCGCAACTGACCCGTTTTCTCACCGGTTACGATCTCAAGCATGTCTACGAGCCGGCTACGGAAACGGTGGATCTGAGCCGTCTCATCTGCGGCTCCGAGGGGACCTTGGCATTCGTCACCGAGGCCAAGCTGGATCTGACCCCAATTCCGACCTTCCGTACCCTGGTCAACGTCAAGTACGACAGCTTCGAGTCGGCGCTGCGCAATGCCACCGTGATGGTGGCGGCCGAGGCGCTGTCGGTGGAGACCGTTGACTCCAAGGTGCTGGATCTGGCCCGCGGCGACATCATCTGGCACTCGGTCAAATCCCTGATCGAGGATGTGCCGGGCAAGAACATGATGGGCATAAACATCGTCGAGTTTGCCGGCGACGATGCCGAGGAACAGGCGCGCAAGGTCCTGGCGCTGACCGCCAAGCTCGATGCGCTGATGGCGGCCGGGCAGGGCGGTGTCATCGGTTATCAAGTCTGTGATGAACTGGCGAGCATCGAGACCATCTACGCCATGCGCAAGAAGGCGGTAGGTCTCTTGGGCAACGCCAAGGGGCGCAAGAAGCCGGTGGCCTTTACCGAAGACACGGCGGTGCCGCCGGAGAAGCTGGCCGATTTCATCATGGAGTTCCGTGCTCTGCTCGATGAGCATCAACTGGCCTACGGCATGTTTGGCCACGTCGACTGCGGCGTCTTGCATGTCCGTCCGGCCCTCGATCTGTGCGATCCCGAGCAGGAGGTGGTGCTGCGCACCATCTCCGATCGGGTGGTGGCGCTGACCGCCAAATATGGCGGCCTGATGTGGGGGGAGCATGGTCGCGGTTTCCGCTCCGAGTATGGCCCGGCCTATTTTGGTGCCCTGTTTGACGAGCTGCGTCGGGTCAAGGCGGCGTTTGACCCCTTCAACCGGCTGAACCCGGGCAAGATCTGTACCCCGATCGGCGTGGATGAGCCCCTGGTCTCGGTCGATGCGACCAAGCGAGGCGCCTATGATCGGCAGATCCCGATTGCCGTCCGCGACAGCTTTGCCGATGCCGTCTCCTGTAATGGCAACGGCCTCTGCTTTACCTTCGAGCTCAGCTCGCCCATGTGCCCCTCCTTCAAGTTGACCGGCGATCGCCGTCACTCTCCCAAGGGGCGGGCCACCCTGATGCGCGAATGGCTGCGTCAGCTCGAGGCTCAGGGTTTCAACCCGTTGACCGAAGAGCTGGAGATCCACCACGGTGGTCTTCGTTGGCGCGAGCTGGTGGGCCGGGTGCGCAATACCCTGAGCAAGGCCCGTGGTGAGTATGACTTCTCCCACGAGGTGATGGAGGCGATGCAGGGCTGTCTGGCCTGCAAGGCCTGCTCCAGCCAGTGCCCGATCAAGGTCGATGTGCCGGCATTCCGCTCCCGCTTCATCGAACTCTATCACCAGCGCTATCTGCGACCGGCCAAGGATTACTTCGTGGCAACGGTGGAGTCCTATGCGCCTCTGATGGCCAAGGCGCCGGGCGTCGTCAACTTCTTTCTCAAACAGCAGTGGGTGCAGAAGGCGACCGAGAAGAGTATCGGCATGGTCGATGTGCCGTTGCTGATCGAACCGACCCTCAAGCAGGAGCTGGCGGGGCATGGCGCCACCTTGTTCAATCTTGAGGCGCTGGAGAGACTCTCGGCGACCGAGCGGCAGAAGGTGGTGCTGGTGGTGCAGGATCCCTTCACCTCCTACTACGATGCCCCTGTGGTGCGGGATCTGATCCTGCTGATCGAGAAGCTGGGTTTCCGCCCGCTGTTGCTGCCGTTCAAACCCAACGGCAAGCCGCAGCATATCAAGGGCTTCTTGCGCAGTTTCGCCCGCACCGCCGCCAATGCCGCGCAGTTCTTCAACCGACTGCATCACCTGGGGATCCCCATGGTCGGGCCGGATCCGGCCATGGTGCTCTGCTATCGCGATGAGTATGCCAAGGCGCTCGGCGAGGCGCGGGGCGACTTCAACGTGCTGCTGCCGCAGGAGTGGCTGCTCTCGATCCTGTCGCAGGTCGAGGGACGGCAGCGCGAGGAGAAGCCGCAGTTTTACCTGTTGGCCCACTGCACCGAGAAGACGGTCAAACCCTCGACCCATGGCGACTGGGGCAAGCTGTTTGCTCACCTGGGCGCCGAGCTCAAACCGGTGGCGGTCGGCTGCTGCGGCATGGCCGGCACCTACGGCCATGATGTCAAGCACCTGGAAGATTCACAGCACATCTACCAGATGAGTTGGGGGGCGGCGCTGGCGACCCTGCCCAAGGCGCAGTGTCTGGCCACCGGCTACTCCTGCCGCAGTCAGGTCAAACGGATGGAGGGCGAGAAGCTGCGCCATCCATTGCAGGCGTTGCTTTCGCTGCTGTGATGCCCGAGCTCCGCGCCGGATGGGGCGGACGCATCAAGGTCAAAATGTTAGAATCGAGGGCGCGGCGCAGGTCGCGCCCTTGTCATTGATGCAGGAGAAACCGATGGCCATCTGGAAGCGGGACTTCACGCTGGAGAGTCTCAATCTGGGCTCCACGAATACGCTGGTTGCCCATCTGGGTATCTGTTACAGCGAGGTGGGCGATGACTATCTGTGCGCCACCATGCCGGTGGGGCCGCAGACTCATCAGCCGCTGGGAATGCTGCATGGCGGAGCCTCCGTGGTGTTGGCCGAGACCCTGGGGTCGGTGGCGGGCAATCTCTGTGTCGATCGAGCGCACTGCTGCGTGGGGCTGGAGATCAATGCCAACCATGTGCGGGCCAAACGGGACGGGGTGGTGACGGGGACAACCCGACCTCTGCACCTCGGTGCCACCACTCAGCTGTGGCAAATCGAGATCCACGACGAGCGGCAGCGGCTGATCTGCACCAGCCGCATCACCCTGGCCATACTGAAGAAAAAACCAACTGAATGAGATAATTGTCACATTTCTCGCGACAAACCATCTAAGCTGTGTATATAATCTGCCCCCCTTGCAATACCGGGCCAGCAGCGACGTAAGAGAGAGACCTTGCCGCTAGGAGCCCGTTCCCATTCCTCTTAACCGGAAGAACTTATGTCTGAAGTTGAAAATCTGCCGAGCTTTGCCGAGCTTGGTATTGCTGAACCGATCCTCAAAGCCTTGCTGGACGTGGGTTATGAAACCCCATCGCCCATCCAGGCCGCGGCGATCCCGCCACTGCTGGAAGGCCGTGACATCCTGGGTCAGGCGCAAACTGGTACCGGTAAAACCGCGGCCTTTGCCCTGCCGTTGCTGTCGCGCCTGAATGCGCGTGACAACGCCACCCAGATCCTGATCCTGGCGCCGACTCGTGAGCTGGCGATCCAGGTGGCCGAGGCGTGCCAAAGCTACGCCAAATACATGACGGATTTCCATGTGCTGCCGATCTACGGTGGCTCCTCCTATGACAGCCAGATCCGTGCCCTCAAGCGCGGTGCTCAGGTGGTCGTCGGTACGCCGGGCCGGGTCATGGACCTGATGCGCAAGGGCAAGCTGGATCTCAGCGCCCTGCGTGCCCTGGTGCTGGATGAGGCGGACGAAATGTTGCGCATGGGCTTCATCGACGACGTCGAGTGGGTCATCGAGCAGTGCCCGCACGATCGCCAGATCGCCCTGTTCTCCGCCACCATGCCGGATGTGATCCGTCGTGTGGCGCATCGTCACCTGCAAGAGCCGGCCGAGGTCAAGATTGCCTCCAAGACCAGTACCGCCTCCACCGTCCGTCAGCGTTACTGGCTGGTTTCCGGCCTGCACAAACTCGATGCGATGACCCGTCTGCTGGAAGTTGAGCCGTACGATGCCGTGCTGGTCTTCGTGCGCACCAAGACCGCTGCCGAAGAGCTGACCAGCAAGCTGGCGGCTCGTGGCCATGCCTGTGAAGCGCTGCATGGTGATATTCCGCAGAAGCTGCGTGAGCGCACCGTCGACAAGATCAAGAATGGTCAGGTCGATATTCTGGTGGCCACCGATGTGGCGGCTCGTGGTCTGGACGTCGAGCGGATCACCCACGTCGTCAACTACGACATCCCTTACGATACCGAATCCTACGTGCACCGTATCGGCCGTACCGGTCGTGCGGGTCGTACCGGGGATGCCATTCTGTTTGTGGCTCCGCGCGAGCGCCGTATGCTGCGGGCCATCGAGCACACCACGCGTCAGCCCATCGAACCGATGCACATGCCGACCGCGCAGGACATCAACAAGCACCGCATGGAAGTGTTCAAGCAACAGATCCGTGACACCCTGATGTCCGACGATCTGGAACAGTACCAAGAAGTGGTCAACGAGTTTCTGCAAGACGACAGCGTTGAGCCGTTGGACCTGTGTGCCGCCTTGGCCAAGATGGTCAAGGGGGATGAGCCTTTGTTCATGGACGAAAGCCAGCCGGAGCCTTCCCAACGGATGGCGGATCGCGGCGATCGCAACGAGCGTTTCGACCGCAACGATCGCAGCGACCGCTTTGGTGACGACCGTCAGCGTCGTGAGCGCAAGGTGCCGTCTGCCGGTCCGCGTCCGCTGAAGGATCATCCGGATGTGGTGACTCAGCGCTATCGCGTCGAAGTGGGCTACGAGCATGGCGTCAAGCCAGGCCAGATCGTCGGCGCCATCGCCAACGAAGCCAACATCGAGAGCGCCTTCATCGGTCACATCGAAATTTTCGATACCTTTACCACGGTCGATCTGCCGGAAGGCATGCCGACTGAGACCATGGATGTGCTCAAGCGTGCCCGCGTCTGCGGTCGTCAGCTGGATATTTCTCACTTCACCGGCCAGATGCCGGAGCGCAGCGAGCGTCGCAACAAGCCGTTTGGCGATCGTCGTCCGCGTCCAGAAGGTGGTCGTGACCGTCCGTTCGGTGACCGCGGCGACTTCAAGCGCAATGCCCCGCGCAAGTTCGAGAACAAGCCGAAGTTCGACAAGGGTGGTCGTAACGACCGCTAAGTTCGAGCCGAGGCGAGTTAAGAGCCCTCCCATGTGGAGGGCTTTTTCATTGTCATCCCAAAACCACCTCCTATGGAGGTGGTGAACGCCCAGTCGGGGCTAT